>NZ_BAABDJ010000035.1:0-295098 GCF_039539565.1 Hymenobacter fastidiosus | reverse complement strand
TACCGTTTCCGAACGGCTGAAATGGAGGCTGCTTGCATCCAACAAAACTAACTCAAACAGCTTCTTAGCTTGTCCGTTCAGTCGTCACCATGTTCTACAACCCGCAAAAACGGTCAGCCGGGCCCCGCGAAAACCCAGCCCCGGATTCACACCGGATACCCTACCTTTGGCGGCCCGCCCGGCGGCGGCTTAGCTTTCTACTATGTATTCCTTCCTGACCACCGGCACCTGGCCGGATTACGAGCTGATCGACTCGGGCAATTTTGAAAAGCTTGAACGATTCGGGCAGCACATTCTGGCCCGGCCTGAGCCCCAGGCTATCTGGGACCCGCATCTGCCGGCGGCCGAGTGGGGCCGGGCGCACGCCGCTTTCACCCGCGAAAAAGGCAGTCAGGAGCGTGGCCAGTGGAAAATAAAGCCCGGTACGCCCGAGCAGTGGCTGATTAACTACGACCAGAACGGGCTGAAGCTGCGGTTCCGGCTGGGCATGTCGTCGTTTAAACACGTAGGCTTGTTTCCGGAGCAGGACCCCAACTGGCAGTTTATCTACCAGCAGACCAAGCTCCGGCAGGCCGCCGTGCCGCGGGTCCTGAACCTGTTTGCCTACACCGGAGCCGCCACCCTGGCCGCCCGGGCCGCCGGAGCCGATGTCACTCACCTCGACTCGGTGAAGCAAGTCAATTTCTGGGCCCGCGACAACATGGAAGCCAGCGGCATCGACGGGGTGCGGTGGCTGGTGGAAGATGCCATGAAGTACGTGAAGCGCGAAGTAAAGCGCGGCAGCAAGTATCAGGGTCTGATCCTGGATCCGCCCGCCTATGGCCGCGGCCCCAACGGCGAGAAATGGCAGCTGGAAGACGAGCTAAACGAGCTGATGAAGCTCTGCCACCAGCTGCTCGACCCCCAGGATCATTTCTTCCTGATCAACCTGTATTCGCTGGGCTTTTCGGCGCTGATCCTGGACAACCTGGCGACCGAGATCTTCCCCAAAACGCATACTATTCGTGAAATCGGGGAAATCTACCTCCACGACCAGGGCCAGCGCAAGCTACCGCTGGGCACCTTCTGCCGGTTTGCCACCTGATGGGTGGTTTTTGGTGAGTGGTTTTTGGTTTTTGGCCCTCTGCTGAAGAACCTCCGTCGCCGAAAAACCAAAAGCCAATACCTGAAAACCAAACACCAACATGCGTCATCGTCGTCTGGCCCTGATTGATATGGGCACCAATACGTTTCACCTCCTCATTGTGGAGCTGCCCGAGGCCCGTCATGCTGAGCCGGTGGTGCTGCTGCGGACCAAGGTGGGCGTAAAACTAGGCGAAGGCGGGATCAGCAAGGGCGAAATTGCGCCGGCAGCCTACGCCCGGGCCCTGCATACGCTGGCGGCCTTCCAGGAAGAAATTGAGCTCCACCAGGTCACTGAGGTACGGGCCACCGCCACCAGCGCCGTGCGCAACGCGGCCAACGGCGCCGAGCTGGTGCAGGATATCTTCGAACAGCACGGCATCCGGGTAGAAATTATTGCCGGGGCCCGCGAAGCCGAGCTGATTACCAAAGGAGTGCGCCAGGCCGTAAATCTGGGTAGTGAGCCGCATCTGCTCATGGATATCGGGGGTGGCAGCGTGGAGTTTATCGTGGCCAACCAGGAAACCATCTTCTGGAAACAAAGCTTCGAAATCGGGGCCCAGCGGCTGCTGGATCAGTTTTTCCGCCACGACCCGCTAACGCCCGACGATGTGCGGGCCGAGCAGGAATACCTGACCGACAAACTAGCTCCGCTTACTGCCGCCATTCAGCACTTTCGACCCCGGGCCCTGGTCGGGGCTTCCGGCACCTTCGACACCCTGGGCGACCTGCAGGCCGCCCGCCAGGGGGAAGTGCGCGGCAACAACCCGCCCCCCGAAACGGCTATTCCCCTTTCCAGCTTCTACCAGAGCTACGACCAGCTGCTGACCACCACCCACGCCCAGCGCCTGCTCATGCCCGGCATGACGCCCCTGCGCGCCGACATGATTGTGGTAGCCTGCGTGCTGATTGATTTTGTGCTGAAAACCTACCAGTTCACCCACATCCGGGCTTCGGCCTACGCCCTGAAAGAAGGCCTGCTGGCCGAAATGCTGCAGGCGGGCTAACTGAACGCCTATCAGCACGTCCTGCCGGGCGTAGCCGAGGCATCTCGCGGGGCATTGTCAGGTCACTACTCCAATGTCAGCACGCAAGATCCCCCGGCTACGCGCGGCCTGACGCTCGTTTTCACTCTACTGGCTGCCCAAAACCGTCCATGACCTTCTCCTATAACCACCTCTTCACTTTCACCGAATCGGTTTTTCTTAGCATGGGCTGCCCCGAGACCGATGCGACGCTGGCTACTGAAGTATTGCTGTCGGCTGATCTGCGCGGTATTGATTCGCACGGCGTAGCCCGGCTGGCGGGCTACGTGCGCCTGTGGGAAGCCGGGCGCATCAACGTAACGCCCCGCGTAGGCATCGTCCATGAAACCCCCAGTACGGCCGTGGTAGATGGCGACGGCGGGCTGGGGCTGGTGGTAGCCCCCCGGGCCATGGCCATTGCCTTGGAAAAAGCCCGACTGGCAGGCACGGGCTGGGTGTCGGTAAAGAACTCCAACCACTTCGGCATTGCCGGCTACCACGCCATGAAGGCCCTGGCCCACGACATGGTTGGCATAGCCATGACCAACGCCAGTCCGCTCGTGGCGCCCACCTACTCCCTCGACCGGCTGCTGGGCACCAACCCTATTGCCGTGGCCATTCCCGCCGGCGACCAGCCCGATTTTGTCGCCGACTTCGCCACTACTACTGCTGCCAACGGCAAGCTGGAAATTGCCCAGCGCAAACAGCTGCCCGTACCCGCGGGCTGGGTGCAGAATGCCGATGGCACCGGCTCTACCGACGCCAACGCGGTGAAAAACGGGGGCGCCCTGCTCCCCCTCGGCGGCGACACCGGGTCCCACAAAGGCTACTGTCTGGGCAGCATCGTCGATATTTTTTCGGCCGTCCTTTCCGGCGCCAACTACGGGCCGTGGGTTCCGCCCTTCGTGGCCTTCCTCCAGCCGCCCGCCGATCCGGTTGGTCAGGGGTTGGGACACTTCTTCGGGGCCATGCGGATCGATGCCTTCCGCCCCGCCGCCGAGTTTAAAGCCCACATGGACAACTGGATTACCACCTTCCGTAATGCCCAGGCCGTGGAAGGCCGGAAAGTGCTCATCCCCGGCGACCCCGAGCGCGAAATGGCCGCCGTGCGCCTGGTAGACGGCATTCCGTTGCTGGACCCGGTGATTCAGGATCTGGAAGCAATAGGTAAAAAACTGGGCGTAAAACTATAGCTCCGGAGGCTAGGCGGAAGCCCGGCTTTACCTAAAAAAGGGTCGCCCGCGTAGTGCGGACGACCCTTGTTCGTTTCAGATCAGGATGCTATCAGCTATTGCCGGAAAGCAGCGTACTCATGGCCACTTCCTGGTTCAGGTATTTCGACGAATACGACGCATCATTACCGTTCAGAAACAGACAGGTGCCGTTGCCCACGGCATCAATAATCTGCGAATGCTGATCCATAGGCAGGGCCGGACAGCCGAGGCTGCGGCCCAGTCGGCCATACTGACGGATGAACTCTTCACTTACGTAATCAGCACCGTGCATCACCACCGCCCGGGTCAGGGCGTTGGTGTTGTAGCCCTCATCTACTCCCTGCAGCTTAAGGGAGCGGCCGTGCTTGCCCGTGTACTCGGCCTGCGTTACGTAGAAGCCCAAGCTGCTCATATTCGACTCGTTCTCGTTGGAGAAGGCCGTGGCCATGTTTTCACCGGAGTTGTGGCCGTGGGCTACCAGGGTATGAAACACAACCTGCCCGGCGGCCAGGTCGAGCACCCAAAGGCGCTTTTCCGTGGACGGCAAATCGAAGTCGATAACGGTCAGCAGCTTTTTGCCACTAAGCTTACCTTCCTTTTCCAGGTTGAGGTAGCCGGTCATGGCCTTCAGAAAAACCGCATAGGTCAGTCCCTGCTGCTCAACACTCAGGTCGCGGTACAGATCGTGCAGCTGCTGATCGAAAAAAACCGCCTGCATGGCTTGCGCCGAAGGCAGCTTGGTTTGTACCCCGGAAGCATGAGCCATCGATTTGCTGACCGGCGCAGCCATGGGAGTAGCGAGAAACAGCGCGGCTACGAACGGCAGCACCCGGCGCGTCAGCAAACGACGAGCCCGAACTTTAAGACGCTTCCGCTGGGTTACACTTGGCTTTTCCATTTCCGCAGGTATTTCAGTTGTTAAAAAGGCTTCCCAAACGCTGGAAGCCCTTACAAATGCTTATACGCAGTAGCAGGGCATTATGATGCCTTTCTTTCCTGACGCAATCCATTCAACATCACTTATATTTAATTAATTCCTCGTGCCTGGCGGAGAACTACAGCATAAAAAAAGTTTTGGCTTTATATGGATAATGCCATATTCCTGGATACCTTACATACGAAATAAATTACGCAAGTAATTTCCCTTTCACAGCTCCCTTCCCCAACCAAATTCCCACCTGCGCATGCAAATTTCTACCCGACGACCCAGCCCCTGGCTGATGGTCGCCCTCTCCCTGTTCCTGTTACTGTCCGGCAACCCGGCCCGCGCCCAGCAAGTTGTTCTACAAGGCTTTTGGTGGGACTACTGGAATGCGAATTACCCCAACGGCTGGGCCAACTACATTGCCGACCTGGCCCCGCGCCTGAAGGCCATGGGAATTGACGCGGTTTGGATGCCGCCTTCGATCAAAAACAGTAACCAGGGCAATGGCTACTCCCCCTTCGATAACTATGACCTGGGCGATAAGTACCAAAAAGGCTTTGTAGCCACCCGCCTGGGGAATAAGGATGAATTGCTGCGCGGCGTAGCCATTCTCCATGCCAACGGCATTCAGGTGGTTCAGGATATTGTGCTCAACCACAACGACGGGGCCGGCTCGGCCAACGGCAGCGGCGGGCAGGACCCGGCCGCCTGGGAAGACAACATCACGAGCAAGTACAAAAACTTCCGCTACGTAAGCTTCACCAGGCCCGCTACCGACGAGTCGGCCGCCAACTACCTGGCCCGCAACGGCCGCTTCTCCAAAAACTGGCCGAACTTCAACCCCAACGTGGGCAACAATTCGACCAGCGGCGACCTGCACTCCATCCTTTTTGGACCTGATATCAGCTATTATAACGGCTCCTACGGGCAAAGCTCCAACGCTACCTTCAACCCCGCGCAGGGCACGGACTACATGCGCAACGGCAACCGCAGCTGGCTTATCTGGTACAAAAAGCAGATGGGCTTCGACGGCGTACGGGTCGACGCGGTGAAGCACTTCCCGGCATTCGCCATGGAAGACTTCCTGTCCAACCTGCAAAGCAACGCGGGCTGGGCCAATGGCGGAGCCACCATGTACGCCGTGGGCGAGTGGGTAGGCGGCGCGAGCCAGCTGGACCAGTGGTGCACCGACGTGCAGGACCGCGCCGGCACCTTCGACTTCTCGCTGCGCGACGGTTTATACAGCATCGTGAGCGGCGGCGGCAACTTCAACATCGGCAGCCTGCCCGGCTTCCAGCAGGGCCGGCGCGTGGTGAACATCGGCGGCACGTTCGTGCACCGGACGGTGCCTTTCGTCAACAACCACGACACCTTCCGGCCCACCGTGGACGCGGGCGGCAACTACACCGGCTGGAATACCGGCCAGGAGCTGGCCCCGCACATCGACCCGTTCGACCCGCGCTTGTCGGCAACCTACGCCGCGATGCTGGCCTTCGATGGCTCGCCCCAGATATTCTTTGAGGACTTGTTCAACATCGGCAACACCGGCAAACGCTATTCGCACTCGCCCAAAAGCACCGTTGACCTGCCCGTACGCACGGACATCGAAAACCTGATTTGGTGCCACCAGAACCTGAGATTCAAGCAGGGCGCCTACAAGGTGCGCTGGCAGGGCGCCGACCACCTCGTGATTGAGCGGAGCACCAGGGCCATTATCGGCATCAACGACAACTTCACGGCCTGGCAGAACAGCACCGTGAGCTGCGACTTCGCCCCCGGCACCGTGCTCAAGGACTATTCCGGCGCCAACGGCATCGCCACCGTCACCGTGAGCGGCTCGCAGACCGTGGCCATCAACACGCCGCCCTGCAACGGCACGGCCAACGCCGGCCGGCGCGGCTACTCGGTGTGGGCCCCCGTGAACGCCACTACCGGCTACAACCTGCCCACCCGCACCACCACCCACGAGTGGGAGCTGGCCGACGACCTCGGCGACAACGACGTCCGCTCGCTGCGGCAGGGCGGCGCGCTGCCCGCCGCCTCCACCGTCTCCCGCACGGCGGGCCGCATCTACGTGGGGGTCAGCCGCACCATCAGCTACAACCTCTTCCCCACCGATGCCACCCGCTCGCTGACCGTGGCCGTGGTGAACAGCGCCGGCACCATCGTGAGCAGCGTGGCCGGCACCGGCACCCTCAGCGGCTCCTACATCACCCCCGCCGAGGGCTGGTACACGCTGCGCGCCCGCAACACCAGCACCGCCAACCCGGCCCAGCGCTGCTTCGTGAAAGCCACCTACACCGCCCCCACCGTAGTAACCGGGGCCATGACCGGCCGCCGCGAAACAGTGCTGGCGAATAGCCCGATGACTTCCGCCGGCTACCTGGCCGAGAAAGCGGAGATTGAGGTTTACCCCAACCCTACCACTTCCGACCGTATCGAGCTGACGGTGAAAACGACGCTGGAAAAAAGCGTGTCCCTGCGCTTGTTCGATCTGACGGGTCGTTTGGTCCACGAGGAAACCGTGAAGATGTATCCGGGCTCGAACCAGCTTCGGCTGGCCGTTGCCAAGGCGCTGCCGGCCGGGCTGTACCAGCTCACGGTGCCTGAGTTAGGCATCAGCCATAAGCTGGCCTTACGCTAACACCTACTGATTAACGCCAAAAAAAGCCTCCCCAGCCTTTGGGGAGGCTTTTTTATGCCGCAGCGCCAAGGGCATATTTTCGCCGCAAGCCTGCTTCGCAAGCCGGCGTTCAAGCAGTTTCAGGGTCGGTGCACCGCCTGTGGGTAGCGTGAAGCTTCACTTCGCGGGTCGTTGCCGACGGCCGCAGCCAACTCAGGCCGGGCGTCGCGAAGTAACCCTTCGCGGTACGGCGTCCGCTGACTGCGAAACCGCGCTAGCGCCAGCCTCTTGCCGTGAAGGCCTGACTGGCGGCCGCCCCGTCGAGCCAGCGCGACTCCAGAGCGGAACCGCAGAGCAGCAGGCAGGCCCCTTCCCCTACGGCACCGATAATGGCGCGGTATTGCTCCGGCGGCAACGCCGGGCAGCCCCGGCTATAGCCCAGCCGTCCGTGGTGGCGCAGATACTCCGGCCCCGCGTAATCGGCGGCGTGCAGGACAATGTAGCGGTCCTGCGCGTTGCTGTTCTGCCTGGCATCGAGGCCCTGCAAACGCCGGGAAAGGCCATGACTGCCACTGTACGTATCCGCCGTCCGGTAGAAGCCCAGCGCCGTGCAGGCCGATTTGATGCGGTTGGAAAAGCGGCGGGCCATCAGCTTTCCGGAGCCCCGGCCATGGGCCACATAGCTGCGCTGCAGCACCCGGCCAGCCTTGAGGTCGACAACCCACAGCCGTTGGGTTGACGAGGGCAGCTCCATATCGGCCACGGCCACGAGGCCCCGGCGGCGCACTTTGCCCTGCTGCCGCAGCACCAGATACCCCACGCAGGCCCGTTCCCACACTGCGGGCCGCAAATCGGCAGCGGCGGGCCCCAGGCTCCGGTGCAGAGCTTGAATACGCTGGCGTAAGTCTGCCGAAAGCCCGGTCAGCGGGGCCAGCGGTGGGGGTTGCAGCGTATCGGGCTGAGCCGGCCCCGGCCCCGGGACCGATTCACCTGATTTGGCTCGGATTGCCGTAAAAGCCTGCTCCGGCGGCTCTACCGACTGGCAGCCGCTCAGCAGAATCAGCACCAGGGCCAGCAGCAGGGACGGCTTTCGGAGAAATGATAACAAGGCTTCGTTCACTGGCAGGGCCGCGCCGGCGAATCAGCTGACGGAGGGGTAAAGGTAGGCTTCTGCCAGCACAGGATTACTCGTTGCCCGACCTGGCTACGCAAACGCGGCCGACTATGCGGTACAGGCGCATAACCGGCCGCTTTGATTCTATTCAGCGCCGGTTTTAGAAGAACAGGCTGGCGTTAACCTTGAAGTAGAAGGGCGTACCGGGCGTGAAGTGCAGCTCTTCAACCCCGGCGGCCTGCTCACTAAGCAGCCGGCTGGGATTACCGAACTGGGCCTCGTTCCATGCTACATTCAGCAGATTCTCGGCCGTGGCCCCGATTTGGAAACGGGACTGGGTGTAGCTCAGCACGCCATCGAGCAGAAAATAGCCGCGGGCCCGGATGCTGTTGTCCTCGTTGGCCGGGCGGCTGTCGAGGTGGCGGTAGCGCAGACTGGCGCTGAAGCCTTTGGGGTTCTTGAGCGTGAGGCCCCCAACGCTGGTGAAACGCGGAGCCAGCGGGATAAAGTTCTGGCCTTCGGGCTCGCCCACCAGGCGGCCGTGGTTGTAGTTCAGGTCGACATCGGCAAACAACAGCCTCGTGAGCTGATAGCGCACCGACAAGTCAGCCCCGTACCGACGGCTACGGCCCGCGTTTTCGGTACCGCCTTCGTCGCCGATATACACCAGCTCATCGTCGAGGTGGAGGGCCCAGAGGGCCGCGTTGACCACCATGCCCGGCCAAGGCTTGAAGGTGCTGCCAGCTTCGTAGCCCAGGGCCCGCGGCAGGGCATTGTCGTTCACGGTGCCCCGGATCACCCCGCGCGCATCGTTGGAGTGAAACCCCAGCCCCGAGCGGGCAAACAGCTGCACGGCCGGCGAAATCTGATAGTACAGGTTCAGCTTCGGGGATACCCGGGCCCGGGTTTTGCGACCATTCAGGGGCTGCAAAACCCGGGCGGTATCGGCCAGATTGCCCCGGAAATCAAACACGAACACGTCGGCCCGCATAGCTGCATTCAGGGTCAGGCGGTCGGTCAGCGTCAGGGTTTCATCCAGATAGGCATTGAGGTTCTGCTCATACACTTCGCCCACCGTAATGGTATCCGTAATTCGGCGCTGCACGGCGCGGCGCAGGGTCACATCCGCATTGTCGATGCGGGTACCCAAACCGAAAGTGGTATGCAGGGCGCGGGTGCCGAGCTGGTCGTCGCGGTCGTAGGTACCGGTATAGCCGTAAATGTTGCGGGCATCGGTCTGGTTGATTCCGTCGCCATTCACCGAGTCGGCCAGGAAGAAGGTGAAGTTGGAAAACAGGTTGAAGTTGTAGTTGGAATAGTACAGCTGCTGGCGAATCACGGCCTCATCGGCCAGGCCCGTGGTAAGCACTACCGAGGCATTGGTGCGGTCGGTCCGGCCACCCTCACTGGGGTCGATGCTGCCGAAGCGCGAGATGAGGCCGGCCTCCACGGCCCGTACCGGAATCTGACCGCTGGCATCCCAGTTGGAGTTGAAGTGTGACCCCAGCAGCGTGAGCGAAGTACGGTCCGACAACTGGCCCGTGTACTTCAGCAACCCGTTGAAGCGCTTGAAATCCTGGTCCTGATCGAAATAAGAATTGGTGAAGTTGTACTCGGCCGCCACGTAGGCGCTTTCGGGTCCTTTTGAGAACAGGTGGCGGTTGTTGTTGCCCAGCAAATCCAGCATCACCAGGGCCCGGCGGGTGTCGAAGCGGCCAGCCTCCAGCTTCACCTGGCTGGCGTCGAGGCTGGTTTTGGTAGTGAACTCGCCGGCTCCGGCCGTGGCAAAGTCCCCGAAGCGGGCCGTGTAGGGTCCTTTATATACCCGCAGCTGGTCCACGGTTTCCGGTATCACGAAGTGGAAATCGGCGTAGCCCTGGCCGTGGGCGTGGCTCACCATGTTTACCGGCAGGCCGTCGACGCTCACGGCAAAGTCGGTGCCGTGGTCCACGTCGAACCCGCGAATGAAGATCTGCTCGGCTTTGCCGCCGCCCGCGTGCTGGGCAATGAACAGGCCCGGCACCAGCCGCAGCAGGTCCTGAGCCGAGTTCACCGGCCGCAACACCTTATCGATGTGCGAAATGGCGGCCAGCGACTGGTTCACGTCCCGCGGCTGCAACACGGTTACTTCGGTCAGATTCAGGGACACGGCAGGCAGCGGCAGCCTGACCGTACGGTTGTCGCCGGCCGTCAGCCCTACCACCATCGTGCGCGTCCCGTAGCCCAGGGCCGTAGCCTGAACCGTGTAGGTACCCGCGGGCAATCCGCTGAAGCGGAAATTACCCAGCGCATCCGTCGCAGTGCCGCCGGGCTGGCCCAGCAGGCGTACGCCTACGCCCAACAGAGGCTGCCCGGAAGCAGAATCGGCAATAACGCCCCGAATGGCAGCTGCCGGAGACGACGAATTCTGGGCCGCCGCCGCCAGGCTCAGCATTCCAATAGCAAGTGTACTGATGAGCCTTAAAACGCCGGCTCTTACTCTACCCGGAAAGGCTGGTTTACTAGGGAGCGATACTTTAGCGGTAAACCGGTGAGTTACCGCTAACGTGCAAATAGAGAACTTCTTCATACTACCAGCGTTTAGCAGATGAAGGAACGGCGGCCCGGCGCTGGGCCAGACACTGGACCCGGTGCGCCGTAAGGCTGGCAAATTTGCGGTCCTCATTGGCCCGCTTGATCACCAGCGGCGCTTTGAGAGCAGTTACCGATACCCGGGGGCAAGCCCGGGACAGCAGGTGGGAAATTGCAAGATGCTCCGCGGGGGCAGCCACGGGCAGTCGGGGGGAAGTAAGCTGAAGTTTCATGCGTCAGGAAATCACCGCTTCCGGCCAGGAATTCCTGGCGGAAGCAGCTGATAAAAGATAAGACGAGCGGGCGCATCGGAACCGACGCGCTTTTAGCTGGCTACCATGAAGCCAGGCTGCGACTTATCCCTGACGTGGGGGAGAATACAGAAGGCCTGAAAATCCGGCCGGCACTGCTGGGACCAACGCCGGGGCGAATACCCGGGCGAACCGAAACTGCGGGTGCACTACCCTGACGGCCGGAACCAGGTAATGCAGGTCGATTCCTTTGGCCAGCGTTAATAGCTGCTGCGGAGTCAGGGGCTTGGCGTTTTTGCTCAACGCGTGCTGGTCCCCGTTGCAGGTACTAAAGCAGTCGAGGCGCAGATAATTGTTCTGCTGGCAATCGTGCTGGTGAACGTAGGGGTGCGCGGCGGAGTAGCGCGGCGGCTCCGGCCGGTTCACCAGGCCCGCGCCCACTACCAGCAGGTAGTTGCAAAGCAGCAGCAAGACGAGGCAGGAGCGCAACATGACGTAGAATCAGAAATAAGCTAAACGAAAAATACTCTTTCCACGGTCCAGTAGGCCGCCACCAGCCCAATGATAACGGAAGCCGGCACTACGACGCGCTGCTTATACCAGGGCTTGTCGGCGAACCAGTAGCCGATGAACAGCCAGGCCAGCAAAATCACCGATACCTGCCCCAGCTCCACGCCCACATTGAAGGAAATCAGCGACTCGAAGAACATGGAGCGCGGCAGCCCCAGCGACGTGAGGGCACTGGCGAAGCCCATCCCGTGAATCAGCCCGAAGCCAAACACAATGGCCACGCGCCACGGATTCAGCCGGTCGGCAAAGATATTTTCGATGGCCACAAACAGGATGGACAAAGCAATGATCGGCTCAATGATATCCGCCGGCGGATTGATGAAGCCGTAGATAGCCAGCCCCAGCGTGATGGAGTGGGCCACGGTGAAAGCCGTAGCCTGCAGCAAAACGGGTTTTAGCCGCGGTTCCAGAAAGAAAATACTGAGCACGAACAGGATGTGGTCGAGGCCCAGCGGCAGGATATGGGTGTAGCCGAGCTTAATGTAGGTCCAGACAATGTCGGTGCGGGAAAGCTTGCTCAGATCCACATCCAGCACGTGCGCCGATGCCAGCTGCGGAGCCAGCAGCAATGCCAGCAGCAACCCAGCCGGGAGACGCCACGAAGGCGCCGCAGTTTTCCTGATAATAAGCAGGCCCACGTTAGTTAACGGCCAGCAGCTTCTTGCCTTCATCGGCCAGATCCACACTCAGGTAAGGGTTCATATTCAGCGCCTGCCGGATCAGCGCCTGACCTTCCGCCGGCTTGCCGTTCCTGGTAGCAATCAGGCCGGCGCGGCATAGTAGCGTTGGGTTCTTCGACTTCGTGCGCAGCGCTTTGGCCATGTAGTTTCCGGCCTCCTTGTGCTCGCCGCGCTTATAATGAACCCAGGCCAGAGTTTCGTTTACGTCAATATTGTCCGGCCGCCGCTCGTATTCGAGCTTGGCGTGTTCCAGCGCTTTGTCCAGCTGGTTGGTTTTCAGGTAGGCATAGGCCAGCTCCCGGTCGGCGTAGTGCCCCATTTCCTCGTTCTCATCCGCATTCCTGGCATCGGAGGCCAGCATCGAAATGGCTTCTTTGGCCATTTGCGTGGCTTTAGCCGGCTCGTTGTTGAGCCGATACAGATCGGCCAGCTCCTCGGCAAAGGCGTAGTCCTTCACCGTAGCCCGGGCCTTGCGGAAGTAGTCGATAGCCACGGGATAGTTCTTGCGGGCTTTTTCCACCCGCCCCAGGCCGGCCATAGCATACGCGTAGTACGGTCGGGCCAGTAAAGCCTGCTGATAGTGCTGTTCTGCTTTAAGCAGGTCGCCGGTGCTTTCGTATAAATGGCCCAGGGTAGTACGGGCCCACTCGGTTTGTTCCAGGCCCGGGTAGCCGGCTTTGGCCGCCATATCCATCGCTTCGATTGAGCCCGGGTAGTCGCCATAGATTTCCCGCAGGTAAGACACCCGGGAATAGGAGCGCAGATCAGGCCGTACCTGGTTCATCTTATCGGCCATTTTCACGGCCTCGTCGTAGCGGCCCAGCTCGACGTTGGCATCACAGAGCAGCCCGTAGACAAACCCGTTGTTAGGGTTGATAGCAACGGCCTGCTGCGCAATAGCCAGCCCTTCGGAGAAATGGTGCTGGGTGAGGCACAGCGACGCTTTGCAGCAAAGAGCCTCAAAGTTTTCGGGTTCCTGGGCCAGAATACCATTCAGCAGCTGCATAGCCGCCATATCGTAGTACGGGTGGTCGCCCGTGACCCGGCCCTCCTGCATGTACGCCTGGGCCAGCAGCAGCCTGGCTTTATTATCCTCGGGCTTGGCCCGGAGCTGGGCTAGCAGACCGTCAATAGCATTTTTGGTATTGAGCCATTCGCCGCCCAGAGCCAGGTCGCCGTGGCGTTCCTTAAGCATCGGAACAGGCTCCGGTTTGCGGAAGAAAAAGAGGGCCGCAACGGCTGCGCCGAAGCAGAGCAATAGAATTGGGTAGAGGTATTTACGCAAGGCGGTCAGGCTTGAAAAGTGAGATGCAGCGGTCAGCGCTAATCTGAGTGCGAGTATATCCAAAAAAAGATAGCCGGGCTCACCCGGGCCCGGCTATCAATCTACCACACTATCGGCCCGGTTGCCAGGCCAGGGCCCGGCAGCCGCGCCGATGGGTTATGGCTAGTTGGTGTGAACGAGCTTGATGGACTGGAGTACCGTTGCGCCCGTTTTCACGGTAGCCACGTAAGTACCTGCGCCCAGTGCGGGCACTTTCCATACGAAGTCGTAGGTGCCTGCTTTGTGCTCCTTGTTGTTGATGAGGGTTGCCACTTTGCGGCCCATCATGTCCGTCACGATCAGCGTAACGGGGCCTTTAGCCAATACCTCGTAGTGGAAGGTAGTCTGGTCGCTGAAAGGGTTCGGGAAGTTCTGGGCTACCTGAATCGGCAAAGAACTCATGTTCAAGCCCGATGCGCCACGCTGAGCCAGGGCTACCCGCTGCGCTTTCGTGCCGCTCCAGGGAGTCTGGGCGTAAGGGAAAGCCGCTTTGAAGGTGGTGTCGTTGGCTTCGATGCCCGTGCGGAAGGTGAGGACGTTACCCAGACCGTTGGCCGTTTCGTACGGCAGGCCGATGGCGGCCAGTACGACGCCCCCCACAGCCTGCAATTCGATACGGGTGACATCATCCTCCAAACGACGACCGTTGGGGAAACCGTCCATGTTTGGAATGTTCTGCAGCGTATTGGTAGTATTGAAGCGAGAATCAGTCAAACCGAGTACTGCGGCAGCCAGTAGACCTTGCGAGCTAAAGCCTGCTGCTTGGGTACGGGGCGTAGCGGGCACGGCCATGTTCAGACGCAGCATGTCGCCACCTACGCCAGCCGCAGCAGCCGGATTGTCAACTAAGGGCAGGAAGTTGTTGACGAAGGGCTTACCAACTGCCAGAGGCTGGCCAGCGGGTTTGATGTTAGCCAACTGATAGGGCGGCAGGTTTGGCACCCCGGTGTGGAAGATCGGCAGAATATCGACCGAGCGCGGCTTGGCCGGACGCAGAAGATACTCCGCGTAGCCCCCCGCCGCAATCTTGGCGAAAGCCGTACCTGCTACCGAAGCAGCCGGCGCGTTCAGCAGGGCTGAAACCCCAGCCTTGCCATTGGCGAAGTCAAACGAACCCAGCGAGTTCCGCTGAATACGCAGGGCACTCAGGCCGGGCACTACGGCGCCGAAATAGCCCGTGCCTTCAGCCATGTACAGACCCAGCTCCGGGTTGGAGAGGTAATCTTCCGTAACGGCTACCTCCGTGTAAGGAGTGTTGTAGTTCCACAGATCCTTCGCGCCGATCGGGTTGATAACCTCGTTCGTCAGCGGCATACCAATCCGCGATACCTGCACGAAGTTGCCGGTATGGGTCTGGGTACCATCGGTGTTCAGCGTACGCAGGGCCGGACGGCTGGCCGAAGCCCACACGCCGATGATGTAGTCTGAATCCAGAATGTTAGCGGCCTGAGCACCGGTTTTGCCATCTTTCTGCAGCAATGAAATCGGGATCTGCAGGGCAATGGTGTGGATGTTTTTGCGGGCCAGACCATCGCGGGCCGCGGCTACGCGGATGCCGCCCAGGTCGAAGATACCGCCCAGGTCAGCGAAGAATGGGTCGTCTACGGGGCCGCAGAATACTTTTATGTTGCTGCCCACAGTCTGAATGGCGCCGGTCATCAACGTGTTGTAATCCGCTACGCCCAGGCCTACGGCGCTGGATATGGAGCGCGGCCCAACGTTGGTTGGGGGCACTACGCCGTTGCTGGTCAGGGTTGTGAAAGTGCCGCCGTTGAGGCTCACTTCCATCGTGTAAGTAGCCTTCAGGTTTTGCTTCGGGCCCGCGCCAGCGTTACGGATGTTGAAGAACGTAGTCGCATCTTCGTTGACAAGCCTGAAGGTAAAGCGGTAGGTGAGGTCGTCGCGGTTAGGATTAGCCCCCGAGTTCTTGATGTGAATCTCGTAGCGCACGTTTTCCCCGAAGTTGTTGTAATTCGGGCCGCCCTGGGGCAATTCCAGCGGAATATAGTTGGCGATGATGTTAATCATCTCCGCGTTGCTGGGGTCGCGGAAGGCATACAGGTCGGTGTTGTCGGCCAGCGGGTCATCGGCGATAAGCGGGGCTTCGCGGTGACTGGAGGCTTCTAAGCGCGTGTTTTGTCCGCTCCAGGCCAGAGCGCCTACTACCGCCGTGGCGGCCAGCGACAGGTGGAGAATGGGACGTGTAAAGGTCTTTTTCATGATACTGTAAAAAGGGAAAAGTGGATAAATGGAAACGCACCAACTCGCCTGAGCAATCAGACGGCTAAAACAAGTATGGGGGCAATAGAAGGAAGCGCGGGCGAACCGGAACAGAGACACGGCCGGTGTGCCGACGGCAATGGATAGTACAGGGGCAGATCCGGTTAGCAGATCCGCAGTAGTATTTTCAGCAGATTACAAAGCCACATACGGGTCCGGTGTGAATTCTGGTTTGGCGTAGTTGACCTTTTTGATAAGAAAATTCAGGCATTTTAGAACTGGCAATACTCCCGTTGCCGGCTCGGGTATTCATACCCGCATTTCCTGCCTACTTTTGACCAGCCCAACAGTTTAATCTGTTGCAACGGCTAAACCTTGTTTCTCCATCCGCGCGCTTCGACGCGCTGCTCTTCTTTGTATGGCTAAAGTCGCAATCAACCTTTCCACCGGAAGCCTCCAGCAGGAAGAACTCATCGTGGGTATTGACCTGGGCACGACCAACAGTCTGGTGGCCTACATTCATCCCGACGGCCGGCAGCCTACGGCCATCAACGACCTGGACCGGGGTACGATCGTCCCGTCGGTTGTTCATTTTCCCGGCGGCGGCGACGAGCCGATAGTAGGCACTGAAGCCAAAGAATTCCTGCTTACCGATCCGCAAAACACTATCTATTCGGTAAAACGCCTGCTGGGCAAAAGCTATAAGGATCTGCACGGTCACGCGGCTGACCTGGGCTATAAGGTCATCGACGACAACTCGGAGGGGCTGGTGAAGATCCGCGTGGCCGACCGGTTCTATTCCCCCATTGAGCTATCGGCCGAGATTCTGAAAGAGCTGCGCACCCGCGCCGAGCACGCGCTGAAAACGCCGGTCAACCGCGCCGTGATTACCGTGCCCGCTTACTTCAACGACTCCCAGCGCCAGGCGACCCGCGACGCCGGCCGCCTGGCGGGACTGGAAGTGCTGCGCATCGTGAACGAACCCACGGCGGCGGCCCTGGCCTACGGCATCGGCCTGAGCCCTGATGAGGAGAAAACCGTGGCCGTGTACGACCTTGGCGGCGGCACCTTCGACGTGAGTATCCTGCGCATTCAGCAGGGTATTTTTGAAGTCCTGAGCACCAACGGCGACACCTACCTCGGGGGCGACGACCTCGACCGCGCCATTATCAACCACTGGACGGCCCGGCACCACCTGAGCGCCGTCGTGGCAGCCAATGGCTCATTGCAGCAGGAGTTGCGCCTGCTGGCCGAATCAGCTAAAAAGTACCTGAGCCAGCACGACGATTTCGGGGCCAACTTCACCGACCTCGTACTGCGCCTCACCAAAGCGGAGTTCAACGACCTCATTCGCCCGTTGGTGGAACGCACCATAACCTGCTGCCGACTCGCGCTGACCGATGCCCGGCTTACCCCCAAAGACCTCGACGCGGTGCTGCTGGTTGGGGGCTCCACGCGGGTACCGCTGGTGTATGAGGCCGTGTCGGAGTTTTTTCAGCAGCCCGCCAACAACTCGCTCAACCCCGACGAAGTGGTAGCGTTGGGAGCCGCCATTCAGGCCGACATTCTGGCCGGCAACCGCCGCGACGTGCTGCTGCTCGACGTGACGCCGCTGACGCTGGGCATCGAAACCCTGGGCGGGCTGATGGACCCGATTATTCCGCGCAACTCCAAGATTCCAACCAAGGCCGGCCGCCAGTATACCACCTCAGTCGACGGGCAGGTGAACCTGAAAATCTCGGTGTACCAAGGCGAGCGGGATCTGGTGAAGGAAAACCGCAAGCTGGCCGAGTTTGACCTGCGCGGCATTCCGGCCATGCCCGCCGGCCTGCCCAAGGTGGACGTCAATTTTCTGCTCAACGCCGACGGTATTCTGCAGGTAGAAGCTGTTGAGCTGCGTTCCAACACCCGGCAGGTCGTGGAAATAAAGCCCCAGTACGGTCTCACCGACGAGCAGGTGGAGCAGATGCTGCTGGACTCGCTCACCCACGCCCGCGCCGACGTGTCGGCCCGGATGGTGATTGAGGCCCGCACCGTAGCCGAGCAGATGATCTATCAGGTAGAGCGGTTCGTGGACAAGAACTCGCAGTATCTGACCGAGGACGAAATCACGCAGACCGCCGCCCAGACCCAGAATCTGCGCGAAGCGCTCGAAACCGGGGACAAAGACACCATTCTGGGCGCGGTAGATAAGCTGGAAGAGCTCACGAGTCCGTTTGCGGAGCGGGTGATGAATATCTCCATCAAGCAGGCCATGGCCGGCAAGAAAATCGAGTAAGCAGTTCGCATGAATGCCAACCTCACGCGGCTGGTGGCGGCCGCTCAAAAGCCTGGGCGGCGCATTATCGGTCTGATGTCAGGCACGTCGCTCGATGGGCTGGATGTGGCGCTGTGCCGCTTCGAAGGCCACGGTCCCGCCACCCGCGTAGCGGTGGAGCAGTTCACTACGGTGCCCTACCCGGAAGCCGTGCGGGAGGAAATCCGCCGGGTCTTTGCCCGCCGCGACGTGGAGCTGCAGCACCTCACCCTGCTGCACGCCTGGCTGGGCAGCTTACATGCCCGCATGGTGCTGGCGTGCCTACGCGAATGGAACGTTGAGTCCGCTACGGTCGACGCCATTGCCAGCCACGGCCAGACTGTTTTTCACGCCCCCCGGCAGCAGCACGGCCTGGCGGAGTGGCCCGACGCGACCCTGCAGCTCGGCGACGGCGACCATCTGGCCGTGCACACCGGTATTCTGACCATAAGTGACTTCCGGCAGAAACACGTAGCGGCCGGCGGGCAGGGTGCGCCCCTGGCCGTGTACGGCGACTATCTGATCTTTTCCCAACCCGGCGAAGACCGGCTCCTGCTCAACCTGGGCGGCATTGCCAACTTCACGTTTCTGCCCGGCTCCCTGGATGCGGCCGAGGTATTCAGCACCGACGTGGGGCCAGGCAATACGCTGCTGGACGCTTTCGTCCGGGAATTCTATCCAGCCAAAAGCTACGACGAAAACGGGGAGCTGGCCGCGCAGGGGCAGGTAAATCCAGCCCTGCTGGCAGAATTGCTATGCCATGCCTTCTTCCAGGCCGGGTTACCCAAAACTACCGGGCCGGAGCTGTTTAACTTGGCGTACGTGCGTGCAGCCCAGGCCCGGACCGGCACTGCCGCTTTAGCAGCAACCGACCTGCTGGCTACTCTCACTGAGCTCAGCGCGGCCGGCATTGCCGGGGCGGTGGAGCTGGCCTTCGGCCTTGGCCGGCCTTTTCACGTGTATACCAGCGGCGGCGGCATGCACAACCCTACGCTGATTGCCGCTATTCAGCGGCGCTTACCGCATTGCCGGTTTGCCACCACCGAGGCTCTGGGTATTGAGCCCGATGCCAAAGAAGCCGTGCTGTTTGCCGTGCTGGCTAATGAAACCCTGGCCGGCGAGGCGCGGTCTATCGGAGCCGGCCAGCAACGGGTACCGGCGGTGGCCCTGGGTAAGATTTCCTTTCCGGCGTAACTACTCCGGAGCTTTAACCTTACCCTGCGGAGCGGGAACGAGGCCGAAGCTCAGAATGCGCGTAGCGGTGGAGTCGCGGAACGTGACGTCAAGCTGCACCTGCGGCCGGGTTGCCAGCGTGTCGCTTTTGAACATGAAGCTGTAGAAGTTGCGCACGTCGTTGGCTTCCCCAATCCGCAGTCCCAGCTTATACAGGTCGATGGCCGGCCGGAACTGCTGGCCTTTTTCGTAGAGGGGCCGGGCCGCGGCCCGGAAGTGCGCCGGGGTAATAGCGGCGCTTACTTCCGGGGCCAGTAGCTGGTAGGCGTGCTCGTAGTCGCCCCGTAGCACAGCCAGCAGAAACTGCCGGGCTAGCTGCACCTGCGAAGGGCGGGCCCGGGCGGGTGGGGCCAGCAGCACTAACAGTCCCAGCAGACCTGCCATGCGGCACAGTTTGAAAGGAATACCCAAAGTGAAAGCCTGTTTCATAGGGCGGCCCTGGTCAAATACGGGGCCACGTTGGGCAGACATTCTCGCCAACCAGCCCCCCGACCCGAACCAGACTTCGAACCACCGGCTGCCACCCGATCAGGGCCCCGTAATTAGCTAAATCGGGCTAAACGCCGCAGCTCCGCGCCAGACGGCCAAAGCAGCCGGCCCCTGATTATTCAGCCGCGGCCTGGGGCACCAGAATAAATACGTCTTCGCCCGGGCGCTTCATGGTATACTTCTCGCGGGCGAATTTCTCCAGCAGCTCCGGGCTGCTGAGCAGCTCGGCCCGATCTTTCCTCACCAGGGCAATGTTCTTCAGGTAGTACTCCTTCTCAGCCTGCAGCTCCCACCATTTGGCATACATGTCGTACTGCTTAAATAGGTCGTTGGAGTCGAACATGAACATCCAGACCAGGAAAGCCAGCGTGGTGAGAAAGTAAAAGCTGCGGAGAAACCGGGGTACCCGGTCCAGAAGGGCGGAAATTTGCATGGTTGTCAAAGATAAACAAAGAGGCCGTTCTGCGAACAGAACGGCCTCTTTGATTTGGAATCAGAATCTAATTCCCCCTAGCGCTACATCTTCTTGCCGGGGAAGTAGGCCGTTTCGCCCAGCTCTTCCTCAATGCGGAGCAGCTGGTTGTACTTGGCCATCCGGTCGGAGCGCGAGGCTGAGCCGGTCTTGATCTGGCCGGTGTTCAGGGCCACGGCCAGGTCGGCGATGGTGTTGTCTTCCGTCTCGCCCGAGCGGTGGCTCATGATGCTCTTGTAGCCATTGCGGCGGCCCAGGTTCACGGCGTCAATCGTCTCGGTGAGGGTACCGATCTGGTTGACCTTGATCAGGATAGAGTTGGCAATCTTCTCGTCGATACCGCGCTGCAGCCGGGTTACGTTGGTCACGAACAGGTCGTCGCCCACCAGCTGGGTGGTGCTGCCGATGCTGTCGGTGAGGGCCTTCCAGCCGGTCCAGTCGTCCTCGTCCATGCCATCCTCGATGCTGATGATGGGGTATTTCTTGGTCCAGTCGGTCCAGTAATTCACCATTTCTGAAGACGTCAGCTTGTCGCCGGTGCTCTTCTTGAAGTGGTAATGGCCATCGGAGTAGAACTCCGACGCGGCGGCGTCCATGGCAATCATCACCTCGTCGCCGGGCTTGTAGCCGGCCTTCTCGATGGCCTGAATGACGATTTTAATGGCGTCCTCGTTGGATTTAATGTTCGGCGCGAAGCCGCCCTCGTCGCCCACGTTGGTGCTGAAGCCCTGCTTTTTGAGCACTTCCTTCAGGTGGTGGAAGATTTCGGTACCCCAGCGCAGCGCCTCCGAGAACGAAGGAGCACCCACGGGCATAATCATGAACTCCTGGAAGTCGATGCTGTTATCGGCGTGGGAGCCGCCGTTCAGGATGTTCATCATCGGCACGGGCAGCGTGGTAGCGCCCACGCCGCCTACGTAGCGGTACAGCGGCATGCCGGCTTCCTGCGCCGCGGCCCGGGCTACGGCCAGCGAAACGCCCAGAATGGCATTAGCCCCGAGGTTGGCCTTGTTCGGCGTACCGTCGATTTCGAGCATGATCTTGTCGAGCAGGCCCTGCTCAAACACCGAGAAGCCCATCAGCTCTTCGGCAATGCGGCTGTTCACATTTTCCACGGCCTTGAGCACGCCCTTACCCATGTACTTGCTCTTGTCGTCGTCGCGCAGCTCCACGGCTTCGTGCTTGCCGGTGCTGGCGCCCGAAGGCACGGCGGCGCGGCCCACGGCCCCGCTTTCGGTGGTCACGTCTACTTCAATGGTCGGGTTACCGCGCGAATCAAAAATCTGGCGGGCATGAATGGCCGAGATGATGCTCATGTTGAAAAAGCTAAGGTTGAAAATGGGTTTCCGACGAAAATCACGCAATACAGCACCAGTCCGGCACTACGTAGCACCCGAAAGGGGCTCCACTGCGTTGCGGAGGCCAAGGTAAGGAATTCGGAAAAGAGCCGGCCCTACTTTCTGGCGTTTCCCAGTCCTACCCTTCCAGCCAGCGCCGGAACTCGGGGGTCTGGGCGGCGCTGGTAGTGAGCGTGACGGCACTGGCCCGCAGCTTCACGGCCAGCCGGTTGTTGAAATACGGTTCCACTTTCTCAATGAAGGCTATGCTGACCAGCTCCGAGCGGTTGAGGCGGCCAAAGCGGGCGGGGTCAAGCTGGCGTTCCAGCTCGGTGAGGGTGCCATTGAGCGGGTAGCGCGTGCCGGCCCCGTCCACGGCGAAGGTCACGCCTTCGTCGGCCTGCACGTAAGCCACATCGGCCACCTGCAGAATATGCAGCCCCTGCCGCAGGCGTACCGAGAAGCGCTGTTTGTACTGCGGCAGCGCGCCCTGGCGCAGGGCCTGGCTTAGCTCGCGCAGCACTTCAGCCGTCACCGCGGGCGGTGACGCCCCGCCAACAACCGGCTCCGGCGGCGGGGCAAAGCTTTGCCGCAGGGTCTGGTATTTGGCCAGCGCAGCCTGAAACTGGTCGAAGGTGAAAGGCTTGAGCAGGTAGGCGATGCCGTTGGCGCGGAAGGCGGGCAGCAGAAACTGGTCGTAGGCCGTGGTAAAAATGATGGGGCAGGTAACGCGAAACTGCTCGTACAGCGAAAACACGTTGCCATCGAGCAGCTCGATGTCCGACAGAATCAGGTCGGGCATGGGGTTGGGGTTGGCTTGCAGCCAGGCCAGAGCCTTTTCCACGCTGCGCAGCACGGGCGGAGCTTCAGCCGTCAGCCCGGCCTGGGCCACGAACCGCAGCAGCTGGCGGGCCGCGGGCTCTTCGTCTTCAAGAATCAGAATGCGCATAGCACGTAAGGTAAAGAGTTGCCGGTCCTGCGCGGTCAGCCGGTTCCACTAGCCGGACGTAGCCGCCAGCACGGGAACGGTAACCTTGAATTCGGGGCCCGTGTCGTCCACGGCAATGGTCTGCCCGGCCAGCAGCTGGTACCGCTCCCGCAGGTTGGCCAGGCCGGTGCCGGTAGAGTCGACGGGGGTGAGCTTGGGCCGGCGCGGGTGGCGCACCGTGAGGCTGGTTTCGGTGGCTTCGATGGTGATGATGAGTGGGTCGTCCTCGTTGCCGACGTTGTGCTTGATGGCATTTTCGAGCAGCAGCTGCACCGTGCCCGGCACCACCAGCAGCCGGCTCAGCCCGGCGTGGGCGGGCAGCTGCTGCCGGAAGCCGTAGGCCGCGCCAAAGCGGTGGCGCAGCAGGTATACGTACTCATCGGCGAAGCCCAGCTCATCGGCCAGAGACACGAAGTCGTCGTCCTTATGGCGGAGCAGGTAGCGGTAGAGCGCGGCAAAGTGGGTCAGGTACTCATCGGCCACGACCGGGTCGTACTGAATCAGGCCGCGCAGCACGTTGAGGTTGTTGAACAGGAAGTGGGGGTCAACCTGGGCCCGGAGGTTGCGCAGCTCACTTTCCGCGTGGGCCTTCTGGGCCAGCACCAGCCGCTGCTGCACGTCGAAGTAGCGTTTGCCGGTGAGCAGCACGGCCAGCATCCCGTAGCTGAACGCGTGCCGGATAATGCTGCCCACCAACGGCATCAGCCCCCAGTGCACGGTCTGGTGCAGAATCAGACCGTAGCCCACGGCATAGCTCACGCCACTGGCCACCAGAAAGGCCAGCAGCAGCAGCAGGGCCCGCAGCCGGTAGCGGGGCACCAGCAGGTTGGGCACCAGCCCGAATACAATGGCGAAGACGGCCGCCGAATCGAGCAGCACGGTGTACGTCATTCCCGCCAGGGCCAGGCCCCAGCCGAACTCCTGCACGTAGGTGGGCAGAATCACGGCGGTGGCTACCGGCCAGTAGGCGGCGGCGGTCAGCAGGTCGGAGCGGGAAGGGCGGGCAAGCAGCATACAGCGCAGTTGGGCAAGCCAGGCAGCTTTGCCGCCGGGAAGTTGCCACTCTTTTGCCGAACGCTCCGCCACAAGAAAAGGACGGGCCACGCGGCCCGCCCCTTTCCAATGCACAACCAGTTGCTGCGTCACGAGCAATACGCCGGATAGCATAAGAAGCGGGCTCAGGGCCGTAGCGGCTGTACCATGTCGGAGTCGCGCACCAGCACCAGGTACTGCACGTAGGCGGCCGCGGGCAGCTGGGGGTCGAACTGCATCTGCTGGGCGGCCGGGATTCCGGGCGCGTAGGTTACCCGAATCGGCTGCTGCCGGGTAGCGGCGGCCGGCGCATCCAGCCGGAACAGGGTCAGGCTGTGCGGCTGGGTACGGGCCTTCAGCTCCCCGATGCCCTTAATAACCGTCAGCGGGCCGTCGTGGTTGAATTTGTCGGTGCCGGTATACGTCTGCCCCTGCGTCTGCCAGGGCGCGGGCAGGCTGCGGGTGGGATACAGCATCCGGCAGCCTGAAAACGCGCACATCAGGGACACCACCTTGTCGTGCATGGGCAGGGCGCTCTGCCGCACCAGGGCCGCAAACATCGTGTGCCCTCCCTGCAGCGGGCTTTGCAGCACGTGGGCCAGCCCCCAGAAGCCGTACATCTTTTGCCCCGCCAGCCGCTTGGTTTGGCTCAAGGCGCTGAAGTTGGCAAAAATGCTCTGCTCCCGTCCCAGCCCGGCGGCGCGGTAGGTCAGGTTGGTGAGTAAGTGCAGCACCGGCTCGTAGGAAGCACCCAGCGTAAACTGGTAGCCTTGCCGGTGCTGCTTTAGCTCCGCTATAGTACGCTGGGCCAGCGCGGGCAGCTTCGGCGTAGGGGGCAGCTTCAGCAATGTGTACAAGGAATCAGCCTGCTGCAACAGCACTACCGAGAAGCCCTTCTTGCTCAGCAGCCGGTGCAGGTAGTCGGCCGCCAAGGGCAGGTCCTGCAGCTCGTCGATGCCCACAAACTCGAATTTCCGCTGCTTGGGCAGCGTCAGGTTCAGGGCCCGCAGCTTCTGGAATTTGCCCAGCAAATCCTTATTGGCCCACTGCGATTCATCCCGCACCCAGCTGCGAAACACGAGCTGCAGCGTGCTGTCGTTGCCGGTGCGCAGGTACTGGTTCAGATAATAGGCTTTGGCGCAGTCAAACTCGCCCACGTAGTACCGCACTCCGGCCCGCTGGTTGAGATGCCTGAACAGCTCAACGTCTACTTCCTGCGGCCGGGCTACCCCGTGCGACTCCCCCAGCAGAAACAGCTGGTTGGCGTAGAAGCCGGCATCAAACAGCCCAAAATTCGGGCCCGCCCCCGGCTGAATCGGTTCCTGCGGCACGCCGGCAAATACTACTCCCGGGACAACCGGCTCGGGTGCCTGCCCCCGGGCCGGATTCGCCCAGCCGGTGAGCAAGCTGACAATGATGGCGTAAAAGCAAGAGCGGGAGAACATCGTTTTCATAGGATCGGGGGCTCGAAGGTGGAATTGATAATCCAAAGCAAGCCACCCGCCCGGTCAACCCCGCCGCCATTTCTATGAACTGAGGTAATCCTGCGGCCAAGTGGAGGAAAAAACAATTAAGCTCGGTGCTTTCCTGGTGGCCAGGACAAACAAAAAGGGACGCACCTTGCGGCACGTCCCTTTTTCTGTATTGACGAAGTTCTTACTACGAAGCAGCTTCTTCGCTTTTCTCGTCGCGGGTTTCGCCTTCTTTCAGCGTCTCGGTCGGAGCGTCGGTAGCATCAGCCGCAGCAGCACTGGTTACTACGGCAGCGGCCGGAGCATCAGCCACTACTTCTGCCGAAGACTGGCCTTCGCCGGCCGTAGCCGGGTCAGCCTTCTTCTTGCCGCGCGAACGGCGGGTGGTGGTCTTCGCTTCGCCGGCGGCTTTCGCTTCCAGCATGGCGTCATTGTAGTCTACCAGCTCGATGATGCACATCTCGGCGTTGTCGCCCAGACGCGTGTCGCTCAGCTTGATGATGCGGGTGTATCCACCGGGACGGTCCGCAATTTTGCCGGCTACCGAATCAAACAGCTCCTTGATGGACTCTTTGTTCTGCAGGGTGGCGAAAACGGTACGACGTGAGTGCGTAGTATCGCTCTTGGCTTTGGTCAGCAGGGGCTCGACGAACTTACGCAGGGCTTTGGCTTTCGCCAGGGTCGTTGAAATGCGCTTGTGCACAATCAGCGACGAAGCCATGTTCGAAAGCATGGCGTTACGGTGCGAAGCCGTCCGGCCCAGGTGGTTGATTTTTTTACCGTGTCTCATGGTACTTGCTTAAAAAAGCGGATGTATGGGCTTGCGGGCGTGGCCACGGCGGGCGGCTGAATTAGGTAGCCACCTCATTAGAACCACTGCCCCTCGGGGCCCATTGGTTAGGTAATGTGTTAAAATGAAAATGTGCTGATGTGAAAATGTGCTAATGGGTTGATGAGCGAAGCGTCAGTTAAATTGGGTGAGATGACCAAAACGGCTACCCAACTCAATAAATTAACACGTCAGCACATTGCCACATTAGCACATTCACCCACATTAAACCTCTATTCTTCGTCGAGCTTGTACTTGCCCAGATCCATCCCGAAGGTCAGACCTTTTTCCTCCACGAGGTTCTCCAGCTCCGTCAGCGACTTCTTGCCGAAGTTGCGGAACTTCATCATGTCGCTCATATCCAGCTGCACCAGGTCACCGAGCGATTTGATGTCGGCGGCCTTGAGGCAGTTGTAAGCGCGTACGCTCAGGTCCATATCCGCCAGCGGCGTCTTCAGAACTTTGCGCATGTGCAGCGTCTCTTCGTCTACGGTTTCCTCTTCCTCGGCTTTGGCCGTTTCGAAGGTCATCGTGTTGTCCGAGAACAGCATGAAGTGTTGAATCAGAATATTAGCCGCGCCTTTCAGCGCCTCTTCGGGGTGGATCGAACCATCCGTCTGAATCTCGATGAGCAGCTTCTCGTAGTCGGTCTTTTGCTCTACGCGGGTGTTCTCAATGCTGTACTTCACGTTCTTGATAGGCGTGAAGATGGCATCGATGGCAATTTGCCCGAACACCTGGTCGGCAGGGCGGTTTTCTTCGGCAGGAACGTAGCCGCGGCCTTTCTGCACCGTAAATTCAAACTCCAGCTCTACGCTCGGGTCGATGTGGCAGATAACCAGATCCGTATTCAGGACCTCGAAACCGTTGGTGAACTTGTTGATGTCGCCCGCCGAGAACGAATCCTGGCCCTTGATGCGGACCGTGATTTTATCCTCAATTGCGTCGCTGACCTTCTTGAAGCGAACCTGCTTCAGGTTCAGGATGATTTCGGACATGTCCTCAATCACGCCTTCGATGGTCATGAACTCGTGCAGCACGCTGGCCGTCCGAACCGACGTAATGGCGTAGCCCTCCAGCGACGACAGCAGGATACGGCGCAGTGCGTTGCCGATCGTGACGCCGTAGCCTTTCTCCAGCGGTTTAAATTCAAACGTTCCGTAGAAGTCGTCGGATTTCTCCATCACAACTTTCTCCGGCATTTGAAAAGCTAAGATTGACATAAGTGGGGCTTTAAAATTACAACAGGGAAAAAATCGAAGAAAAAGGGCCCGGCCGCAGCCGGGTCCTTAGGATTACTTCGAGTAAAGCTCGACGATGAGCTGCTCCGTGATTTTCTCCGGAATCAGGTCGCGGGCAGGGGCGTTGAGGAACTTGCCTACCATCTCCTTGCCGTCCCACTCCAGCCACGAGAAAGCGCGGGCATTGCGGGAAGAAAGGCTCGTCGTAATAGCTTCCAGCGACTTCGACTTCTCCCGAACCGCGACAATGTCGCCAGCCCGGAGCTTAACCGAAGAGATGTTTACTACGTCGCCGTTCACCGTGATGTGACGGTGCAGCACCAGCTGACGGGCAGCACGGCGGGTTGGGGCAATGCCCAAACGGTATACCGTGTTGTCGAGGCGCGACTCGAGCAGGGCCAGCAGATTTTCACCCGTGATACCCGGCAGCGCAGCCGCCTTGTGGAAAAGGTTTTCGAATTGCTTTTCCAGGATGCCGTACATGTACTTCACCTTCTGCTTCTCCATCAGCTGCACCGCGTATTCGCTCTGCTTCTTGCGACGGCCGCGGCCGTGCTGGCCTGGAGGATAGTTCTTTTTGTTGAGCGCTTTGCTCGGACCGAAGATCGGCTCTGCGAAGCGACGAGCAATCTTGGATTTGGGACCGGTATAACGTGCCATTTCGGGGATGTTGAGTTTTGGAGGGGTTGAACCGCGCGTGTCGGGCTTCTCAGACGAGCCTTGGGTAAAGAAGGCGCATCAGAAACCCGACACGGGTGGTCAGCGCGAAGGCTGACCAGTTCAGTATATCAGACGCGACGACGCTTAGGTGGACGGCAGCCGTTGTGCGGCAGCGGGGTCACGTCGCGGATGGTAGTTACCTCAATGCCCACATTCTGGAGCGTACGGATGGCTGACTCCCGGCCAGCGCCCGGACCCTTCACGAACACTTCGGCTTTGCGCAGACCCAGGTCATGGGCGACTTTGGCGCAATCCGTAGCCGCCATCTGGGCCGCGTAGGGAGTGTTCTTTTTGGAGCCTTTGAAACCCATCTTACCAGCAGAGGCCCAGGAAATAACCTGGCCGTTGTTGTTGGTAATGGAGATGATAATGTTGTTGAACGAAGCCTTGATGTGAATCTGGCCTACTGCCTCAACAACGACAACGCGCTTTTTGGCTTTGTCTTTTCTTTTTTGTGCCATCTGGTTATCGCAAAAAATGCGGAAGGTGTTGGCGCTTCGCGCAATTAAGAATTATGAATCATGAACTATGAACTAGCCGGTCAGCCGCATTCTTAATTTTTAATTCTTAATTCTTAATTACCAAAGGCCGATTCCCGCTACAGTTTATTTAGTAGCTTTCTTCTTGTTCGCAACGGTCTTCCGCTTGCCCTTGCGGGTACGGGAGTTGTTCTTGGTGCGCTGCCCACGAACTGGTAGACCCTTCCGGTGACGCAAGCCGCGGTAGCAGCCGATGTCCATGAGACGCTTGATGTTGAGCTGCACTTCCGAGCGCAGAACACCTTCGGTCTTCACTTCCGCGGCAATGATGCTACGAATTTCGCCGGCTTCCGCTTCCGTCCAGTCCTTCACTTTCTTGCTCAGGTCGATACCGGCCTTGGTCAGGATGCGTTGTGCGGATGGACGGCCGATGCCGAAAATGTACGTCAGCGCGATTTCACCGCGCTTGTTGTCTGGGATGTCTACCCCTGCAATACGAGCCATGTGCTTTATTAAAAAGTCTGGTGCTTAACCCTGACGCTGTTTGAAGCGTGGGTTCTTTTTGTTGATGACGTAGAGTTTGCCGTTGCGGCGAACCAGCTTACAGTCAACGCTGCGCTTTTTGACCGAGGTTTTGACTTTCATGGAAATGGAATCTGAGAGACTTAGGAACTTGAGGTCTGTGCTAGGAAACCGAAGTCAAATGGCGGTCTGGTTATCTGAACGTCAACCAAGACCCTTACTTGTAACGGTAAACAATGCGGCCTTTCGACAAGTCGTAGGGCGACATTTCCAGCTTCACCTTATCTCCCGGCAGGATCTTGATGTAGTGCATCCGCATTTTCCCGGAGATGTGCGCCACCAGGGTGTGCCCATTTTCCAATTCCACGCGGAACATTGCGTTAGAAAGTGCTTCGAGAATTACTCCGTCCTGCTCAATGGAGGATTGTTTGGCCATAAGGCTACTGTAAGGCTTTTTCTATGTAGTCGAAGGAGGTCAGAATTTCCGCCTTATCTTTTCTTATTACCACGGTGTGCTCAAAGTGCGCCGAGGGTTTGCGGTCCTTGGTCCGGATGGTCCAGCCATCCTTTTCCTGCACCACGCTCTTCGTTCCTAAGTTGATCATAGGTTCGATGGCAATGACTAAGCCTTCCTGCAGCTTGGTACCCGCCCCACGCTTGCCGTAGTTGGGTACTTCGGGTGCTTCGTGTAGCTTCTTGCCCAGCCCGTGCCCGACCAGCTCCCGCACCACGCCATAGCCTTTCTTCTCGACGAAGTTCTGGATGGCATAGCCGATGTCGCCGATACGGTTACCAGCCACCGCCGCCTCGATACCGAGATACAGCGACTGCTTGGTGTCAGCCAGTAATTTGAGCACCTCCGGTGCCACCTCCCCGATTGGGTAAGTGTAAGCGCTATCCGAATGATAACCGTTAAGAAGTACGCCGCAGTCTACCGAAACAATGTCGCCGCTCTTCAGCGGTTCGTCACTTGGAAAACCGTGCACCACGACCGAGTTGGGCGAGATGCAGAGGCTGTATTCGAAACCATTGTAGCCTTTGAAGGATGGTTGGCCGCCATTATCCCGGATGAACTCCTCCGCGCGACGGTCCAGTTGCCGCGTGGTGACGCCCTCCCGGATCATGCCCGCCACTTCTCCGTGGGCTTGAGCCAGCACCTTCGCGCTGGCCCGGATGAGTTCTATTTCTTCTTCGGTCTTGTAAACGATCATGACCGAATCAGGAAGCCAGCGCCACGTCCTGAGGCGTGCGGCCGCGCATCTTGCCGGTTTTCATCATGCCGTCGTAGTGACGCATCAACAGGTAGCTCTCTACCTGATTCAAGGTATCCAATACTACCCCAACCATGATGATCAGCGAAGTACCACCATAGAAAGCCGAGAACGGACGCGTCACGCCAGCCAGCAGCGCGAAGGCCGGGAAGATGGCAATCAGCGCCAGGGCAATAGCCCCGGGCAAAGTAATGCGGGTCAGAATCTCGTCCATGTGCTCCGAGGTATCGCGGCCGGGCTTCACGCCCGGTACGAAACCACCACTCCGCTTCAGGTCATCAGCAATCTGATTAGGATTGACACTGATAGCCGTGTAGAAGTAAGTGAAGACAATGATCAGCGTGGCGAAAACCAAGTTGTACTGCCACGAAGTATAGTCGGAGAACTTCTGGCCGATGTAGCTGGCCGTTTCACTATCCGCCTGCCAGACCGAAGCCAGGATAGCGGGAACGAACATCAGCGACTGAGCAAAGATGATCGGCATTACCCCGGCAGCATTCACCTTGAGGGGAATAAACTGGCGCTGCGCGTTCAGTTGCGTAGTGCCCCCGACCTGCTTGGCGTACTGTACCGGAATGCGACGTACAGCCTGGGTCAGGACGATGACCGCCATAACCACCAGGAACAGCACTACCGCTTCGATCAGGAAAATCAGCGAACCGCGCATGCCTTTGGCCGCTGCTTCACCAATGATGGCACCAGGAAGGCGGGATACAATCCCGATCATGATGATCATCGAGATACCGTTGCCGATACCTTTATCCGTAATCTTTTCGCCCAGCCACATGCAAAACAGCGTGCCGGCAGTGATGATCAACATCGTGGAGATGGTGAAAAACGTACCGGGACTGATAATGGCATCCGCATTGATGGTGGCAATGAAGCCAACCGACTGCGCCATCACAATAGGAATGGTCAGAATGCGGGTGTACTGATTGATCTTCTTACGACCTGATTCGCCTTCTTTCTGGAGTTTCTGGAAGTAAGGCACGGCAATCGTCAGCAGCTGCAGCACGATAGACGCCGAAATGTAGGGCATGATGCCCAGGGCGAAAATCGAGGCATTGCTGAAAGCGCCGCCAAGCAGCGTATCCAGAATACCGAACAGGCCTTCCGCGCCCTGCTTCAACCGGGTCGGGTCGACGCCGGGCAGTACCACGAAGGAACCCAGCCGATAGATGGCAATGAAAAAAAGCGTATTCAGGATCCGCGCCCGCAGATCCTGAATATCCCAAATGTTCTTTATCGTGGTGATAAACTTGTTCATTGCCAGGTAGGCTTAAAGCGTCACTGCTTTACCACCGGCTTTCTCGATAGCTTCAACCGCTGATTTCGAGAAGGCGTGGGCATGTACTTCCAGAGCCTGGGTGATTTCACCGCGACCCAAAACCTTGATCTTAGCGTTTTTCGACGCCAGACCGCTGGACACGAAGAAAGCGGCATCCATGGTGGTAGCACCATGCTGCTCGTTCAGACCCTGCAATACATCGAGGTTTACCCCTTTGTACTCAATGCGGTTGATGTTCTTGAAGCCGAACTTCGGAACCCGGCGCTGCAGGGGCATCTGGCCACCTTCGAAGCCGGACTTCTTGGAATAGCCCGAACGCGACTTTTGACCTTTGTGACCACGCGTCGACGTGCCGCCGCGGCCGGAACCCGTACCACGACCAAGACGCTTGTTGTTGCGCGTTGAACCCGTGGCGGGCATGAGATTGCTGAGATTCATATCGAGGTACGTCCTAGAGTTCAGTTACTTCTACCAGGTGCTGTACTGCCGCAACCATCCCAGCAATCTGCGGGTTGAGTTCTTTTTCGGAAGTGCTGCCCATTTTGCCCAGGCCCAGGGCCTTGACGGTACGCTTTTGACGCTCAGGGCGGTCAATTACGCTTTTTACGAGTTTGATGTGGATCTGCGCCATCTCTACTTAGCCGTTAAAAACTTGGGCGAGGGTGATGCCACGAGCCTGTGCAATCTGCATCGGGTCGCGCATCTTGAGGAGAGCATCGAACGTAGCCTTCACCACGTTGTGCGGATTGGAAGAACCTTTCGACTTAGCCAACACGTCCTTAATGCCGGCACTCTCGAACACGGCGCGCATAGCACCACCGGCAATTACGCCGGTACCAGCTGCTGCCGGCTGTACGAGTACGAAGCCACCCGAGTATTTGCCTTCCATCACGTGGGGAACGGTGTGCTTATACAGCGGCACTTTCACCAGGTTCTTTTTAGCATCGTCAATGCCTTTGGCAATGGCGTCGGTTACTTCGTTGGCTTTGCCGAGGCCGTAGCCTACGGTGCCATTGCCGTCACCTACCACTACGATGGCCGAGAAGCTGAAGCGACGACCGCCTTTCACTACTTTGGCGACGCGGTTGATAGCGACAACCTTTTCCTTCAGATCAGAATCGCCGGTGCGGGACTGCTCGTTATTGTTACCACGACGGTCGTTGCCAGCGCCGCGACGGTCATTGCCGCCCCGCTCATTGCCACCACCACGGGGATTGTTGTTGAGTTCTGCCATGATGCCTTAGAAATTGAGGCCGCCTTCGCGGGCTCCTTCTGCCAATGATTTTACGCGGCCGTGGTAGAGGTAACCGGAACGGTCAAATACCACTTTCGAAATTCCTTTTCCTGTAGCACGGGCAGCAAGTTCTTTGCCGACTGCGGCAGCGAGGGCGACTCCGTTGCCCCCTTCCACCGATACGTGCTTCGAGGAAGCAGACGCCAGGGTGTTGCCGGTAGTGTCGTCAATAATCTGGGCGTAGATGCCCGTATTGCTGCGAAACACCGACAGACGAGGGCGCTCGGACGTGCCAGCCACCTTGGTGCGGATGATGCGCTGGATCCGTTTTCTTCTAGTTGCTTTATCGAAAGCCATGATGCGAAATTATTTCGAAGCTGTTTTACCAGCCTTGCGACGAATTTGCTCGCCCACAAAGCGTACGCCTTTGCCTTTGTAAGGCTCGACTTTGCGCAGGGAACGAATCTTAGCAGCTACCTGACCCAGCAATTGCTTATCAATGCTGTTCAAGGTAACAATCGGGTTTTTACCTTTCTCGGTGAGAGCGGTAGCCGTTACTTCCTTCGGCAGCGCCAGGAAGATGTTGTGCGAGAAACCCAGCGACAATTCCAGCGTGGTGCCGGCCATTACAGCTTTGTAACCTACACCTACCAGCTCCAGCTTGTTCTCGTAGCCGTTGCTGACACCCACAACCATGTTGTTGAGCAGCGAGCGGTACAGGCCGTGCATCGCCTTGTGGCGCTTCTGCTCGGTCGGACGCTCCACTACCAACTGGCCGTCGGCGTTGGTGAGGATAATGTCGCGGTCAACGGGCGTGGTCAAGGTGCCTTTCGGGCCCTTTACCGTTACCGTGTTGTCCTTGCTTACTTCAACCTCTACGCCCGTGGGCAGGCTGATCGGGAGTTTACCAATGCGTGACATAGTCTGGTTCTTTCTCGATTAGTAAACGTAGCACAATACTTCGCCACCAACGTTCTGGGCTTTGGCTTCCTTCTCTGTCATCACGCCTTTCGACGTCGACAGGATGGCAATACCCAGGCCGCTCAGTACGCGGGGCATGTTTTCTACGTGGGCATACGTGCGCAGACCAGGCGAGCTGATCCGCTCAAGCTTGGTGATGGCCGGAACCTTGGTCGTAGGATTGTACTTCAGCGCGATTTTAATCGTGCCTTGTACCGATGAGTCATCAAAACGATAGGACTGGATGTAGCCCTTGTGGTAAAGCACTTTCGTGATTTCCTTTTTGATGTTGCTGGCCGGAATCTCCACTACCCGGTGGTTTGCCTTGATGGCATTGCGCACCCGGGTCAGGAAGTCGGCAATTGGATCTGTATTCATTCGGTTTTGAAGAGCACTCGTTTTAACGGAGCGCAAAGATAAGAAAATTTCGCCCCCGCGAAAAAGCGGCAGCGAAATTTTCGGTTAAGACTTCTTGGCTCGACTTATTGAGGCTCGGCCAATGGTTTCTCTCGGCAACCTGCCAAGTGGCGTTATCTTACGTAGCTGAGCTACTCCGACAACTGAAGCTGGATTACCAGCTCGACTTCGTGACCCCGGGGATTTTACCGGCCAGTGCCATTTCGCGGAAACGCACCCGGCTGATGCCGAACTTGCGCATGTATCCACGAGGACGACCGTCGATCATATCCCGGTTGTGGAGGCGTACGGGCGAAGCATCCTTGGGGAGCTTGTCCAGACCTTCGTAGTCGCCGGCAGCTTTCAAAGCTTTACGCTTCTCAGCATAACGAGCAACCGTAGCGATGCGCTTGCGCGCTCTTGCTTTTGCGGATTCCTTAGCCATTGTTTTCTTTCTTGGCGTTAGCGAACGGCATTCCGAAAGCTTTGAGGAGCTCGTAGCTCTGCTCGTCGTTTTCGGCCGTCGTTACGAAGGTAATATCCATACCCGAGATTGACTTGATCTTGTCGATCGAAATTTCGGGGAAGATGATTTGCTCTTTGATGCCCAGGGTATAGTTACCCCGGCCATCGAAGCCTTTGTCGTTGATGCCTTTGAAGTCACGAACGCGGGGAAGCGCTACCGTCAGCAGACGGTCCATGAATTCGTACATCTGCTCACCACGCAGCGTTACGCGGGCGCCGATTGGCATGCCCTCGCGCAGTTTGAAGTTCGATACCGAACGCTTGGCGATGGTCGCAACGGCCCGCTGACCAGTGATGGTCGTCAGTTCGTCCACGCCATTGTCGACCAGCTTCTTGTCGGCTACGGCCGCACCGATACCGCGGTTGATGCAGATCTTGGTGATGCGCGGTACCTGCATGATGCTCTTGAACTGGAATTTCTCCTGGAGCGCCGGTACTACGTCTTTCTTATAAATCTCTTTGAGTCGAGCCATTGTCGTAACAGATTAGGCGTTAGTCGAATCAACGGCCTTCACGTTGCTGACGTGGATGCCAGCCTCGATCTTGGTGATGCCCCCTTGCGGGTTCTTAGCACTGGGTTTGTTGTGCTTGGTCACCAGGTTCAGGCCGTCCACGATGACGCGCTGGGTCGTACGGTTCACCGACTTGATGACACCGGTCTTGCCGCGCTCGTCGCCGGCAATCACCTTCACGGTGTCACCAGTCTTGACGTGCAGTTTTACGGGCTTCTGTGCTTTCGTTTTCGTTGCCATTGCTTAGAGAACTTCAGGAGCCAACGAAACGATCTTCATGAACTGACGCTCGCGGAGTTCGCGGGCAACCGGGCCGAAGATGCGGGTACCGCGGGGCTCGTCGTTATTGTTGAGCAGAACAGCAGCATTGTCGTCGAAGCGGATGTACGAACCGTCTTTGCGGCGTACTTCCTTCTTCGTGCGAACTACTACCGCCTTCGATACAGTGCCTTTCTTGGCGTTGCCCGAAGGAATAGCCGACTTGATCGAAACCACGATCTTGTCGCCTACGCTGGCGTATTTCTTGCCCGTGCCACCGAGGACACGGATGCAGAGAACTTCTTTGGCGCCGCTGTTATCAGCGACGGTCAGACGGGATTCTTGCTGTATCATCTTACTTGGCGCGTTCTACGATTTCTACCAGTCTCCAGCGCTTGCTCTTGCTCAGCGGACGGGTCGACATAATGCGGACCGTATCGCCTTCGCCGCATTCGTTGTTCTCGTCGTGGGCCATGAATTTGGTCGACTTCGTAACGAACTTGCCGTAGATCGGGTGTTTCATTTTGCTTTCCACCATCACCGTGATAGACTTGTCCATTTTGGAGCTAGTCACCCGGCCGACGATTTCTTTGCGCAGGTTCCGCTCTTCCGTAGCGGCCGTTGCCTTGGTTTCTTCGTTGGTTGCCATCGTTAGTTAGCAGTTTGGTTAGCCTGCTCGTTTTCGCGACGGGTCAGCTCAGTCTTAAGACGAGCAACGTTCTTGCGGCTATGCTTCAGGCGAATCGGATTCTCCAGCGGGGAAATGGCGTGCGCAAAGCGCAAAGCCTGACCGCTGGTCTGTTCGGTCTTGACTTGGGCTTTCAGCTCCTCGAGCGAAAGACCTTTAATTTCAGCTTGCTTCATCTTAATTGCTCTCTTCGTAATCGCGACGAACAACGAACTTGGTCTTCACGGGTAGCTTCTGAGCAGCCAGACGCAGCGACTCCTGAGCTACTTCCAACGTAACGCCGTCCGATTCGAACATGATGGTGCCGGGCTTCACGCAGGCTACCCAATACTCTGGGGAACCCTTACCCTTACCCATCCGCACTTCGGCTGGCTTCTTGGTGATTGGTTTGTCGGGGAAAATGCGGATCCACACTTGACCTTCGCGCTTCATAGCACGAGTCATGGCGATACGGGCAGCTTCAATCTGGCGGGCCGTAATCCAGGCAACCTCCAGCGACTTGATGGCGAACGAACCGAAGTCGATGGTGGAGCCCTTGTAGGCCAGGCCAGTCACGCGACCCTTCTGCATCTTCCGATACTTGGTTCTTTTCGGCTGTAACATGAGTTATCGAAAAAAAGGATTCGAGAAGAGAGAAAGACTAACGACGGGGAGCACCGGTACCGGCACCACCACCGCGATTTGGACCAGCACCCGGACCGCCACTGCGACGGGGAGCCCCGGCACCGCCGGCGTTGCCGCCACGGTCACCACCGGCACCACCACCACGGTTATCGCCGCCCCGGTCATTACGACGCGGGCCACGGTCACCACCACGGTCGCCACCGGCGCCACGTGGGCCACGGTCGTTGCCGCCGCGGGTGTCGTTACCTTGGTTAGCCGGTACCTGGTTCGGCGAGAGGTCGGGCTTGCCGAATACCTCACCGCGCATGATCCACACCTTGATGCCGATCTTGCCATATACCGTCTGGGCTTCCGACAGAGCGTAGTCGATGTCAGCACGCAGAGTGTGCAGCGGAGTGCGGCCCTCTTTGTACTGCTCGGAGCGGGCAATTTCTGCGCCACCCAAACGACCACCACACTGGATTTTGATGCCTTCAGCGCCAACCCGAATGGCGGCCTGGATCGACATTTTCATCGCCCGACGGAAGGAGATACGAGCCTGGAGCTGCTGAGCAATGCTCTCACCTACCAGTTTCGCGTCAAGCTCCGGACGCTTGATTTCGAAGATATTGATCTGAACGTCCTTGCTGGTGATCTGCTTTAGCTCGTCTTTGATCTTATCCACCTCGGCGCCGCCCTTACCGATAACCACGCCCGGACGAGCGGTGTTGATGGTGATGGTGATGCGCTTCAGCGTACGCTCGATTACGATGCGGCTGATGCCACCTTTCGGAATCCGAGCCATGATGTATTTGCGGATTTTTTCGTCCTCAACCAGCTTGTCGGCAAAGTCCTTGCCGCCGTACCAGTTCGAGTCCCATCCTTTGATGACGCCCAAGCGGAAGCCAACCGGATTTACTTTCTGTCCCATAGTGCTATGCGGTGGCTTCTGCCTTCGTTTCAGTTGATTTCTTAGCCGAGCTGCGACGGGTAGTCTTAGCTTTTCCTTCAGCGTTAGCCTCGGTGCCTTTCGTCTCAGCAGCCTGCTGGGCGGCAGCCTTGCTGCCCAGTGGTTCTACTTTCGAGTCAATCACCAGCGTCACGTGGTTGGAACGCTTGCGGATGCGGTGACCACGCCCCTGAGGGGCGGGGCGCAAACGCTTCAGCTGACGGCCTTCGTCGACGAAAATCTCCTTGATGTAGAGATTAGCATCCTCGATGCGCTCGTCTTCGTTTTTCTGCTGCCAGTTGGCCAAAGCCGACAGGAGCAGTTTTTCGATCCGCTCAGCACCCGAGTTAGCTTCGAATTTCAGCAAGCCCAGGGCGCGGGTCACTTTCTGACCGCGAACCATGTTGGCTACCAGCCGCATCTTGCGCGGCGAGGTAGGCACGTTATTGAGTTTAGCTCTTGCTTCCATCTTAGCGCTTGCCTTTATCTTTCTTGGCTACGTGGCCGCGGAAGTTGCGGGTAGGAGCAAACTCACCGAGCTTGTGGCCTACCATGTTTTCCGTGACGAAAACCGGGATGAACTTATTACCGTTGTGAACCGCGAAAGTGTGCGTCACGAAATCCGGGGAAATCATGGAGCGGCGCGACCAGGTTTTGATAACCGACTTTTTGCCGGAACCTTCCATCGCTACTACTTTCTTCTCGAGCCGAAAGTCAATGTACGGCCCTTTTTTTAGTGAACGTGCCATTGATTATCTCTTGCCTTTACGGTTAACGATGAGCTGTTCGGAGTACTTGTTCTTGTTCCGGGTCTTCTGACCTTTCGAGAAGATACCGTTACGGCTGCGGGGGTGACCACCCGACGACTTGCCTTCGCCACCACCCATTGGGTGATCGACTGGGTTCATAGCCACACCACGAACGCGCGGACGACGACCCATCCAACGGTTCCGACCGGCTTTGCCCATCCGAACGTTCATGTGGTCACCATTCGAAACGGTGCCGACCGTCGCCATGCAGGTCACGAGGACCATGCGCATCTCGCCGGAAGGCAATTTCAGGGTGGCGTATTTCTCTTCGCGGGCTACCAGCTGAGCATACGTGCCAGCCGAGCGAGCCATGGCTGCACCATTACCGGGCATGAGCTCGATGTTGTGCAGGATGGTACCCAGGGGGATTTCACGCAGCGTGAGGGCGTTTCCAACTTCGGGAGCAACACCGGGACCCGATACGACTACTGAATCTACAGCCAGGCCAGCGGGCGCAATGATATAGCGCTTTTCGCCATCGGCGTAGAACAGCAGCGCGATACGCGCCGTGCGGTTTGGATCGTATTCGATCGTCTTCACCGTGGCCGGAACCCCGGCTTTATCACGCTTGAAGTCGATAACACGATACTTCTGCTTGTGACCACCGCCGATGTAGCGGTTGGTCATTTTACCCGCGTTGTTGCGGCCACCGGATTTTTCCATGGGTGCCAACAGCGACTTCTCCGGCTTCGACGTCGTAATCTCGTCGAAGGCCGGGGCGATGCGGAAGCGCTGACCCGGTGATGTTGGTCTTAGTTTTTTGAGTGCCATTTTAGTTTAAAATGCGCGTTTCGTCGGTTTCCCGACCCTAGATACCGTTATAGAAGTCGATTACGTCGCCTTCCTTCACAGTTACAATTGCCTTTTTCCCGTGCGGACGACGACCGGTTACGGAGCCGCCCTTGGTGGACTTCGACTTCAATTTGCCAATGGTGCGGATCGTGCTAATGCCCGTTACCGTCACGCCATACAGCGCCTCGATTTCTTTTTTGATCTGAACCTTGTTGGCGGTACGCTCTACTGCGAAAGAGTACTGGCCTTTTTCGTTCAGGGCGGTGGCCTTTTCGGTCACGATGGGTTTCTTCAGCGTGCTCATTACTCAGCAGTGGTGTAGAGTTGTTCCAGCGACTTCAGGCCATCTTCCGACAGCAACAGCGTGTCCGTGTTGAGCAGATCGTGCGTGTTCAGAGCAACGGGCGTAGCCACGGTCACTTTCTGAATGTTCCGAACCGACAGCACCACGTTCTTGTCGACTTCACCGGTCACGAGCAAGGTTTTCTTGCCGTTGTCCAGCTTCAGACCCGACAGGATCGAGAGGAAATCTTTCGTTTTAGGAGCGCTCATGGTGATGTTCTCTACCAGAGCAATTTTGCCATCCTGGGCCAGTACCGACAGAGCGGACAGACGAGCCAGACGTTTGGTCTTTTTGTTGAGCTTGAAGCCGTAGTCACGGGGCTCGGGACCGAATACACGGCCACCACCAATGAATACCGGTGACTTCATGCTGCCGGCGCGGGCACCGCCCGTACCTTTTTGCTTCTTGAGCTTTTTCGTGGTGCCGTGCACCTCGTTGCGCTGCTTCGACTTGTGCGTACCCTGGCGCTGGTTGGCCAAGTACTGCTTCACGTCGAGGTACATCACGTGCTCGTTCGGCTCGAGGCCGAAAATGGCGTCAGACAGGGTAACCTTGCGGCCGGTGTCCTCACCTTTGATGTTAAATACTGCGAGTTCCATCGTAATCGTCTATTTCTCGAGTACCACGTAAGAATTCTTGGCACCGGGAATAGAACCGCTCACGAGGATCAGGTTCTTGTCGGCTACCACGCGCATCACCTTCAGGTTCTGCACTTTTACCCGGTCACCGCCCATGCGGCCAGCCATACGCATTCCTTTGAATACGCGCGACGGCCACGAGCAGGCACCGATGGAACCAGGGTGACGCAGACGGTTATGCTGACCGTGGGTCTGGCCACCAACACCTGCGAAGTTGTAGCGTTTCACTACACCCTGGAAACCTTTGCCTTTTGAGGTACCTACAACGTCAATAAACTCACCTTCTTCGAAGAGAGTCGCGTCGATAGTAGAACCAGCAGCGTACGTTGATTCGGCGTCGAGGCGGAATTCAACCAGCTTTCTTTTGGGGGTGGTACCGGCTTTAGCGAAGTGACCAGCCAAAGCTTTGGTCGTGTTCTTCACTTTTTTCTCGCCGTAGCCGATCTGAATGGCGGTGTAACCGTCATTCGCGACTGTCTTAACCTGCGTCACTACGCACGGACCCGCCTCGATGAGCGTGCAGGGAATGTTTTTCCCGTCCGGAGTGAAGAGGCTTGTCATACCGATTTTTTTACCGATGATGCCAGGCATTCTGTTATGTTTTATGAAAGACGCAAAAAGAAAACGCCCAAATGACGTTTTCGCAATGGGAGTGCAAAGCTAGAAAAATATAGGACAGAAATCTAACCCGGCTCTGAAATATTTTCAGGGTCACGTAGTTGGCTTCCGGAACGGGCTGTTTCCTGTGCCTCAAGCCCTTTGGCTCCGGTGACGCTAATGAGGGGGAAAACAGCAGCCTTTCTGAACTCAACCGGGAGAACGGACTGGGTTACAAATAGTGCAATATTAAGCATCACCCAATCTCACTAGGCCGGCCGCCACTCCTTTTCCGGCCGGGTCGCCGGCAACAGGCCATTCAGCGCCAACAGCAGGAAAAACAGGGAAAACGTCAGGCCGATCTGAGTCTCCAGCGTGTACTCTACCAGGAAGGAAAGTGTCACCAGTGTGTACTGCGCTACCAGCAGCGGCGCAAACCGCGGCCAGGACCAAAGTGCCGGATAGTAGAAGCAAACAATAAACAGCAGCGTCCCCAGAAAGCCAAAAGCTACCAAATCATAGATAAGCTGATTATGGGGCAGCAGATAGGAGCTTCGTTCAATGCTGGGATAGTTCTGGCGGAACTGCTCCGCCATTTCATCCTCCATATCGGCCTTGCCCACTCCTACTGTCGGGTTCTGCTTGATGATTTCCCAAGCGGCTTTATAGGAGTACACCCGCGCTACTAACGAGTAGCTGTTGGCCGCCTTGGTGTCATTGACCTTTCCCAGGTCCTCCTTGGTATTAGTGAACTTGTTCTGAAAAGTCGGAAAAGCGAGGTAGCTGACCGCCGGCAACAGTGCCAGACAACCCGCTAGGTACAGGGCCTGGCGGTACTGCTTCGCCAAGAATATCAGCCACAGAAAAAATACCCCTCCTACCGCGTACAGCGTGACCAGTCCACTCCGCACGGCCAGCATATGCTGGAACAGCACCAGATATAAAACTGCCGCGATTAAAGCAGTGCGCCACCTGACGGACATATTGCCCCAGTACCAGAGAACCACCCCGGCGGCTACGGCCAGCGTTACCATCAGACTGAACCGGATATGGTCGGGCTCAGTGGGCATAATCTTCGAGTGCAGGTAGATTTCGTTGATTACCGCCATATGCAGCAGATAGTAGCCAGTACTGATCAGGGCAGAGACTACTACGCAGCCGATAAACAGCAGCCACAGATTCCGCAGCTTGCTGGCCGGCAAAGCGGGCAGAACCCAGAAGGTGAGTGGCAGCAGCAGAAACGGCAGCTGCAATACCACGTCCCGTCTGTATTCCCCCAGGTTAGCTGGATCCGTCGTCAGGCCACTTAGCAAGTGAATGACATAGATGACCATCAATGCGCCGAAGACCGGCCACTGCTGCTGGTTGGCCGCTTGCTTATATACCACCGCATATACTATGGCCGTCAGGCTTAGGCCAACGATGCCGATGCTGGGCAGAATCCGGAAGTAATGGGCTACGAAAAGGCCCACGATGATAAGGGCGCAGAATAGCGTCGCGGCATAGTGAAGCCGGGGAGTAGTGAAGGTAGCAGCCAGAGGGGAGGCCATTCAAAGGGGATAAGTGGAACGCTAAGTTGGCAAGGATAGCCAGAAAAACACCCCACCGGTCCGAAAACCGATGGGGTGCTTATCCTAATTACCGGTGGAAACCGGTCCTCAGACTTTGATTTCTACGTCAACGCCGCTGGGCAGCTCCAGCTTCATCAGGGCATCTACGGTCTTCGACGAAGTCGAGTAGATGTCCACGAGACGCTTGTAGGTGCAGAGCTGGAATTGCTCCCGGGCCTTCTTGTTCACGTGGGGCGAACGAAGCACGGTGAATTTCTCCTTGACGGTCGGCAATGGAATAGGACCGCTAACGATAGCGCCCGTAGCCTTCACCGCCTTCACAATCTTCTCCGACGATTTGTCCACCAGGTTGTGGTCGTAGGATTTGAGTTTGATGCGAATTTTCTGATTCATGTGATGTTGAGTGAAAGCGGGTTAGCGAATGGAGTTACCCTTCTGCTTGGCGATGATGCCTTCGGCAAGGTTTTGCGGTACCTGGTCGTAGTGCGAGAACGTGAGCGAAGCCGAAGCCCGACCCGACGAAATCGTACGCAGCGTCGTTACGTAGCCGAACAGCTCCGACAGCGGAACGTCAGCCTTGATAACGTTCAGACCACCTTTGGTATCCAAACCTTTCATGATACCACGACGACGGTTCAGGTCACCGGTTACGGAACCCGTGTACTCGTCGGGCGAAACTACCTCGACAGCCATGATGGGCTCAAGCAGTTTCGGACCGGCCAAGCGGCCAGCTTCGCGGAAACCACCACGGGCAGCGAGTTCGAACGACAGCGCGTCCGAGTCAACATCGTGATAGGAACCGTAGAACAGGCGCACGCGCATGGCTTCGATTGGGAAGCCAGCCAATGGACCATTCTTCATAGCCTCTTCGAAGCCTTTCTGAACCGGGGCAATGAATTCGCGCGGGATAACACCACCGGTGATGCCGTTTACGAACTCCAGACCGGGCTTTTCCGGATCGGTTTCTTTCGGGCCCAGCTCGAACTGGATATCCCCGAATTTACCCCGACCACCGGTCTGCTTCTTGTAGGTTTCGCGGTGCTCCACCTTCTTCGTCAGCACCTCCTTGTAGGCTACCATTGGGGCGCCCTGGTTGATTTCAACCTTGAATTCCCGACGCATACGGTCGATGATGATTTCAAGGTGAAGCTCACCCATGCCTTTCAGTACGGTCTGGCCCGTCTCGGGGTCCGTCTGTACTACCAGGGTAGGATCTTCTTCCACGAGCTTGGCAATAGCCATACCCATCTTATCCATGTCCGCCTGAGTTTTAGGCTCGATGGCGTAACCGATAACGGGCTCCGGGAAGCTCATCGACTCCAGTACCACGCGCGACTTCTCGTCGGTCAGCGTGTCACCGGTTTTGATGTCTTTGAAACCTACACCCGCCGCAATGTCACCCGCCTGGATCTTGTCAATCGGGTTCTGCTTGTTGGAGTGCATCTGCATCAGGCGCGAAATACGCTCCTTCTTGTTCGTGCGGTTGTTGTGCACGTACGAGCCGGCATCGAGCACGCCGCTGTAGCAGCGGAAGAAGCACAGACGACCAACGAAGGGGTCAGTAGCAATCTTGAACGCCAGGGCGGTGAACGGCTCGCTGTTGTCGGGGTGACGAATCACTTCAGCACCCGTGTCCGGGTCGGTACCAACGATGGCCGGCATATCGAGCGGTGAAGGCAAATAAGCCATTACACCGTCCAGCATGGACTGCACACCTTTGTTTTTGAAGGCTGAGCCGCACATTACGGGCGAGAACTTCATGTCGATAACCGCTTGGCGGATAACGACCATCATTTCCTCCCGGGTGATGCTGTTCGGGTCTTCGAAGAATTTCTCCAGCAGACGGTCGTCGTACTCGGCAACGCTTTCTACCAGCTTCTGACGCCACTCGGCAACGGTTTCCACCAGATCCTCGGGAACCGGGATTTCGTGGTACGCCTTGCCCTGAGTTGCATCATCCCATACGATGGCCTTACCCGTCAGCAGGTCGACAACACCTTTGAAGGTATCCTCGGCACCGATTGGAATTTGCAGCGGTACGGGGTTAGCGCCTAGCTTATCCTTAATCTCGGCTACAGCCTTGAAGAAGTCGGCCCCGGCACGGTCCATCTTGTTGACGAAGCAGATGCGGGGCACCTTGTACTTGTCAGCCTGACGCCATACGGTTTCCGACTGGGGCTCAACCCCCGATACGGCGCAGAACAAAGCCACGGCACCATCGAGCACACGCAGCGAACGTTCTACTTCTACCGTGAAGTCAACGTGGCCGGGGGTGTCAATGAGGTTGATTTTGTACTGCTTGGTGTCGGCCGTCGGCTCGCCGTTGGCGTCCGTAGGGTAGTTCCAGAACGTGGTGGTAGCAGCCGAAGTGATGGTGATACCACGCTCCTGCTCCTGCTCCATCCAGTCCATCGTGGCGGCACCTTCGTGCACTTCCCCGATTTTGTGGGTCTTACCGGTATAGTAGAGAATGCGCTCCGACGTGGTGGTTTTACCAGCATCGATGTGCGCCATAATCCCGATATTCCGGAGGTATTGCAGATCTTTATTAACAGCCATGTCTTTTGTTGGGGTCTTGGAGCCTTGGGGTCTTGGGGTCTTGGTTATCGTTCTGGAAGAAAAACAGCAGAACAAAAAACCAAGATCCTAAGACCCCAAGGCTCCAACAACTAGTTAGAAACGGAAGTGCGAGAAGGCTTTGTTGGCCTCCGCCATGCGGTGGGTGTCGTCCTTCTTTTTCACGGAAGCCCCTTCACCTTTAGCCGCGGCAATGATTTCGCCAGCCAGCTTGTCCTTCATGGTTTTCTCCCCACGACGACGGGCGTACTGAATCATCCACTTAGCACCCACCGAAATACGACGGTCGGGGCGAACTTCGATCGGCACCTGGAAGGTAGCACCACCTACGCGGCGGCTCTTCACTTCTACAGTTGGCATCACGTTGTTCAGCGCCTTGCGCCACATTTCCAGGCCGTTTTCCTTCGTGCGCTGCTCTACGATTTCGCAGGCGTCGTAGAAAATGCCGTAGGCAAGGTTTTTCTTTCCGTCATACATCATGTAATTGACGAAACGGGTTACCAGCGTCTCCTTGAACTTGGGATCGGGCAGGAGGATGCGCTTCTTTGGTTTTGACTTTCTCATGAGGTTAGATGTGAGCTGGTAACCAGGAGCTACGGGATAAGAACCATTTTCTATCCAACGCGGGGCCTGACTCCACTCGTATCAATTACTTTTTCTTGCCGGGGGCTGGCTTACCGCCTTTGCCGGTTGCCACTGGCTGGCCGGGCTTCGGACGCTTGGCACCATACTTCGAACGACGCTGCGTACGGCCACCAACACCAGCGGTGTCAAGGGCACCACGGATGATGTGGTAACGTACGCCGGGAAGGTCTTTAACACGACCACCGCGGATCAGCACGATGCTGTGCTCCTGCAGGTTGTGACCTTCACCCGGGATGTAGGCGTTAACCTCTTTGCCGTTGGTGAGGCGCACACGGGCCACTTTACGCATAGCCGAGTTCGGCTTTTTGGGCGTGGTGGTGTACACACGGGTGCATACGCCACGGCGCTGCGGGCACGAGTCAAGGGCGGGCGACTTCGACTTCGTCGTCAGCTTCTCGCGGCCTTTTCGTACTAATTGGTTAATAGTAGGCATTTACGGAATGGTTTGTCAAGGAGGGTTCTCTCCCAAAAAATTAGGCTTGCAAAGGTATCAAAGTCAGGGTAGAATAGCAAACGAGTTGAAATAGTTTGTTTTAGAGAATGATTCCGGGGCTTGGCACCTCTTATCGGTGACTCGTTCGGTTAGGGCCTTAGCTTCAATCAGGGCACACAAAAAGGCCTTCGACGTCTCGTCCAAGGCCCTTCTGTAAGGTCTGTAAGAAGCTTGGCTTACGCCTCCCCCATTGTGCCGCCGAAGTTCATCGGGAAGCTGGGCGAGTCGGGCTGCTGCTTGATGGGACCAAAGGTCTGCTCGAACCGCTCAATGTTATCGGCCAGGGCCGACAGCAGGCGCTTGGCGTGCTCGGGCGTTACCACGATACGGGCCTTTACCTTGGCTTTCGGCAGGCCCGGCATCAGGCGAATGAAGTCGATGACGAACTCGCTGCTGCTGTGCGCAATCATGGCCAGGTTGGCGTATTCGCCTTCGGCAATTTCCTCCGATAGCTCAATGTTGATGGCGTTCGGGTCCTGCGGTTGCGGAGCGTTGGGGTCTTGGGGCTGGTTCATATCGGAAGAGCGTATTTTAGAAAGGAGAACTCAGAGAAGTATCAAAGCTACTAAAAAGAGAAAAGCCGACCGGATGGCTCCGGTCGGCTTTTCCATTACAGGCTTACCGCCGGTTATTCAGCGGCCACTTCACGCTTGCCGACCCGCGACGCGCGCTTTGTGCTCACTTCCGGAACCTCCGCTTTAGCCGCTTGCTGAGCTTCGAGCTCATCCTTCGAGCCGACAATCTGCCGCGTGTATTCGCGCAGACCGGTACCGGCCGGAATGAGGTGCCCGACAATTACGTTCTCTTTCAGACCCAACAGCTCATCGGCCTTACCACGGATGGCAGCTTCCGACAGAACCTTGGTGGTCTCCTGGAACGAAGCAGCCGAGATAAACGACTGCGTACCGAGCGAGGCCTGGGTGATGCCTTGCAGCGTAGGGCGGGAAACCGAAGGCTGAGCATCGCGCACTTCCACCAGGCGGAGGTCACGACGTTTCAGGCTGCTGTTCTCGTCCCGCAGCTTGCGGGCACTCAGGATCTGACCCGGCTTCAGGATGCTGGAATCACCGGCTTCCGTTACCACCTTCATGTCGATGATGGTATCGTTTTCCTCCATGAAGATAATCTTGTCGATTACCTGGTGCTCCAGGAAAGTCGTGTCGCCGGCGTCGAGGATAACCACTTTCTGCATCATCTGGCGAACTACCACCTCGATGTGCTTATCGTTGATTTTCACCCCCTGCAAGCGGTACACTTCCTGAATCTCGTTCACGAGGTATTCCTGCACGGCACCCGGACCCTGAATGCTCAGGATGTCGGATGGCGTGATGGCACCATCGGAAAGCGGCATACCGGCCCGGATGAAGTCATTGTCCTGCACCAGAATGTGCTTCGACAGCGGCACCATGTACTTCTTCTTGACGCCGTCTTTTGACTCGACGAAGATTTCCCGGTTACCACGCTTCACGGTACCGTACGTTACCACACCATCGATTTCCGACACAACGGCCGGGTTCGATGGGTTACGAGCCTCAAACAGCTCGGTAACGCGGGGCAGACCACCCGTAATGTCGCGTGTCTTGCCAACAGCCCGGGGAATCTTGGCCAGGATGTGACCCGCCTTAATTTTCTCGTTGTTGTCGACATTCAAGTGCGACCCTACCGGGATGCTATAGGCCCGCTGGCCTTCCTCGACATCTTTCTTGCCCGCCTTAATGATGATAGACGGGTTCTGAGCCTTGTCGCGGCTTTCCATAATTACCTTCTCGCGGTGACCCGTCTGCTCATCCGATTCTTCCCGGTAGGTTACACCTTCCGTGATGGCATCGTAGACAACGGTACCGTCGAACTCGGCCAGAATAACGGCGTTGTACGGGTCCCAGTTGTTGAGTTCCTGGCCCTTCTCCACTTCCTGACCTTCCTTAACCAGCAGGAAAGAGCCGTACGGCACGTGGTTCGAGATGAACACCTTACCCGTGGCTTTGTCGATAATCCGGATTTCGCCCGAACGCCCCATGACCACGCTCGACTTATCGCCCTCGGCGTTGGTCGAATCGACAGTCCGGATGTCTTCGAACTCCACGATACCAGCAAACTTGGCTTTGATGTTGGCTTCTACCGCAATGTTGGAGGCCGTACCACCTACGTGGAAGGTACGCAGCGTAAGCTGGGTACCGGGCTCCCCAATGGACTGGGCAGCAATAACCCCCACAGCTTCACCTTTCTGGACCATGCGGCCCGAAGCCAGGTTACGGCCGTAGCACTTGGCACAGATACCACGCTTGCTTTCGCAGGTCAGTACCGAGCGGATTTCCACCGACTCAATGCTGGTGGCATCAATACGGCGGGTGGTGTCCTCCTTGATTTCCTCGCCCGAAGCCAGGATAACCTCGTCGGTCAGCGGGTCGATGATATCGTGTACCGTGACGCGGCCCAGGATACGCTCGGACAGCGGCTCTACCACGTCCTCATTGTCCTTCAGAGCGAAGGTTTCGATACCGCGGAGGGTACCGCAGTCCTGCTCATTCACGATTACGTCCTGCGATACGTCTACCAGACGACGGGTCAGGTAGCCGGCATCAGCCGTTTTCAGCGCGGTGTCAGCCAGACCTTTCCGGGCACCATGGGTCGAGATGAAGTACTCGATTACGTCCAGGCCTTCTTTGAAGTTAGACAGAATCGGGTTTTCGATAATCTCACCGACCGAGCCCTGAAGCGACTTCTGCGGCTTGGCCATCAGCCCCCGCATACCGCCGAGCTGACGAATCTGCTCCCGCGAGCCCCGGGCACCGGAGTGCATCATCATGTAAATCGAGTTGAAGCCCTGGTTCTCCTTTTCGAGGCGACCCATGAGGGTTTCAGTGATTTGGTTGTTGATACGTGTCCAGATATCGATAACCTGGTTGTAACGCTCGTTGTCGGTAATCAGACCCATCTGGTAGTTCTGAGTCACGGCCTTCACGTCGTTCTGCGCCTGCAGAATCAGCGCATCTTTCTCCTTCGGAATCTGGATGTCGCCCAGACCCATCGACAGACCACCTTTGTAAGCCGACTGGAAGCCCAGCGTCTTGATGTCGTCGAGGAACTGTGCGGTGCGGGCCATGCCCGTCCGCTTGAACACCATCGAAATGATCTGCTGGAGCTTTTTCTTGGTCAGCAGCTCATCCACGAAGCCAACTTCCGCCGGCACCATCTGGTTGAACAGCACGCGGCCGGCTACGGTCTCCACGATCTTGGTAACCAAGTCGTCGTTCTCGTCGCGGATTTGCGTGCGGACCTTGATGTAGGCGTGCTTCGACAGAACTCCTTCGTTGAGGGCAATAACTACTTCCTCATCGGAGTAGAACATCATATCCTCGCCGTCGATTTTCTCTTCGGGCGTGCTGCGCTTACCTTTGGTGACGTAGTACAAGCCCAGAACCATGTCCTGCGACGGTACCGCGATGGGCGCGCCGTTGGCCGGGTTCAGGATGTTGTGCGAAGCCAGCATCAGCATGGAGGCTTCCAGGATAGCGGCCGGCCCCAGAGGAACGTGCACGGCCATCTGGTCACCGTCAAAGTCAGCGTTGAAGGCCGTACAAACGAGTGGGTGGAGCTGGATAGCCTTACCCTCGATCAGACGGGGCTGGAACGCCTGGATACCCAGGCGGTGAAGGGTTGGAGCCCGGTTCAGGAGTACGGGGTGGCCTTTCAGCACATTTTCCAGAATATCCCAAACGACGGCATCCTTGCGGTCCACGATTTTCTTGGCCGATTTCACCGTCTTCACGATACCGCGCTCGATGAGCTTGCGGATGATGAACGGCTTGAACAGCTCGGCCGCCATGTTCTTCGGCAGACCGCACTCGTGCAGCTTCAGCTCCGGACCAACGACGATAACCGAACGACCGGAATAGTCGACCCGCTTACCGAGCAGGTTCTGACGGAAGCGGCCCTGCTTGCCTTTCAGCATATCGGACAGCGACTTCAGGGCCCGGTTGCCTTCGGCCCGCACGGCATTCACCTTACGCGAGTTGTCGAAGAGCGAATCCACGGCTTCCTGCAGCATGCGCTTCTCGTTGCGCAGAATCACCTCGGGTGCCTTGATTTCGATCAGGCGCTTGAGGCGATTGTTGCGGATGATAACGCGACGATACAGGTCGTTCAGGTCGGAAGTAGCGAAACGGCCACCATCCAATGGAACGAGCGGGCGCAGCTCCGGTGGAATAACGGGCACCATGCGGATAACCATCCACTCGGGCTTGTTTTCCACGCGGGTCGCGGCGTCACGGAAAGCTTCTACTACGCGCAGACGCTTCAACGCCTCAGCCTTACGCTGCTGCGAAGTTTCGTGGGCGGCCGAGTCGCGCAGGCTGTAGGAAAGCTCATCGAGGTTGATGCGCTCCAGCAGCATGTACAAGGCATCGGCACCCATACGGGCGATGAACTTGTTGGGGTCCTCGTTCGGCAGCATCTGGTTCTCCCGCGGGAGCTTGTCGATGATGTCGAGGTATTCGTCTTCGGTGAGGAAGTCGAGCTGCTGCACGCCTTCTTCGGCCAAAGTGCCGGGCTGCACGACTACGTACCGCTCGTAGTAAATAATCTGATCAAGCTTCTTGGTGGGCAGGCCCAGCAGGTAGCCGATTTTATTGGGCAGCGACTTGAAGTACCAGATGTGGGCAACGGGCACCACCAGCTCGATGTGGCCCATCCGCTCGCGGCGTACTTTCTTCTCGGTCACCTCCACGCCGCAACGGTCGCAGATGATGCCTTTGTAGCGAATCCGCTTGTATTTGCCGCAGTGGCATTCCCAGTCCTTCACGGGACCGAAAATCCGCTCGCAGAACAAGCCGCCCATTTCGGGCTTGTACGTCCGGTAGTTGATCGTCTCGGGCTTCACTACTTCGCCGTTCGACCGCTCCAGAATGGATTCGGGCGAGGCCAGTGAGATAGTGACTTTCGAGAAGTCCTGCACCAGTTTTTTGTTTTTTGCAAACGCCATGTGGGGGAGCTAGTTAGCTATTGGCTTTGTGGGCTGTGGCAGATGATCGGTCCTTCTTAAGAAGATCCCGAAAGGCTACAACAGTTCGACTCTGACAAAAGTGCTCTGCCGATCGGATAGGTACGTCAGGCAGTAGATTCGGCCAAGTCTGGATGAATAGTGCTCGAGCTTGGGCAAGTCCGGGCGGGTGCGGTCAACTTAAGCCGGTAAAGAATTGTCGTTCTGACCTCATCTCGGAGCGACGCCGGCGGCAGTAAGTATCGGTTGCCCGATCCGCGTATTATCAAAAGGCACTGAAACGGGAGCTGCCGATGCATCGGCACCGGCAACTCCTTTTTCAGACCTTAGTCAAGCGTGATTTCCAGGGCCAGACCGCGCAGCTCATGAATGAGTACGTTGAATGACTCGGGGATATTCGGCTTGGGCAGCACGTCGCCTTTGACAATGGCTTCGTACGCTTTGGCACGACCTACCACGTCATCCGACTTCACCGTCAGGATTTCCTGCAGCACGTTCGACGCACCGAAGGCTTCCAGAGCCCACACTTCCATTTCCCCGAAGCGCTGACCACCGAACTGCGCCTTACCACCCAGCGGCTGCTGCGTGATGAGCGAGTACGGCCCGATCGAACGAGCGTGCATCTTGTCGTCGACAAGGTGACCCAGCTTCAGCATGTAGATAACCCCGACCGTAATCGGCTGGTCAAACTGCTGACCCGTCAGGCCATCATGCAGGTACGAACGACCGAACACGGGCAGCCCGGCTTCCGCCAGCTCTTTGGATACTTCCTCTTCGGTAGCCCCATCAAAAATTGGCGTAGCGTAGGTGCGGCCCAGCTTGAGGCCGGCCCAGCCCAGTACGGTTTCGTAGATCTGCCCGATGTTCATCCGGCTTGGTACCCCCAGCGGGTTCAGCACGATGTCCATTGGCGTGCCATCGGCCAGGAACGGCATATCCTCATCGCGCACGATGCGGGCTACCACCCCTTTGTTACCGTGACGACCAGCCATCTTGTCTCCCACCTTCAGCTTACGCTTCTTGGCGATGTACACTTTGGCCAGCTGCACGATGCCGGCTGGCAACTCATCCCCTACTTCCAGGGTGAACCGTTCGCGCTTGAAGCGGGCGGTAATGGTGTTGCGGCGCTTGGCGTAGTTTTTCACCAATTGCAGCACCATCCCGTTGATCCGCTCGTCGGCCGTCCAGTTGTCCAGGATCAGATCCTTGAAGATGTTGACTTCTTCCGGTACGGCGTAGTTGCTCTCGTCCTTGTAGAGGTTCTTCTCGGGGAAGAGGCCTTCGGAGACGTTCTTCTTACCGAATTTCACGCCCTTGCTGATGACCTCGTCGCCAAACTTGTGCTTCACGCCCTGCGACGTTTTGCCTTCCAGCAACTGCACCAGTTTCTCGACCATAATCACCCGCACGGCGCGCAGATCCTTGGAATAGGCTTCCTTGAGCTCTTCCACTTCCTTCTTCGACTTGGCCCGCAGGTTTTTGTCTTTCTTCGGACGCGAGAACAGCTTGGTACCGATAACCACCCCTTGCAGGGACGGTGGCGCCTTAAGGGAAGCATCTTTCACATCGCCGGCCTTATCGCCGAAGATGGCGCGGAGCAGCTTCTCTTCCGGAGTCGGGTCGGTTTCGCCCTTCGGCGTAATCTTACCGATCAGAATGTCGCCTTCCTTAACCTCCGCGCCCAGACGGATGATACCGTTGTCGTCGAGGTTGCGGACGGCTTCCTCGCTCACGTTCGGGATTTCCGACGTCAGCTCTTCCTCGCCGCGCTTGGTTTCCCGCACTTCGAGCTCAAACTCCTCAATGTGAATTGAGGTAAAGATGTCGTCACGGACTACGCGCTCCGAGATGACGATGGCATCCTCGAAGTTGTAGCCCTGCCATGGCATAAAGGCCACCTGCATGTTGCGGCCCAGGGCCAGCTCACCTTTGTTGGTGCCGTAGCCTTCGCAAAGCGGCTCGCCCTTCGTCACGCGCTGGCCTTTCTTCACCAGCGGCGTCAGGTTGATGCAGGTATCCTGGTTGGTCCGGCGGAACTTGATCAGGTCGTACGAAATCTTCTCGGCATCGAAGCTGATCATGATATCGTCGGCCGTCAGGTCGTATTTCACGACGATGCGGTTGGCGTCCACGTAATCGATTACCCCGTTGCCTTCGGCTACCACCAGTGAGCGGGAGTCGATAGCCGTGCGGCGCTCCAGACCCGTGCCCACGATAGGAGCTTCCGGACGGAGCAGCGGTACTGCCTGACGCTGCATGTTCGAACCCATCAGGGCCCGGTTAGCATCATCGTGCTCCAGGAACGGAATCAGCGAAGCTGCTACCGATACAATCTGGTTCGGGGCCACGTCCATGTAGGTGTACTCCTGGGGAGCCACTACGGGGAAGTCACCTTCGAAACGGCCTTTTACGAGGTCGTTGATGAAGTTACCTTTATCATCGATCCGGGCGTTGGCCTGGGCAATGTGGTGGGTATCTTCTTCCTCGGCCGTCAGGTATTTCACGGTGTGGCTCACGTCGACCTTACCTTCTTTTACAGCGCGGTAAGGCGTTTCGATGAAGCCCATGCCGTTGACCCGGGCATGTACGCACAGCGACGAAATCAGACCAATGTTGGGTCCTTCCGGCGTTTCGATGGTGCACAGGCGGCCGTAGTGGGTGTAGTGAACGTCCCGTACTTCGAAGCCAGCCCGCTCGCGGCTCAAACCTCCCGGCCCCAGGGCCGACACGCGACGCTTGTGCGTCACCTCGGCCAGCGGGTTGGTCTGGTCCATGAACTGCGACAGCTGGTTGGTGCCGAAGAAGGAGTTGATTACCGACGACAGCGTCCGGGCGTTGATCAGATCAACAGGCTTGAAGTCCTCGTTGTCGCGCACGTTCATGCGCTCCTTGATGGTCCGCGCCATGCGGGCCAGGCCCACGCCAAACTGGGCGTAGAGCTGCTCGCCCACGGTGCGCACCCGCCGGTTGCTCAAGTGGTCAATATCATCGACTACGGCTTTCGAGTTGATCAGGCCGATCAGGTACTTCACGATGAGCACGATGTCCTCATTGGTCAGTACGCGGGCTTCCCAGTTCTTATCGAGGCCGAGTTTCTTGTTGATCCGGTAGCGGCCTACGTCGCCGAGGTCGTAACGCTTGTCTGAGAAGAACAGCTTCTGGATGATGTCACGAGCGGTTTCTTCGTCGGGAGCTTCCGTATTCCGGAGCTGACGGTAGATTTGCTCGACAGCTTCCTTCTCCGAGTTGGAGTTGTCCTTCTGCAGCGTATTATAGATGATAGCGAAGTCCGCGATGTTCACATTCTCCTTGTGCAGGATAATGGACTTGGGCGCAGCTTCGAGGATGGTGTCGATGTCCTCTTCCTGAATGGTCGAGTCCCGCTCCAGCAGCACTTCGTTGCGGTCGATGGAAACTACCTCCCCGGTGTCCTCGTCCACGAAGTCCTCCGTCCAGGTGCGCAGCACCCGGGCAGCCAGCTTGCGGCCGACAGCTTTTTTCAAGGCCTTCTTATCGGCCTTCACTTCCTCCGACAAACCGAACAGGTCGAGAATGTCTTTGTCGGTGCCGTAGCCGATGGCGCGCAGCAGGGTGGTAACCGGGAATTTCTTCTTCCGGTCGATGTAGGCGTACATCACGTTGTTCACGTCCGTGGCAAATTCAATCCACGAGCCTTTGAACGGAATGATCCGGGCCGAATATAGCTTAGTGCCGTTGGTATGCTTGCTCTGGGCAAAGAACACGCCCGGCGAGCGGTGCAGCTGCGATACAATAACCCGCTCGGCGCCGTTGATAACGAACGAGCCTTTTTCGGTCATGTAGGGGATGTTACCCAGGAACACTTCCTGCTCAATCGTCTCGAAGTCCTCGTTGTCCTTGTCGTTGCAGACGAGGCGCAGCTTGGCTTTCAGGGGCACTGAATACGTCAGGCCGCGGTCGATGCACTCGTCGACCGAGTACTTGGGCGGATCGACGTGGTAGTCCAGGAAGGTCAGTACAAAGTTTTCGCGTGAGTCCGAAATTGGGAAGTTCTCGGCGAATACCTTGAAGAGCCCCTCGTCGGTGCGGCTTTCGGCGGCCGTCTCCAACTGGAAGAAGTCCTGGAACGACTGCAGCTGCACGTCCAGAAAATCCGGGTACTCAATAACTTTCTTAATCTTGGCGAAATTAATTCGCTCGATGGCTTTCTGCATCAAAGCCTTTGCTTTCGGTGTAGCCAATGCGTTTGGGTGTTAAGAAATGGACACTGAAGCGTACTGTAATCAATAAACCTGATTGGGGCACCCTGCGTACCCGTAGGCACAAAAAGCCGCAAGGCGGCGCGGAAAGGCAATCCAGGAAGGTTTGTGGTCTACAAACAGGAAAAGACCTGGCTTAGTTGCCAGGCCTATCCATGTTCGTAAGAGAAAAAGCGCGGGGCAGCTTACTTAACCTCTACTTCAGCGCCGGCTTCTTCCAGTTGCTTCTTCAGAGCTTCGGCTTCGTCCTTGGTTACACCTTCTTTCAAAGGCTTAGGAGCGCCGTCTACCAGCTCTTTAGCTTCTTTCAGGCCCAGACCGGTCAGGTCTTTCACCATCTTAACTACGGCCAGCTTGCTAGGACCGGCAGCCTTCAGGATTACGTCGAATGCCGTCTTCTCTTCTGGAGCCTCAGCAGCGGCAGCGCCACCACCAGCCATCATTACTGGAGCAGCAGCAGCTGGCTCGATGCCGTACTCATCCTTCAGGATAGTAGCCAACTCGTTTACTTCTTTAACCGTCAGGTTAACGAGCTGCTCAGCGAATGCTTTCAAATCTGCCATTTCTGTAGATTGTTAAAAAAAAAGGGGTTGTTGAATTTAATTGAGGGGGAAAAAGACGGGCGGCAATTAAGCAGCAACCTCTTCTCTTTCGGAAAGCGTCTTGAGGATCCCGGCCAGCTTGTTGCCACCGCTCGACAGAGCGCTGATAACGTTCTTGGCAGGCGACTGGAGCAGACCGATAACTTCACCGATAAGCTCGTTTTTGCCTTTCAGCGTGCTCAGCATATCCAGCTGCTCAGCACCCAGATAGATGCCGGCATCGATGTAAGCACCTTTGAAAGCCGGCTTGGGCACGACATTTTTGCCGTAGGCCTGCGACTTATAGAAGTCCTTCAGCAGCTTGCCGGGGGCATTACCGGACTCTTTCGAGAACAGCACACCCGACTGGCCTTTCAGCGCCGCATCCATCTCGGCCGTGTCACCGTCCAGGGTGTCGAGGGCTTTGCGGATCAGCGTGTTCTTGTAGACTTTAAATTCCAGGCCGCGCGTAAAGCACAGACGACGGAATTCGTTGATTTTCGCCACCGACATTCCCGAAGCATCGGCAATGTAGAACGCGTTGTGCGATTGAAACTTTTCGCTCAACTCGTCGACGAGGACTTGTTTTTCTTCCCTTGTCATATCTCGTTGATTGTGAATTAAGCGGAAGTAACCGTGGTGTCAACCGGAACGGCCGGGCTCATCGTGCTCGAAAGCGTGATGCTCTTGATGTAGGTACCCTTGGCGGACGAAGGCTTCAGACGCAACAGCGTCTGGATTACTTCGATGGCGTTTTCGGCCAGCTTCTGGTCATCAAAAGACACTTTGCCTACGCTGCAGTGAATGATACCGGTCTTGTCAACTTTGAAGTCGATTTTACCAGCCTTCACTTCCTGCACCGCCTTGGCCACGTCGGTCGTTACCGTACCCGACTTCGGGTTAGGCATCAGACCACGGGGACCGAGCACACGGCCCAGGCGACCTACTTTAGCCATTACCGACGGCATCGTGATAATCACGTCGATGTCGGTCCAGCCTTTTTCGATCTTGGCGATGTAGTCGTCCAGACCAACGAAATCGGCGCCGGCGGCCAGCGCTTCGGCTTCCTTATCGGGAGTCACGAGAGCCAGTACCCGAACGGTTTTGCCGGTGCCGTGGGGCAGCGTGGCGACGCCACGTACCATCTGGTCAGCTTTGCGGGGGTCAACGCCCAGACGTACATCGATGTCGACAGAAGCGTCAAATTTGGTATAGGTGATATCCTTTACCACTTTGGCAGCTTCTACCAAGTTGCGAACCGTCGTCAGGTCGTGCTTGGCAAGGGCGTCCTTGCGTTTTTTGCTAATCTTGGTCATGAGTTCTTCTCCGTTTGATTATGCAGCGAAAGGAGAAGCTCCCGAGACGGTGATACCCATGCTGCGGGCCGTGCCGGCAACGAGTTTCATGGCCGACTCAATCTTGAACGAGTTCAAGTCGGGCATCTTCGTTTCGGCAATGGTGCGAACCTGGTCCCACGACACCGAGCCAACCTTGTTCCGGTTAGGCTCTTTCGAACCACTCTGGATTTTGGCTGCTTCCAGGAGAAGAACCGGCACCGGAGGGGTTTTCACGACGAAGTCGAACGACTTGTCGGTGTACATGGTAATCAGTACGGGACATACTTGGCCGGCCTTATCCTGGGTGCGAGCGTTGAACTGCTTGCAGAATTCCATGATGTTAAGGCCTTTGCTACCAAGTGCAGGTCCAACCGGCGGCGAAGGATTCGCAGCGCCTCCCTTTATCTGAAGCTTCAGATAACCTCTAATTTCTTTGGCCATTGGGCTTGAAAGGCTTCGGGCAGGCAGGTCGTAACACCTGTTACCCTCAGTTTACTAATTGCTCCTACAAGTGGAAGCACCGCTGGCCGGAGCACACGAGCCAGCGACGATACTATCTATATGCATTAAGATTCTTTCTCGACCTGGGTGTAGCTAAGCTCCATGGGAGTGCTACGGCCGAAAATCTTCACAATCACGTTGAGTTTCTTCCGCTCTTCGAATATCTCGGACACGTTGCCGGAGAATCCGCTGAAAGCGCCATCGACTACCTTCACCAGTTCACCCACTACGAAGGGCGTATCGAGGCTGGCGGTTTCTTCCTCGGCCTCATCGACGATTCCCAGGATGCGATTCACTTCGGCCATGCGCAGCGGCACGGGCTTAGTGTTGGCGGTTTTGCCTTCTTTGTCGCTCAGGAAACCAATTACCCCCGGAGTGCTGGTAATAATGTGGTCTACTTCGCCGTGCGACAGGTCGGCGTGAATGAGAATGTAGCCGGGGAAGAAGTTACGCTCGCGCACCCGCTTCTTACCATTCCGCATCTCATACACCTTCTCGGCCGGAATCAATACCTGGGGTACCAACTCCGAAAGGCCATGCCGGCCAATCTCGGTTTCCAAGTACTGCTTGGCTTTCTTTTCCTGTCCGCTCACCGAGCGAACCACGTACCACTTCAACTCGCCCATTAGATCAGCCGATTAACGGAATGAATTGTAGAACGCCTCCAGGCCGGTTTTGAACACGATGTCCATAATGCCGACCACAACGGCAAAAATCAGCGAGCCAATCAGTACCAAGCCGGCACTCTTCTGCAGTTCATCGAAAGAAGGCCACGTTACTTTGTAGCGCATCTCCTCGGTGGTGTCGCGGAAATAATTTGTCAGCTTGCTCATGTTCGCGCCTGGTTTGGCTGTACTTACTGCGGCCGGAACGGCCATTACTGCACGGGCGGAGAGATTCGAACTCCCATCAAAGGTTTTGGAGACCTCTATTCTACCCTTGAACTACGCCCGTGGATGCGTTGCAAACGGCTACAAAGCCGGATTGGGACTGCAAATGTACTGAAGTCTTTAAACAAAACAAATCCGCCCCTGAAAATATCAGAGGCGGATTGTCTTGATTTACCAGTTTCTAGGCGAAACTAGTCGAGAATTTCGGTCACCTGACCGGCACCTACCGTACGGCCACCTTCGCGGATAGCGAAGCGCAGGCCTTTCTCCATGGCTACCTTGCTGATCAGCTCCACCTGGATGGTGATGTTGTCGCCTGGCATTACCATTTCAACACCTTCTGGGAGGGTGATGATACCGGTAACGTCGGTGGTACGCAGGTAGAACTGCGGACGGTAGTTGTTGAAGAACGGCGTGTGACGGCCACCTTCTTCTTTCGAGAGAACGTAGACTTCAGCCTTGAACTTCTGGTGAGGAGTTACCGAGCCGGGCTTACAAATAACCATACCACGACGGATGGCTTCTTTTTCAATACCACGGAGCAACAGACCTACGTTGTCGCCGGCTTCGCCACGGTCAAGAATCTTGCGGAACATCTCAACACCAGTTACGGTCGACTTCAGGCCGGGGGCAGCGCCCATGCCCAGGATGTCAACCTGCTCACCCGAGTTGATGATACCACGCTCGATACGGCCGGTAGCAACCGTTCCACGACCCGTGATAGAGAACACGTCCTCTACTGGCATCAGGAAGGGCAGGTCGGTCAGACGAGCCGGGATTGGAATGAAGCTGTCAACAGCGTCCATCAGCTCCTCGATTTTCGGAACCCAGTTGGCATCGCCGTTCAGGCCGCCCAGAGCCGAGCCCTGGATAACCGGAATGTTGTCGCCGTCGAAGTCGTAGAACGAGAGCAGTTCGCGGATTTCCATTTCCACGAGCTCAAGCAGCTCGGGGTCATCCACCATGTCCACTTTGTTCATGAATACCACGAGCTGAGGAACACCTACCTGGCGAGCCAGCAGGATGTGCTCACGCGTCTGGGGCATTGGGCCGTCGGTAGCAGCTACCACGAGGATAGCGCCGTCCATCTGGGCAGCACCCGTTACCATGTTCTTCACATAGTCAGCGTGACCGGGGCAGTCGACGTGAGCATAGTGCCGCAGGACGGTCGAGTATTCTACGTGCGACGTGTTGATGGTGATACCGCGCTCTTTTTCTTCGGGAGCGTTGTCAATCGACGAGAAGTCACGCTTGGTGGCCAAACCTTTGTTCGCCAGTACCATCGTGATAGCAGCGGTCAGGGTGGTTTTGCCGTGGTCGACGTGCCCGATCGTACCGATGTTCACGTGCGGCTTGGAACGATCAAAATTTTCTTTGGCCATTGTAAAGAGATTAAGAGGAATTTTAAAGGAAGAAGGAGAAAACGCGACTTATCTATACCGCAAGAAAGCGAAACGCAGCGCCGCTTAGTGGGAACAACTGCACGTCGCTTTGCTTGCCTGACAGATCCAAACTAGGCAGTCGCGCTGCTCGGCTGGCACTGGTACTAATGAGCCATTTATGGGATTTGAACCCATGACCTCTTCCTTACCAAGGAAGTGCTCTACCACTGAGCTAAAACGGCTGGTTTTAAATACGCCCCTTATCAGCCGAAAGCTACTAAGGCTTGCAAAGGTACTTGTTAATTCTAACAGCGGGAAGTCAAGGACTAAAAGCTGATGAAAAGAGCGGGAGACGAGGCTCGAACCCGCGACCTGCAGCTTGGAAGGCTGCCGCTCTACCAACTGAGCTACTCCCGCGTAAGAAGTCCGAAGGAAGAGGTATTGAAAAGTCTTCTGAAGAACACCTTTTCAATACCTCAACACTCAAACTTAGCTGGTGGGGGTAACAGGACTCGAACCTATGAACCCGAAGGAGGTGAGTTACAGTCACCCGCAATTGCCACTATGCGATACCCCCAGCTTGGTTTTCTTCACCTTTTGCGAAGAACATTTCCCTTTTCGCTAGCCTTTCCAAAGTGGGTGGGTTGCTAAAGGAGTTGCAAAATTAGAGGGTTTCCGGTGCAAGTCAAGCCCGCGGCTAAAAAGGTTGTGATTATTTTTCCGGACTCCTTCACCAAAGCAGGCCTTCCCAGCAGCTAACCCCCTGATTTTGCAGGAACAAGGAGTTCATTTTACCTTTACACAAAATGTGCCCGCTGGGCAAAATAATTTCTATTGCACCAAGCTGTAGGCGGCTTTCAGCTGGTCATTCTTCTCTTTGTAGCGAATATCCTGCAAAGTCGCCTTCATGGCCGGCATGCTGGGCACCAAAGAATAGAGCCCCCGGTACGCCCCTAAGCGGACCGATATATTAGGATGGGTGCGAGCGTATGATTCGAGCCGCTGAATGCCTTTATCCCGCTCAATAGGCGGCAGGCGTTGCATCAACAGCCCAAAGTTCTGCAGGTAAGCGTATAGCTCATCGTCTGCTATATCGTTCATGCGACGTAAAAACCACTGGTACTGGTCTGCTGTGCCATTGAGCGAGTAATACCTAGCCAAAGAGCGCAACAAGGCCGGACTAGTCGTTTCTTGCAAGGCATTAATCGTTTCCCGCGTACTTGCCGTAGGGTTTTTGGTCAGCGCGTCAATAGCCGCTCCCACGACCAGATATGAGCTGTCGTTGAGGGCCGTGCCATAGATATCCCCAAAATCTTCGTTGGGGAAGCTTGCCAGAGTAGTTACCGCCATGGCACGAACCTGGCTTTTCTTATCGGTGGCAGCCACGCGTTTAAGCTCTTTTCGGACCGCATTGCCCTCCGCTCCTTTGTAGCGCCGGAAGCCTTCGACGGCGGCCAGGCGAACAGCCCAGAAGTTGTCGTTCATAGCGTTACGCAACATACCGCTTACGGCTAAGTCCCCCAGTTTGGGGCGAAGCTGATCAATGGCCTCGTATTTCTGCAGGTAGCTCCGGGCGTGATAATATTGGAACACCAGCTCGTCCTGGGTGAGCTCCTCTTCTATCTTAGCCAACAGCTGGCTTTCTGAATCGAATTTAACGAGGCTGGGACGTTGCGAAATCGGCAACGTAAACATTTGGTTGGCCTTGGTGACTACTATTTTGTAGTCGGTAGGCTGGCTTTGGCTACCTGACCACACGGAAACGGTGACGGGCAGGCGGTAAATCGGCGTGAAGGTGGAGTCCTGCAACTGCTCCACGCGCAAATTCACCTGACCGTTGGCGTAGGTATGGGAAATATGCAGCTCAGGATGGCCCCGCCGCAGGAACCATTGGTCGAAAAACCACATCAGGTCCTCTCCGGTAGTTTCCTCAAAAGCCAACCGCAGCTTCGCTATTTCGGAAGCCGAGAATTTATTCTGGGTCAGGTACCGGTTCAGCGACGCGAAGAAGGCGTCGTCGCCGACATATTTGCGCAGCATGTGCAGCACTCGGCCGCCTTTGTCATAGGAATGCCGGTCAAACATATCCTCCCGGGCCGCATAGTTGTAGCGGATCAGTGGTTCCCGCTTGCTTTCCGCCTCGGTCAGGTATTGGGTCAGCTTCTGTTGCTGCACTAAAGCAGCGGCATCAGCCCCATATTTATGCTCTGCCCACAACAGCTCTGAGTAATCGGCAAAAGATTCGTTTAACGGCAGGTTAGACCACGACTCGCTCGTGACGTAGTTACCAAACCACTGGTGAAACAGCTCGTGGGCAATAGTGCCTTCCGCTACGTAGCTCTGGTCAATCAAGTCCCGCTTGGTCAGCTGCACCCATTCCTGGCGGATGGTAGTGGCCGTGGTGTTTTCCATGGCCCCTGATACAAAGTCCCGAATAGCTATCTGCGCGTACTTCTCCCACGGGAAATCTACTCCGAGCTTGCGGGAGAAGAAATCGAGCATAGCCGGCGTGTTGCCGAACACTGTCTTAGCCGTACCCTGAAACCTGGGTTCCACATAATAGTCGACGGCCTTGCCGCGCCAGGTATCGTTGATAACGGCAAACTCGCCGACGGCCATCATAGTCAGGTAGGGCGCGGCGGGCAGGGTTTGCTTCCAGATGTCGGTACGGGTGCCATCCGGGTTCTTTCGGGAGGAAATCAGCAGACCATTAGACAGGGTTTTATACTGCCCATCAACGGTCATAGCTATTTCCTGGGTCATGCGCTGGTTGGGCTTATCAATAGTCGGAAACCAGCAGGAATTAGACTCTGTCTCGCCTTGCGTCCAGATTTGTTTGGGCTTGGTCTTATCGGTACCCAGCGGATTGATAAAATACAGCCCCTTATTGTTGGTGATGGCCGCACTGCCGCCGGCTTCCAGCTCATTGGGTTTGGCTACGTAGGCGATGCGGATCTGATACGACTCATTACGAGCATAGGACCGATCGAGATTGATGGTAATCTTGCGCTTGTCGTAGTTGTAGTTCAGATTCTTCTCCTTGCCGCCAATCACGGCCCGCACACTCTTCAGGTCGAAGCCTTTGGCATCGAGCACCAGTTGGGTTTGCGGATAGAAATGCGGCCGCAAAGTCAGCAACGCATTACCCACCAGCCATTGCCGGGACCAATCGAATTTTACGTCGAGCCTGGTATCGAGCAGCTCAGTGACCATGGTGGCCGTGGGCTGAACCGGGTTGGTTGGGGGCAGCCAGGACGGAACGATAATAGTAGCAGGCGCCGCTGAGGTGGTAACAGGGGCCGGAACGGGCGGGCTTTTTTTATGGGTAGCCGCTTTCGGCGACGTGGGCTTGGTAGATTTAGCTACCTGAGCGGACGTCGTTAAGTGGCACGTGAGGACCAGGCTGATAATGCCGAGGACCGAATATTTCATGCAGGGAAGCAATAGGGAATTGATGCCTCAAGTTCCGAAAATATTTCAGATTTGGCCTATCTTTAAGCCCTTTTCCCCCTACCCTGCCCCTATTCAGCATGCTACAGGTACGTACTACCCCCACCCAGACCTGGGATATCGAGTATCCGCCTAAGGGGCGCATCGAAGTCAATGGTGCCCCATTCGTCTGGGACCTAGTGGCGCTGGGCCAGGGACGCTACCACATCCTGCTGGAAGGTCGTTCCTATTCTGCCGAAGTCGTCAGCGCCGATTACCCTACGAAGACGTTCCAGCTGAAAGTCAATGGCCAGTTGCTGGAGCTACAGGCTAAAGACCGGTTCGATCTGCTCCTCGATAAGCTCGGCATGAGCAACGTCGCAGCCAGCAAGGTGAACGAGTTAAAAGCCCCCATGCCAGGGCTTATTGTCGACATCCGGGTAGCCCTGGGCCAGACCGTCCAAAAAGGCGACCCGTTGTTGGTACTGGAAGCCATGAAGATGGAAAACATCCTAAAAGCTCCTACCGACGGGGTGGTGGGGGCCATCAAAGTTGTCCTGCGCGACAACGTCACCAAAGGGCAGGTTCTCGTACAGTTCAGTTGATGCTTAGGCAAGCCTACATGGCCACGACTCAGGGGTTCTGCTGAACCCTTTTTCGTGCGCAACCAGACTGGCTTGCTCTTTTCTTCACATTTAATCCCTTTCCCTTGAAATACACCCGAATCCTGCTAAAGTTGAGCGGCGAAGCCCTGATGGGTCAGCAACAATACGGCATCGATGCCGAGCGGCTGATGCAATATGCCTCCGAAATTAAGACGGCGGCGGCCACGGGGGTGCAGGTAGCCGTTGTAATCGGCGGCGGCAATATCTACCGTGGGGTTCAGGCGGAAGCCTTCGGCTTGGACCGCGTTCAGGGCGACTATATGGGAATGCTGGCTACGGTTATCAACTCCATGGCTCTGCAAAGCGCCCTGGAAAAGCTGGATGTCAGTACCCGCCTGCTTTCGGGCCTTACGATCCAACGCGTGTGCGAGCCCTACATCCGGCGGCGCGCGGTGCGGCACCTGGAAAAGGGCCGGGTGGTGATTTTTGGGGCCGGCATTGGCTCTCCTTACTTCACTACCGATTCAGCGGCATCGTTGCGGGCTATTGAAATAGAGGCTGACGTGGTGTTGAAAGGAACGCGCGTAGATGGTATTTACACGGCCGACCCGGAGAAAAACCCACTGGCAGAGAAATTTTCGGAAATTTCCTTTGACGAGGTAATCGAGAAAAATCTTAACGTCATGGATATGACGGCCTTCACTCTCTGCAAAGAAAACAACCTGCCCATTATCGTATTCGACATGAACACGCCGGGCAATCTGGAGCGGCTCCTGAATGGTGAGCCGCTTGGTACCCTGGTAAGTATGGGTGGCACGGGCCGCCGACCGCGTCAAATACAGCCTCTGTCGGACCCTAAGCATACCGCGTTGCAACCCTTGGTGGGCAATCAACCAGAGCAAGCCTAACAAATATGGAACCCTAAGCTGTATCTGTTGCACCTGACCCGCATAGATCAGCCTTCAACATTCACCCTTTAACCTTTCAAAAGTGGACGAGGAAATCCAGTTTTACCTGAGCGAAGCCGAGGAATCGATGAGCAAGTCGCTTCAACACACCGGTTCAGAGCTGAGCCGCATTCGGGCGGGTAAAGCATCGCCAGCCATGCTGGACAGCTTACGGATAGATTATTACGGCACCCCTACCCCCATTGCCCAGGTAGCCAACATTACCACTCCGGATGCCCGGACGTTGATGATTAAGCCCTGGGAGAAAAACATCATTGCCGAGGTAGTGAAGGCCATCAACAATAGTGACTTAGGCCTGAATCCGCAGTCCGATGCGGAAGGGGTCCGCCTGAATATTCCGCCCATGACGCAGGAGCGGCGGCGCGAGTTGGTGAAGCAGGTGAAAAATGAAACGGAGCTGGGCAAAGTGCGCATCCGCGGTATCCGCAAAGATGTAAACGACTCGCTGCGCAAATTGCTGAAAGATGGCGCGGCCGAAGATTCCATCAAGGACGCGGAGGCCAAAGTGCAGAAAACTACCGACAGCTATATCAGTAAAGTTGATGAGCTGATGAGTAAGAAGGAAACGGAAATCATGACCATCTGATTTCTCTCATCTCTGCGCAACAAACTGCTGGTTGCGCAGAGATGCGGTTTCCGGCAAACAGAAAAGCCCTGACGTAGCGCATACGTCAGGGCTTCTTCCGTTTATAACGCTTTCAGTGTTTTTCAGGACGGATTGCTTCGTCCGCTTCAATCACAGCTTTTTATTCCTGCCAGTACGCGTCGCGCAGAATCCGTTCTTCGACCAGTTCCGGCACCAGATAGCGGATCGACTTACCAGCGCGGACGCAGTCGCGAATGAAAGTGGCGGAGATATCGAGGAGTGGGGCATCTACGACGCGCACGCCGGGATGAGCATTGACATCGGTAGCATCTACACCGGGACGAGGATATACGTACACCTCATGTTCAGCTAAAATTCTGTCCGCCTGCTTCCAGCGGGGTAACCCAGGCAGGTTGTCTTCGCCCATGAGCAGTACGAAGCGATGCTCCGGATGGCGCTGGGCCAGCTCATCGAGGGTATCGATAGTATAGCTGGGCTTGGGCATATTGAACTCAATGTTCAAGGCCCGGAGGCGTTCGTTGTCAGCTATGGCCAATTGTACCAACTCGTAGCGTTTCTGCTCCGCCAGCATCTGCTGCCCTACCTTAAATGGACTCTGGGGCGACACAACCAGCCAGACGGCATCCAGATCGGTGTGGGTAGCCATGAAGTGCGCCAAAATAAGATGGCCGGTGTGAATAGGATTGAAGGACCCAAAAAGCAGCCCTACCTTCGTGGCGCGGGTATCGTAGCTCACAGAATAGCTGGCTCGGCAGTAATAAAGTCCCGCACCAGCTTCTCAGCCTGGGCCATTGCATGACTGAGGTCGTCGTTGATGACGGTCACATCAAACCGGTCTTCAAACGTCAGCTCAAAATTAGCTTTATAAAGCCGGGCCGAGATGCTCGCGGCCGAATCAGTAGCGCGGGTGCGCAACCTGTCCTCCAGAATTTCCAGGGACGGGGGCTTTACAAACACGGCCAGCGCCCGGTCTTTATAAAATTCCTTGATGCTAAGCCCGCCTTTTACGTCGACGTCCAGCACGGCATGCTTGCCGCTTTCCCAGATCCGTTCTATTTCCTCTTTCAACGTCCCGTAAAAGGCCCCTTCATAAACTTCCTCCCACTCTACGAAGGAATCATGGCGGATCTTTTCCTGAAATTCCTGAACTGAAATAAAGTAGTAATCCTTCCCATTCGCTTCAGTTCGGCCCCGCTTATCGCGCGTACACGCTGAAATAGAGAAACTTAATTCCGGAACACTTTCCAGCAGCCGATGAACGATAGTAGTCTTACCGGCCCCGGAAGGAGCTGAAAAAGCGATGATTTTACCCTGCATGGGGTAAAATTAGGCCATTTCTGCTTGAACACGCGCTAAAATTGTTTGTGGCAGCGCGGAAGGAACTCCCTTGCGGCCCACTTTCTGCACCAGAAAGTCAACAAAAATGCGCTGTTTGTCGATGCTGTCGAAGCACGGGGAGCAATCTTTGGCATGATCAATGAAATAGACTTCATCCTCCGCACTGGGCACCTGGCCCACGATGATCTGGTCGAGAATTGTATTCACGCGTTCACAGTCGGCGCCTTCGGGGGAAGAGACGTTCTGGTTGGTTGGTGTAGTAGCAGTGTTTTCCATAGCCGAGCCGGGGGAGATTTTAGTCGTTGTCGTCCTCAACATCAGAGCCATCGGTATCGTTACCGTAGCCCATTGATTTTGCGTATTTTTCTAATTTATCCTTCAGGAAGTTCCGCGCCCGGTGCAAGCGGGAACGGACGGTACCGATAGGAATATCCAGCACTTTGGCCATCTCCTCGTACGTGAACCCTTCCAGGTCGCAGAGAATAATGACGGTCCGAAAATCCACCGGCAGCGAATTCAGGGCACTGGCCACTTCATCGCCGATGAGGTCGCGCACGGACTGCTGCCGCATGTCAGACGACGTACTGCCCGCGTCGCCGTCGGCTTCTACATCTTCCGTATTGTAGTAGCCCTCAATTTCGCTGTAGTCGACTTTGGCGGGCTGCTTGCTTTTTTTCCGGAAGTCGTTGATGAACGAATTTTTCAGGATCCGGAACAGCCACGCTTTGGCGTTGGTTCCCTGTTCAAAATACTCAAAAAAGCGATAAGCCTTCAAATACGTCTCCTGGACGAGGTCGTTAGCGTCGTCTTCATCAAGGGTAAGGCGGAAGGCGAAGTTGTACAACGAATCAAGCACCGGCATCAGCTCAGCCTGAAAGCGGCGGTCTTTTTCTTCTTTGCTCAACTTGGAAACCCGTTCGGGAGAGTCGCTCATGGACGCTGGAAATTGCGGCTGCAGTGATAAGGATAAAGCAGTCGTGTAAACAAATGTACAGATTATACCAATCCGCTCAAGCAGGGTTTTGCGGTCGGGGAAACTGGCCACGCTCGGTAGCCACCACCAAGAATCCGTAAAGAAACACGAAGAGGTTGAATCCTATCTGTAATTCCAGGAGAGAATCAACCAGCATTGCCGTGCCCAGTATAAGCAGGAAATGCCATACGTACGGATTATGGCGCTGCCTGGGTTGCGCCAACGGTCCTAACAGGACCAGCAGCCACAGAAATAGTCCGACAATTCCGTCGCTAACCAAGTAGTGCAGATACTGATTATGAATCATTACCCGGTTCTCGGGCCGCACGCCAAAATCCTTGTAGGCGTACTGCTCCATCATGGCATTGTAGGTGTCGGCGGCTCCTACCCCGAGCCAGGGGTTATTGCTGGCAATGGTGCGAGCCGTCTGCCAGGCCGCCAGTCGTTTGGACCAGGAGAGGTTGTTGATATCGCGGCCATCACGGAGAGCGTATAGATCGAACAGAGTAGAGCTCACCCGCTGGCGTACTGATGGTAAGGCAGTGTAAGCGGCCAGGGGAACCCCAACCAGGAGTAAGACCAGCAGCAAGGCAAGGAAAATCTGCCGTTTCACGGTCAGCAAATAGATCGTATCGGCCAGCAACGTCGCATACAACACCAGCAGTCCCGTCCGATAGGCCAGCACATGCAGCACCACGGCCACTACGGCTACGGCGGCCAGCAACACCCACCGCAACGGAGTCGTCGTCCAGCGGCTACGGAGCAGGAGCAAGCCAAAATAGAAAGCCAGACTCAGCATAATGCTGAAGTGAATATGGAAGATCCGCGTCACGGAAGGCACATTCTGGCCAATTTCGATCAGCTTGTTTGCCGCGGCCGGATTCGCCAGATATCGTCCCAGCGTAGCTCCTCCAATCAGCGCCAGGCCCACTACAAACAGCACGCCTACTCCAAACCGCTGCCGGCTACTCAACGGAACAGCCAGGGAAAAAGCCAATGGCACCCCAATCAGGGGCAGCTGCCGGTAAAGCTCATGCCGCCACTCCTCCCCGGCCGACGTGTAGAACCCGCTCAGCAGCAACAGCAGGTAGAGTACTGCCAGCCGCCCGGCCGCCCCGTTGCGAAGCCAGGATGGCAGCTCCTGCCGGAGCCGCGGGTTGGCGGCGGCGGCCAGCACGCCCACCACCGGACTGAGCGCTACCAGCGCCCGGGACGCCTGCAGCCCAACCACCCCCGCCAGACAGGCCAGCAGCAACAGATACTGGGAAAGACGCCCGTCGGCATAAGCTTGCCGGAACGTACCAGCCGGCAGAGTTGACTTCATATAAGCAGATAGAGCAGTCTTCGAAACGATACGCCAGAATATAGTCCTGGGCTTCTGCCTGGCATCATGGGCGGGGGCATTTTCACCTCTGCCGGGCCATCCAGCCTGTTACCAGACACTCGCGGCGTTCAGGTTACCGCCCGCCGTGCCACGGCCGGTGGCTGCCCGGATCAGGCAATGGCTTCAGTAGCGCAAGAAAGTCAGGATTGGGCAGAAGGCAACGACTGCCACCGCAAAATCCGGTTCCGGACCGTTATAGGTGCAATAGCCTTGATACAGCTGCAGCAAGCTGGTTGCGAGCGACAGTCAGAACATTCGGGGCGGTCAAATACCAGGTAGTCAGCGTGGGGGCCCAAGGGTGCCCAGCGGCCGGGGTGGGTAGGCTTCATGGGCGGGTACAACCCCAGAGCGTGACGACCGAGGGCGGCTGCCAGGTGGAGCGGGCCAGTGCTATTGGCTACTAAGCCGTCGGCACCAGCAATAAAGGCCAAGAGCTGCGGTAAAGAAAGCTTACCCGTCAGGTCGGCAGCCAATATGGTGGCGTGTTCCGTCAGCCAGGGACGCAGCTCTTCGCCTTCGGCAGCGGTGCCGGTAATGAATATGCGGTGGCCGGCTTGGTGAAGTAAGCGGGCTAAGGCACCAAAATGACTAAGCCCCCACTCGCGGGCACTGCCGCGGCTGCGGGGATGGAGGATAACGTTGAGCTGGCCCGGCTGGCGGGCCTGCAGCAGCTGATGCAGCTCCGGTGGCAGGGCTATCTGGGGTCTCAGCCGCACCAGAGGGACTATTTCCGCCAACGGCAGCTCCGTCAGCAGGCCCAGCGGCTGGAGCAGCTTCAGGTTTAGCTGCGCTTCGTGGAGCGGCGACTCCCGGCGGCTCAGGGCTACCAGCCGGTTGCAGGTCAGCCAGTGAATCCAGCGGTTACGGGTGCCGATGCGAATCGGAATACCGGCCTGCTGCGCCAGACGGGCGACTTGCTTATTAGGAAAAACGTGGATAGCTGCGTCGGCTTGCTGCCGGCGCATCAAAGCAACCTGCTCCGCGGCCGGCAGCTGCGCCAGGGCATCGAAGTTCAGAAACGCATCCACCCACGGGCAGGCTTCGGCAACGGCCTGGGTATAGGTGCGTCCCAGCAGCACAATCCGGCAACCGGGAAACAGGCGCTTGAGCTGGCCACACACCGGCAACGTGAGCACTACGTCACCAATAGCGTCGGTACGGCTAACCAGGAAAGTCCTCATGCGGCAGCAGATGATTTGGCCGGCATGGTGCGCAGCTTGGCAAATTTCAGAAATACGCCCCAGGCCGAAATACCCGCGATGCACAGGCCCGCGAAGCCATCGAGCAGGCCCAGCCGGAAGAAGTAGCCGTGCACAAATTTCCAGAGCGGTTTCAGCAGGAGATGAAACACCGTAACGCGGCGCTTACCCCGCAACGCCAGCTCGGCCGCCGCGATACTGGTGAAGCGGTTGAGCTGACTCACGTGCTGCTCCACCGAGTTGTAGGAATAGTGCAGCAGGTCGCCGGCCAAAGTACCCGCCGGCTGCCCGGGAGTCAGCTCGTACCGCTCGTGCAGCAGCAGACCCTCCCACTGGCCCAGCCGCCGGTCGTAGAGCCGGAGCTTACGGTCGGGGTACCAGCCGCCGTGCCGCACCCAGGTGCCGCAGTAATTGGTGAGGCGGGCCAAAGTGTAGCCGGCGTGCTGCCAGTTGCCTTTGGCCGCCTGAATGCTCTGACGCAACTCTTCGGTGAGGACTTCGTCGGCATCAAGCTGCAATACATAGTCGTGCCGGGCCTGGGCCGTAGCGTAGTTTTTCTGCTGAACGTAGCCCTCGAAAGTGTGCTGAAGTACGCGCACGCCGTGCTGGCGGCAGATGCTAACGGTCTGGTCGGTGGAAAACGAGTCGACCACCAGCACTTCATCGGCTACGCTCCCCAGCGCCGCCAGGCAACGGCCGATGTTGGCTTCTTCGTTGTAGGTGATGATGACGACCGAAAGTGAAATAGGCATAGGAGGCCAAATATCGACAACTCTGCCGCAACGAATGCCCGCACGTCTTTTCTCCCATTTGGATATATTTCCAAATCAGCTCTTGGTGAGCTGATCATAGCCACTAGAGTTGTTCCCAAATACTAACAGGGCTTACGCAAAACTATGTTCACCAAGTCCCCGAGGGGCGGCACTTGCCAGAACGGCAGCCGGGTACCGCCCCTCGGGGGTTAGCCAACTGCGCAGGGGCGTAAGTCCTACCTAAAAAGGAGGCGTCATGCTGAGCGCAGCGTAGCGGAGTCGAAGCATCGCGCCTGCAGCCGTAATTCCTAATCGGATGGAGTAGTGCCGCACGCGAGATGCTTCGACTTCGCGGACGCCAGATGAAGCATGACGGGCTATTTTTTTGGGTGTTTTGGTATTTGCGAACAGGTCTTTTGGATGCTGGTTGCTCCGGGTGATAACGAAACCAACGACTACGGTTCGAACCCTAAGCTAACTGCCGCAGCACCTGAAATTTTTCAAAGAAAAACCCCGCCCGGCATACTGCCGGGCGGGGTTTTTAACTTTAGCACCCGAAGGGTGACTTAGTAGCGGTAAGCATCCGACTTGAACGGACCGGCTACATCCACGCCGATGTAGCTGGCCTGCTTGGTATTCAGCTCGTCCAGCTCCACGCCGATTTTGGCGAGGTGCAGGTAGGCTACTTTCTCGTCCAAATGCTTGGGCAGCGTGTATACCTTGTTTTCGTAGTTGGCCGCATTCTCCCACAGCTCCAGCTGCGCCAGAATCTGGTTGGTAAAGGAGTTCGACATCACGAACGACGGGTGACCGGTAGCGCAGCCCAGGTTCACCAGCCGGCCTTCGGCCAGAATGATTACTTCCTTGCCGTCGATGGTGTACAGGTCAACCTGGGGCTTCACCGTGTCTTTGGTGTGACCGTAGTTGCCGTTCAGCCAGGCCATGTCGATTTCATCGTCGAAGTGACCGATGTTGCAGACAATGGCTTTGTCCTTCAGGGCGCGGAAATGCTCTTCGGTGATGATGTCGCAGTTGCCGGTAGCGGTTACCACGATATCCGCTTCTTTGATGGCGGTAGCCATTTTCTTCACGGCATAGCCATCCATAGCGGCCTGCAGCGCGCAGATCGGGTCGATTTCAGTTACGATAACCCGGGCCCCGGCACCACGCAGCGAAGCAGCGGTACCTTTTCCGACGTCGCCGTAACCAGCCACTACGGCAATCTTGCCGGCCATCATTACGTCGGTAGCGCGGCGGATAGCATCTACGGCCGACTCTTTGCAACCGTACTTGTTATCGAACTTCGACTTGGTAACGGAGTCGTTGATGTTGAAGGCCGGCATCAGCAGGGTACCGTTTTTCACGCGGTCCAGCAGGCGCAGCACGCCGGTCGTGGTTTCCTCCGAAATACCGCGGATACCCGCGGCCAGCTCCGGGAACTGGTTCAGCACCATATTGGTGAGGTCGCCGCCGTCGTCCAGAATCATGTTCAGCGGCTGGCGGTCTTCGCCGAAATACATCGTCTGCTCGATGCACCAGTTGAACTCTTCCTCACTCATGCCCTTCCAGGCATATACCGGGATGCCGGCCGCCGCAACAGCGGCAGCAGCGTGATCCTGGGTTGAGAAGATGTTGCACGACGACCACGTTACGTCAGCGCCCAGGGCGATGAGCGTTTCGATGAGGACCGCCGTTTGGATAGTCATGTGCAGGCAGCCGGCCACGCGGGCACCTTTCAGCGGCTGCGAAGCCCCGAATTCGTCGCGCAGGGCCATCAAACCGGGCATCTCCGCCTCGGCCAAACGGATTTCCTTGCGGCCCCATTCGGCCAATGACATGTCTGCTACTTTGTACGGAACGTACGTTTTCGTCGTGGTTTCCACCATGATGGAGTTTGTTTTGTGTGGCTTGTCAACCACAAAGATACAGGTTTTGTTCGCGGCATATGATCACAAAAGAGCCCGGACCTGTTCAGCCCGGGCTCTAATTACTTGGCAAGTGGAGGCCACTAGTTGTTCTGGATGATGAAAGCCTTCGCATCACGGGACGGGTCCTGGTTGCCCACCGCGCCTCGTACTACAATGGTGTAGATTTTACCGGCCTCAAAGTTCTTGTTGCCCGTGCCGGTACCCGTACCATCGCCAACGGTGGCCACCGTAAGCCCGGCTGGGCTGGTCCCGGTTGTAACCAGCAGATTGGCGGGGCCGGCGTTAATTTCCACGAAGTCGGAACTGCCGGGGAAAGCTACGGCTGCCGTGAGCGGCAGAAAACCAACGGGCTGCGTCTGGCTCAGGCTGATGGCGCCCGTAGTAACGGGAAAGCCCAGGGCCACGTGCACCAGACGGATTTTGGCCTTACCAGCCATCGGCGCCGTCAGGTTGTCGGTGGTAAACAGGCCGGCTGGGGTAGCCGTGGCATTGGGCGAGTAGATGAAAAAGGAGTGTCGCTTATCCTTCTCAACGGTAGCCGACTGACTGAAGAAAGCAGTCCCGGCCGCAGCGTTGTCGATCTTGATAGTTCGGCTACCGGCATTTACGGTCTGGTAAAGGGGAGTGGCCCCGCCGCCGTTCTGCCCGTACGTAAGCTGGGTTTTTTCTTCTGCATCTACGAAAGCTTTGATGCCCACGAAAGTGTTGGCGGCAGCATTGACAAACAGCACGGCCCCCTGGTCCGGGGCCGGCGTTATCACGGGGTCCTCATCTTTACTGCACCCGGCGAAGGCAAAAACAGCGGGCAGCGCAGCCAGCAAAACTGGGCGAAAAAAAACAGGGGCGAGAGTCTTCATAAGTCAGAACTGGGGAAAGGACAGGGTTAACTGGGCTCAGAACGTAAGGGCTCAGGATTTTGTTGGGCGGGCAAAACAAAGTTTTCCCCGGCGAGTTGCACTATTCTCCCGCTCAATACATTATAACGATATAATATACTACCTACCTTTGCACTCTTACCGGTTCCCCGTCCTCTCCGATTCTACCCCTATGCACCGTCGTTTTTCTCTCGTATTGCTGTTGCTGCTTACCTTCAGTTTTGCCCGTGCGCAGCAGGTTTCGACCGGCCCGCTTATCCGGCTCAGCCCGGAGGATGAGGACCGCCGGGAAAGCGGACCACAGAAAAACTTTTATTTCACTACGGAGAACATACCAACGAAGGAATATAAAAATGCCGGGGTCTTTGGGCAACGCCTGCGGCCCTATCTGGCCGGGAACAACGCAGCCCTGGCCAGTCTGAATCTGTACCGGCGGCAGAAACGGCTGTTTCTGCTGGAGCGTCTCGTATTCGTAAGCGCCGTGGGTCTCTACAGCCAGCAGGTATTGGCTGGTTCCGGCGAACAGCAGCAGCAGTATTTCAACAGCACGCAGCAACTCGCCGTGGGGATAATGGCCTTCAGCCTGCTGTCGAATGTGTTTCTCTCCCGCCACACCAACGACCACTTTCAGCGGGCCATCGGCGAGTATAATGCCGGGCTGTCGTCGGCCCGCGCGGGGGGGCTGCAGCGCCTGGCCCCAACGGGCGTGGGGATGACGCTAGCCGCCAGCGGCCACCCGCAGCTGGCTTTACGCTGGAGCCTGCGTTAGTCCGGGCCCCGCATTTTTACGTAGGCTTTATTCATGGAATACCCGCTGCCGGCAGCGGCCCGGCAATATGTGGCCGAGCATCTGCACGACGACCCCGCTCAGCTGGCTTTACAAGCCCGCCGCTATCCGAATCTGCCCGTGCCGGATCTGGTGCGCCAGATTCAGGCCCGGCAGAAAGCCCGGACCAAGCTTCCCATCTGGGCCGACAATCCCGACCTGATATTTCCGCCGGCCTTATCGGTGGAGCAGGCGTCTTCCGCTCGCACCGCCGCCTTCAAAGCCGACCTGGTCAACGGGCAGCGGCTGGTTGATCTGACCGGGGGCTTTGGCGTTGATGCCTGCTGCTTTGCCACCCGGATACCGGAAGTGCACTACGTAGAACGCGACCCGGCCCTGGTAGCGGTGGTGCGATACAATCTGCAGCAGTTGGGAGTGACCAACGTGCACTGCCACGGGGGCGATGCGCTGCAGTTTCTAAAAAGCACCCCCGATACCTTCGACTGGATCTACCTGGATCCTGCTCGTCGTGATACTGCCGACCGCAAAATCTACCGGTTACAGGATTGCGAGCCGGACGTGTTGCGCCTGCTACCGCTACTGCTGCATAAAGGCAATCGGATATTGCTCAAAACGTCGCCCATGCTCGACATTGAGCAGGCCCTGCTGGAGCTGAAGCAGGTACGCCGCCTGTGGGTAGTGGCCGTGGATAATGAGTGCAAGGAAGTACTGTACGAATTGGGACCGGAGCCCGCCGTGGACCCGGAGCGCTACACCGTGAATCTGCTCCGCAACGGGCAGCAGCAGGAGTTTCGCCTCAACAAAGCCCGCGAAACCCGTGCCGTGGCCCGCTACGCCGAGCCCTTGCCGCAGGGCTACCTCTACGAACCGAACGTGGCCGTGCTCAAGGCCGGCGGCTTCCGCAGTGTCGGCACGGCCTTCGAGCTGTTGAAGCTGCACCAGCACAGCCACCTCTACATGTCGGATACACTCCGGGAAGAGTTTCCGGGGCGCATTTTCCGCATTCTGGCAGCCGAGAAATACGACCGGAAAAAGCTGCGGGCTCACCTCGGCCCGGAAGGCCGCGCCCACGTTACGACCCGCAACTTTCCTGACAGCGTCGCCGAGTTCCGACAGCATACGGGTATCCGCGAAGGCGGCCACATCTATTTGTTTGCGACCACCGACCTGCGCGGCCGGTTGGTGGTGATGGTATGTGAGAAGGTGTAATCTATTTAGCTGGTGAGCGTTTGAGCGGCCTGCGCCGGTAGAGCGAACCGGTCGCCACTCACTTAGCCGGGCTTACCCAGGGGCTGCCTTTCAGCCGAAACCGCCACGGCAGCGCGGCATCAGCTCCGGCATAGTCGATACCAACGCGGGGGCTGGCCAGTATGAGATCGGCCGGCACCGGCTCCTGCTGGTCTTCCAGCCAGATCAGGTCGCCACCTAAATCGGTGCCGTAGTGCTGGGTAGTGATACCCAGTGCCTGGGTGAGCAGGCCGGGGCCTGCAGTAAGGTTACGGGCCGGCGCGGATAGCCCCCGACGGAGCAGCATCTCCGCAATGCCCTCCACCGGCTCAAGCCCACGAATCAGGACGGCATCGGCCTTACCGGCTTCATTGGTGATAATGTTGAAGAGCGTGTAGCGGCCATAAATCAGGTAGCAGTAGGCGACGCCCCCGGCTTCGTACATCACCCGGGTGCGGTTGGTGTAGCGACCCAGGTGGGAGTGACAAGCCTGGTCCCCACTATGCGCATAGGCTTCCGTTTCGACGATACGGCCGCCGGTGAGGACGCCACCGATGGTGGTGAACAGGTATTTCCCCAGTAGCTCGCGGGCAATCTGCACTACATCGGAACGCTGGTAAAAGGCGACAGGAAGCTTCATGGGGTTGAATGTGCTAATGTGGTTTGAATGTGCTGATGTGATTTGAATGTGCTGATGGGGTAATGTGTTTTTAATGTGCTGATGGGGTTAATGTAGCTTGAATGGGTTGACGGGGCTGATGGGGTTGATGGGCTGATCGGTTGTCCGCCAACTCAGAGGTGCCCCTACCTGAGTGAAGCTATACCAGTGATTGAAGCTATACCAGCCATACTATCGATTTCAGGTACTTGTTGCCGCTGACTAGTCCGGCAATACCGGTTCACCTCAGTCCATCAACCCCATCAGCATATTAACCACATCAGCACATTCAAAACACATTACCCCATCAGCACATTAACCACATCAGCACATTCAAAACACATTACCCCATCAGCACATTAACCACATTAGCACATTCCAATCACATCAACCCCGTTGAAAACCGCTATCTTTGCCCTCGTTATAGGTGGCCGGACCCTGATTGCGGGGCGAGGCTGAAAAGGGAATCCGGTTCAATGCCGGAGCTGTCCCCGCAACTGTACGCTTCCGTTACCAGGTGGGCCTATCCCCCAGCCACTGTTTCCGTGAAGGTTTCCTGCTTGGCAGGAAGCTGGAGAAATGGGAAGGCGGCCCACCCGAAGCAAGCCAGGAGACCTGCCTATATACTTTTAGTGTTCAGCGCTTTCGGGAGAAAGGCGGAGAATGATTGCAGCAGCGGCCTTCGGGCCGCCGATTCCCTGTTTTCGGCCTCGGCTTCGGGGCAGCTTTTTCCCCGGATAAAGCCCACCTGAAGTTTTGAACTGAATTTTCCTAAACCGGAAATTTAGTTCGGATGATGGTTACCTGTCAGTTGGCGCCGCTCCGGCGACCCAACCTGTTTTCGTTTGTTTTTTTACTGCTGGGGCTGCTATGCTCCTGGCCGGCCAGTGCGTGGGTCCAGCAGTCCTCCCCCGATTCGGTACGCCGAATTGCGGAGCAGCTTCTGCCCGCCGTTCGGGTGGCAGGCTCCCGGCCCAGCCGTTTTGCCGTGGGCAGCCGCGTCACCACGCTGGACTCCGTGGCGCTGGCGCAGCACCGCGGCGGAACCCTGGCCGACGTCCTGGCCGCCCGCACGCCGGTGTACATCAAAAGCTACGGCCCCGGGCAGCTGGCGTCAATTTCCTTTCGGGGTACGGCGGCTCAGCATACGGCCGTGTTGTGGCACGGCTTCAACATCGGCCTGCCCACGCTGGGCCAGTCGGACTTCGCGCTATTGCCAGTAGTGGGTATCACGCAGGTGAGCGTACAGCACGGTCCGGCGGGGGCTATTTATGGCAGCGGGGCCGTGGGCGGCACGGTACTGCTGTCGTCGCCGGTGCGCTGGGGGGCGGGCCTGCGGATGGCAGCTCAGGCCGAAGCCGGCAGCTTCGGCCTGGGGGCCGGTCAGGCCGAAGGCAGCTTCAGCAACCAGCAGCTGGCCCTGCGGACGGAGGTTTCCTACCGCGAAGCCCGCAACGACTTTGCCTATCCCCTGCCCGAAGGCAACCGCGTGGTGTGGCGGCGCAATCCAAACAGTGCTTTACGGCAGCGGAGCTTGGCCCAGGATGCCTCGCTCCGGGTAGGAACGACGGGGGAAGTGCAGGCCGCCGTATGGCTCACTCACTCCGAGCGGCAGCTTCAGCCTACCATTGGGGCCAACAACGACGAAGCCCGGCAATACGACCGCAGCCGGCGCTTTCTGCTGGGCTACCGCCACCGGGCCAGCCAGCGGCACGAGTCGAACGTGCGGGCGGCCTGGTTTGAGGACGTGCTGGACTACGGCCTGGGTGATACTGACGCCAGCAAGTCGCGGGTGCGCACCACCCAGCTGCAAACCGACCATACCTTCACCTTCAAGCCTCACCTCAGTCTGCGGATAGGCGGCGAAGCCCAGCGCTTTGCGGCCCAGGTGCAGGGCTACGGTGACGCGGCCCGGATAACCGAGCACCGCTTTTCCGGCTTCGGCCTGCTGCGCTACGACCCGGCCCCAACCCTGCGGCTCACGCTGAACGTACGCCAGGCCCTGCTACCCGGCCGCCGGCCGCCCCTCACCCCCACGGTTGGCGCCGAGTGGCAGCTAGCCCGCTCAGCCCGGCAGGTAGTGGTAGCCAAAGCCAGCGTTTCGCGCTCCTACCGCGCCCCTACCCTGAACGAACGGTACTGGCGCCCCGGGGGCCGGCCGGATTTGCTCCCCGAAAACAGCCTGGGCTACGAAGCCGGACTGCGCCAGGAGCTGACCCCGATAGGCCAGCCCCGGCTTTCCTTACAAACCGAGCTGACCGCTTACCACCAGCTCATCCACGACTGGGTGCAGTGGACGCCGGGCCCGGGGGGAATCTGGTCGCCGCGCAATTTGCGACAGGTACGGGCCCGGGGGGCAGAAGCCAGTACCCGCCTGGACTGGCAGGCTCCGGGCAGTCGCTACTCCCTGGCCACAGGCCTGAGCTACGCTTTCACCCAGTCGGTGAAACTGCGGGGCACCACGACCGATGTCGACCCCGTGGGGCAGCAGCTGCCCTACGTGCCGCAGCATTCGGCGGCTTTTACCACGCAGCATACCTGGCGGGGCTGGCAGGCAGGCACTACGCTCACCTTCACCGGCTTCCGCTTCACCGACGCTTCGGCCACAACGTTTCTGCCGTCTTACACGCTGGTCAATGCCTCGGCGGGCTACACGCTGCGGAAAGACCAGGCCTGGACGCTGACTCTGCTGGCCCAGGGCTATAACCTCACCAACCTGATGTATCAAAGCTACGCCTACCGGGCCATGCCGCTACGGTCGGCGGCGCTGAGCCTGCGGGTGGCGTGGCGCTAACCGGCTTTTTTCTTTCCTTCTAACCCCTTTTTATGTTCCCCCGACTGCCTTACCCTGCTTTGCTTACCCGTCTGACGTTTACCGGCATCACTGCCCTGACGCTGCTGGGCTGCGACCCGAAAACCACGGAGGTCCCGGTTCCGGAAGTGCGCACCAACAGCGTCTTCATCATCAACGAGGGCACCTACAACCAGCCCAATGGCTCCGTCAGTGTGTTCGACGTGGCCGCGGCCAAAGTGACGTCCCCCGACATTTTCCAGGCGGCCAACGGCCGGCCGCTACTTTCAAACGTCACCCAGTCGATGACGGTAGTCGGGCAGCAGGGCTACATCGTGGCCAACAACAGCAACAAGATTGAGGTGGTGACCCTGCCTTCCTTCAAGTCGGTGGGCACGATAACCGCCGGCCTTAAGCTCCCCCGCTACCTGGTCGCGGCCTCGGCCGACAAGGCTTACGTGTCGGAATGGGTAACGCCGACGTTCCCCACGCCGGGGCCGGGCCGGGTATCCGTCATCGACTTACGGACGAACACCGTAACGCGCACCATCGTCGTGGGCAAAGCGCCCGAGGAAATGCTGCTGGCGGGCGGCAAGCTGTTCGTGACTAACAGCGAAGAAAACACGGTAACCGTCATCAACACCGCCACCGACGTCGTGGAAACTACCCTGACCGTAGGACCGGCTCCGGCCAGCCTCGCGTTGGACAACAACGGCCGGCTGTGGGTACTGGGCAATGGCGTAACCAACTACTCCAACCCGGCCCTGTCCACGAAAGGCAGCCTGACCGACTTCGCGCCAACGCCGCCATACACCGTGCGCAAGCGTGATTTCGCTTCCGATTTGGGCTATCTGGCCCGCCTGCGCACCAACGGTACGCGTGATCAGTTCTACGTCAAGACCGATGCCGCGGTCTACCGGCTGAGCCCGGCTGACGCGGCTCTGCCAACCAAGCCTTTCCTGACCCGGGGCAGCTTCGACATCTACGGTCTCAACATCGACCCCAACGACAATACCGTGTACGTGGGCGTAGCCCCCACTTTCACCGCACCGGGCAAGTTTATCCGCTACACGTCCGCAGGCAAGGCCATCGACTCCGCCGCCGTCGGCATCGGTCCGAACGGGTTTATTTTTTACTAGCCCGCAGGCTGAGGCACCATTCGCAAAAAGCCCTTCTGCTCCCGGAGCAGAAGGGCTTTTTCTTGTCATACGCCCGTTACTTATCCTCGATGCCGTCGTTGTTGCGGTCTTTGGCATCCGCGGCGTGGTCGTAGAGGTCCTGGCCGGTCGTGACGCGGGTCGTATCGTTGGCCGTGCCGGTGGTATTGGACGTGGCGCGCTGTCCGGAGTCGGGGTCTTTGGTTTTATCGGCCCCGCGCTCCACGTTGGTATCACCGGAGCCGGTGCCGGTGTTGCAGGCAGTAAACGAAGCCGTAGCCAGGAGCAGAGCCAGGGCCAAAGGGCGGAGCAAAACAGTTTTCATGGTAGTGGGTCTGAAACAATAAAAGGCGAAGCGAGTATTTCATTAACGTACGACAGCGCGCCAACGTGGTTTTTAGCGGCAGATCATCGTTCGGGTGCTTAGTTACTCAAATCTGCCAACATCGCCGCGGCCATTAGTTCGGGGCAAGCGACTGCCCAACGGGAGAAGTACCTCATAAACGGGACGCTAACCAGTATCAAAAGTCGCGTAACCCGATATATTTGTTGTCCTGATTTTACTTATGACCCTTCCCCGCGCGCTGAACCTGGCTACTTCCCCCCTGCTGCGCCGGGCCGGCGGGCTGGCGGCGGTGAGTCTGACCCTGGCCCTGGCCCTGGTAGCTTACCTGTTCGGCGCTGCCGACCATTTTTTCAGCCGGCTATCCGGTGCTTTTTTCGTATTATTCTGGCTGTTAGCCGTTACGTTCCTGGGCGTGGTGCCTTTTGTGAACTGGGCGGCGCTCCATTGGTTTGGGAAAGCATGGGCTGAACCGTCGCCGGAACCCGCGCGGCGTAATTCCCGTTCTGCCCCTGCCGTTGTCTCTTCTCCTACCCGGAAACCCGGGCGGCCCGCCGCCCGGTTGGACTCATCTTCGAAACGCCCGTGAAAACTACGCTCCTGCACATCAAAAACATGGTTTGCCCCCGTTGCATCGAAGCGGTGCGCGGCCTGCTGGAACAAGCCGGCTACCGGCCCACGCAGGTTACCCTGGGGCAGGCCCAGCTCGACCAGACCACGCCCGCCGACCCGGCAGCCGTAGCCTCGCTGCTCCAGGAAGCCGGCTTTGATGTGCTGCTGGGCCGCGCGGAACAGCTGACGGAGCAGATCAAAGGCGCCCTGGGCGAATACCTGGAGCACCTGCGCACAGCCCGGATGCCGCTCACGACTTCGGCTTTCCTCACCGACCGGTTCGCGGCCACCTACTCGCACCTGAGCAAGGTATTTTCGCGCACCGCCAACCTGACCATTGAGAAATACCTGATCCGGCTGAAGATCGAGCGGGTGAAAGAAATGTTGAGCTACGGTGAAATGACCCTGGGCGAAATTGCCGACCAGATGCGCTACAGCAGCGGCCAGCACCTGAGTAACCAGTTCCGTCAGGTTACGGGCCGTTCCGTAAGTGAATTCCGCCGCGACCTGATGCCTAAGCGTCTGTCGCTGGACGAGCTGGCTTAACGACTGCTGCTGCCCTTCAGGCGGCTAAAAAAAACCTGCGGGGTAGCGTGAGGACACAATCCTTACGCTACCCCGCAGGTTTTTTGCGTTCAGCGCCCCACCCGGATGGAACCGGGAACGGATCGGGGGCCGCGTCTCGTTCTGGCTTGCCGTATCTTTACGCCTCGCTTCGTTGTTGTGCTGCCGTGACCTCTCCCCGCATTCTGCTTCTGACCCCGCCGCTAACGCAGCTCAATACGCCCTATCCGGCTACGGCCTACATCAAAGGCTTCCTGGGCGGGCGCGGCTATAGCAGCACCCAGGCCGACCTGGGGCTGGAGCTGGTGCTGAAGCTGTTTTCGGCGGCAGGGCTGGCGCGGGTTTTCGCCGAAATTGAGCAGGGTGATTTCGTGCTTTCCGATAATGCCCGCCGCATGGTGCGCCTCCGGCGCAGCTACCTGAGCACGATTGAGCCGGTCATCCGCTTTCTGCAAAACAAGGACAATACGCTGGCCCCGCGCATCTGCCACAGCCGGTTTCTGCCCGAAGCCGCCCGTTTCGACAACGTGGCCGACCTGGAATCTGCTTTCGGCACGATGGGCCTCACCGACCAGGCCCGCCACCTGGCCACGCTCTACCTCGAAGACCTCGGCGACCTGATCAAGGAAACCGTGGGGCCGCAGTTCGGCTTCTCGCGCTACGCCGAAAAGCTGGCTATGTCGGCTACCTCCTTCGATGCGCTGCACGAGGCCCTGCAGACCGCGCCCAATCTGGTCGACCGGATGCTGCTGGAGCTGGTTGATGAGCTGATGGCGCGGGTGCAGCCCGATATTGTGGGCTTCACGGTGCCGTTTCCGGGCAACCTGTACGGGGCCCTGCGGCTGGCCGGGCGCATCCGGCAACTGCGGCCCGCGGCTAGAATCCTGATGGGCGGCGGCTACCCCAACACGGAGCTGCGCCAGATCCGGGAGCCCCGCTTTTTCGACTACGTCGACTTCCTGACCCTCGACGATGGTGAAGGACCCTGGCTACGGCTGCTCGAAGCTATCAGTTGCCAGTTGCCGGTTGCCAGTTGCCAGAGCGAACCGGCACCCGGCAACCCGCAACCGGCACCCGGCAACCCGCAACCGGCACCCGGCAACCCGCAACCGGCACCCGGCAACCCGCAACCGGCACCCGGCAACCCGCAACCGGCACCCGGCAACCCGCAACCGGCAACCCGCAACCCGCAACTGGCAACTGGCAACCGGCAACTGGCAACTGAAACCCTGCAGCGCACCTTTCTGCGCAACGCGGCCGGCGAAGTCGAGTACATCAACCACCCCCACCCCGACGTGCCCCACCACGAGGTAGGTACGCCGGACTACTCCGATCTGCCGCTGGCCGACTATCTGTCGGTGATTGAGGTGCTGAATCCCATGCACCGCCTCTGGAGCGACGGCCGCTGGAACAAGCTCACCATTGCCCACGGCTGCTACTGGAAGCGCTGCTCGTTCTGCGACGTAACCCTGGACTACATCGGCCGCTACGAAACGGCTCCCGCCACTTTGCTGGTGGACCGCATCGAGCAGATCGTGAAGCAAACGGGCCAGACCGGCTTTCACTTCGTGGACGAAGCCGCCCCGCCCCTGGCCCTCCGCGACCTGGCCGTGGAGCTGTTGCGGCGGCGCGTGAGCATCACCTGGTGGGGCAACATTCGCTTCGAGAAAACCTTCACCCCCGACCTGGCCCGCCTGCTGGCCGCCGCGGGCTGCATTGCCGTGAGCGGCGGGCTGGAAGTGGCCTCCGACCGGCTGCTGGCGCTCATGGAAAAGGGCGTCACCATCGCCCAGGTCGCCCGCGTTACGGATGGCTTCACCCAGGCCGGCATCATGGTGCATGCCTACCTGATGTATGGTTTCCCCACCGAAACGGCCCAGGAAACCGTGGATTCGCTGGAAGTGGTGCGGCAGCTGTTTGGCGCGGGCATCGTGCAGAGCGGCTACTGGCACCGCTTCTCGATGACGGCCCACTCGCCGGTGGGGAAGAACCCGGCGAAATATAAAGTAGCCGCCATTGGCCCCGAGCCCGGCAACTTCGCCTGGAACGACCTCTGGCACGACGACCCCACGGGCACCGACCACGAGCAGTTCGGCCCGGGCCTGGCTAAAGCCCTCTACAACTACATGCACGGCGTGGCCCTGCAGGAGCCGCTCCAGTTCTGGTTCGACTTCCGCGTACCCCGCACCACCGTACCCCGCCAGCTGATTCAGAAAGCCGTTCAGGAAGCGTCGAAACCTGATTTTGCGAAGCAGAACCTGCGCCTCTTCTGGCTTGGCAATGCCCCTGAGCTGCAGCCCATCGATGCCCGGCCCGGGGCCCGCGCCACGCTAACCTTCTACGAGCAGGCCGAGGATTTCGAGCTGAAAACCACGCCCGCCATCGGCCAATGGCTCCACGACCTGCTGACTACCCTCCATACCGATTACCAGACCAAGCGGCTGCTGAAGGACATGGCCGCGACTTTCCCGACCACGGCTGGGACATCGTTCGGGGAGTTTGTGCTGTCGCCGACGTGGCTGCTGCTGCGCGAGAAGGGCTTGCTACTGTTTTAGCGCAGTAGCTGGATAAGCCCCTATTTCACGGCCTGCTTCATCCAGGCCAACATATCTTCTATGGCACCGGGGGCCGGGCGCGCCCAGTCCCACTGCCCGTCGGTATCGGACCTGATTCCGGCAGGCAGCAGTAACTCGTGGTTGGCCTGAGCATAGACGCGTACCGCCGAGCCTCGCCGGGAGCCGACCGCACCTCGCAGCCGTTGGGCACTTTCGCGGGCCGGCAGGAAACGGTCGGCCGCGCCGTAGAGCAACAGTACCGGGACGCGCACCTGCTGCCAGTCCGTGCGCGGGTCCAGGAGCCAGTCGCGCCACGGCAGCTGAGTCTGGATTTCGGCAGCCGTAGGAATGCGGCGCGGCATCGTCGTCGACGCGGCCCAGGGCTGCTGCCAGGCGGCCAGTAAAGTTTCGTGGAGCTGGGCCGTATCACCCTGACCCCCGCTCCGCACATAGCGTTGCAGTTGCGCAAACCCGCGTTGCGCCAGCCGGGTAGCTGCCGCGGGAGCGTTCTGCCGGCGGAGAGCATCGAGCGTCTGCGTTTGGCTGACCGTGGCCAGGGACGTACCCGGGGCCGAAAGGGCTACGACAAATGCTACCGGCCGGCCCGGCTGGCTCGCCGCCGACGCGGCCACCGGCCCACCCTGGCCGAGGGTCCACAGTCCAACCCGCGTGGAATCGACAGCCGCATTGCCCTTAACAGCCTTTACAGCCGCCAGAACTTCATCGGCCAACGCCGGTTCGCCGGCCCGCTGGCTGGCTGGTTGAGTCGCGGCGCGCTGATCGTACACCAAAGCGACGAAGCCATGCCGGGCTAACAAATCGGCGTAAGGCAGCAGGTTGCGCGGCCGGGGCGGCGTGTTGGCATCAGGCACCAGGACCACGGCCGGGTGCCGGCGGATAGTATCGTCGGGAATAAGCAGGGTACCGTGCCGGGTCAGACTACCGCTACGGAAGCGAACCGGCAGGGCCCGGTATGGGCGCGGCTCCGGCTTACCCCGGCGCACCAGCAGCAGGTCGGCTTGCACGCTGTCGGCGGTGAAGAGGCCGCGCAGGAAGTCTCCCTCCCGGATAGCATCGATTACGGTGTTACCCGCCAATGCGCCAGGCTGACGTTCCAGATGCAGCTGGGGCGAGTTGAATGACAGACTCTCCACCGGAAAGCCTAGGCCCTCCCGATCCGGAAAGCGCAGATCGGCCTGGAGCTGGCCCGGCTTTACTTCCCTCAGGTCCAGGGCCAGGCGCAGGTCAGCGCCCTGGTAGGTAACGCGGCCCTCAAAATGCCCCGTTGGCGGAGGCACTACCTTGGCTCCACTGTTCGGGGAGCAACTGCTTAACAACGCCCAGCCTGACAGCAGCCGCCACGTTGTGGTCCTCCAAAACCGAAAAGAAAGAAAAGCTGACCGGCTGTGGCGCACAGAATAGGGGTTGGTAAACCAGGGGTCAAAGGTAAGTGGTGAAACGGGGAGATAGTGAAGCTGTTTAGAAAGTCAAGACGTCTGTCATCCTGAGCAGAGCGCAGGACCTTATCCCGGCTGAACGGTACCCGCTCGATGAACTACCAGGCGGGATAAGGTCCTTCGCTGCGCTCAGGATGACAAACGCTTAGAAAAACCGACTTCCTGAACAGCTTCAGTGAAACGGGGAGTTTGCTGCTCGACCCGGGCAGACTGCGCTACCAGAACGAAAAACTCCCCATTTCACCATTCACCACCTACAGGCCTTTGCGCAGAATCAGGTCGGTCTGAATATCGTTGCCCACCCGGAATTCATGGGTTCCGATTGGCCTGAAGCCGAACCGCTGGTAAAATGCCAGGGCCCGCTGATTATGCTCCCAGACGCCCAGCACCACGGTCCGGCAGCTCTGGGTGCGGGCTTCCTCCAGCGCCCGGCGCATCAGCGAAGCCCCCAAGCCGGTTCCGATCCAGTCTTCGCGCACGTAGAGCCGCTCGATTTCCAGCCGGTCGTCTACCGCTTTGCGGGGTTCCAGGCCCAAAGCCGAGCCGGTCCGCAGCTTGGCGTAGCCAATTACTTCCTGCACCATCTGACCCAACAGGAAGGTCGTTTTGGGATCCTGGAGCTCCGCCAGCTGCTTAGCGGGGCTGAAGTTCTCAGCCAGAAAAGCGGCCATATCCCCGGCCGTGTTGGTAGCGGCAAAGGTTTCCTGGAACGTCTGATGACCCAGTTCGGCTAGCTGCGCCGCTACGGGGGCAGTACGTTTGGCCACGGTGATACGGAGCGGAGAAGTCATTGAGAGCAAAAAACAGGACACTGGGGGCGAAAGGCAATTTTCGCCTGCCCGGAAAACAAAAAAATCAGTCAGTTGCTGGTCCGCATTCGCCACCCGACGCGCAGCATGATGAGGGCCGCGGCCAGCATGGCCAGCCCAAGCGCGCCTTCCCGGCCGCTGATGCCAGGCAAACCAGTCGCGCGAAACCGGTAACAGAGCACCACCAGGCGCAGCAGCAACCCCAGCAGCAGCAAAACGCCCGCCGTCAGAAACAGCCAGCCAACTATCTTTTGGGATACAGGATGAAGCTTGCGCGGCATGCGGGTAAAAAACCGGGATTAAGTACTGATGTTACGCGGGGCATTTCTGAAACCCTGTTTGAGGAGTTAGGAGTTAGAAGCCAGGAGTTAGAAGCTGGAAGTCAGCCTACGAGCAGGCTGCCGAGGTAAGGCGCGGCTGCCTTGGCAGCCGTTTCGTTCCTTGCTCTTTTACCGGCTCCCTAAACGCCGGACTCCTGGCTGCTGACTCCTAACAGCCGGCGACCCGCCTCATCCTGCGTAACATCAGTCAATCATATCGTTCTGGTCGCTGTTGCGCCGTAGCCGCCAACCGGTGCGCAACAGAAACATAGCAGCCACTAAACCCATCATGCTGATAACGACCCGGGTTGAATCCAGGCGGCCGGCCTGCCAGTCGGCATAGAAGCCGGAAAAGCGGATTCCCTGTACTACCAGCAGCAATACGCCGGCCACCAGGTAAAGTATGCCGCGCCAGCGCTCAGGAGAAGAAGAAGCCATAGGAAAAGGGGTTAAGGCGCAAACTTAGTAGGAAATTCCCACGGCCCGGCCCACGAAGGCCTCCGTGGCTACCTGCTTGAGCATGAAGTCGGCTACGTCGGCGCGGGAAATGCGTCCTTTAATGCGGGCATTGGCAAAGCTGAGGGCCACTTTATAGCCCCCGGTTTTGGGGCCGTTGGTGAGCCCGGCGGGACGCACGATAACCCAGTCGAGCGGGCTGGCCTGAATCAGGACCTCCTGCCGCTCCTTGTCGGCAAATACGTGCTTGAGGAACAGCGGCCGGATGAGCCGGCGAAATAACAGGCTTTCCTCGCCCCGGCTGTTGCCCAGCCCCAGCGACGTTTCGCAGATGAAGCGCTTCACGCCATGCCGCCACATAGCTTCCAGAATCGTCTGGGTGCCATCCGACAGCGTGGTCTCGCCTACCTGGTTGCGGTTCACGCCCAGGGCCGACAGCACCGCATCGTGGCCCGGCACGGCCGCCTCCACGGTGTCGGCCTGCAGAATATCGCCCGGCACTACCCGCAGGTTCGGGTGCGCGAGGGTAAATTTAGCCGGGTCGCGCACGAAGGCCGTTACGCTGAATTGCTGGTCGAGGGCCTGCTGCACCAGCTGGCGGCCGGTAGCACCCGAGGCACCAAAAATGAGGAGTTTCATGGCGGAGGCGTTGATAACTCTCCGCGTACGGCTGTAGTTGCAAATTGATTTTCCCTGCGTACTTTTGGCCCACCAAACTTTTTCGCGAGAGTAGCTCAGTTGGTAGAGCATCAGCTTCCCAAGCTGAGGGTCGCGAGTTCGAACCTCGTTTCTCGCTCATTGATTAACAGCCATTTAGCTTCGGTGCTAGGTGGCTGTTTTGGTTTTGGTTTACAATTTGGTTTACACAAGGGCCCTTGCTCACACCCCTTATTACCCTATTCTTGCTGTTGCCAACGAAAAGCTGCCCCAACATTGCTGCAAGGGGATGCGCGGGTCGTCATCCGATTTACGCACGCGGAACACGGACACGCCGTCAATGTCCAGGTGCAAGCTACTGCACGTGTAGTTGATGCGCCCGCCGGGGCTCCAGCATATGGCTTAGCTCGGCAGCGTGCGCACGTTGATGAGCTGAAATCATGCTACTTAATGTAGAACAAGCGTTAAAGCTGATGCACAGCCTTTCACTACTGCATCACTTCTAGCTTCTCAATCAGGTTAATCCCTGTATACACGGAGGAACCTTACAGAAATCTCTATTTTTCTTTATTAGACAGTTTTTCCAATTCTTTCTTTGCCTTTTGCTGTGCTGCCCCTGTCAGAAGTGGTATAACTGCCGTTATATCCTTAATCATTTTTGGTCGCGCTTTCACACTAACTCCTGTACGGTCAGCAGGTTCAAGTAGCTTAAGCGAACGGTTATATAGTGAATGTCCACTCTTGTGATGATATTGCTTTGCTATGGCATCAGCTTCCGGAGCTGGAGGAATGACTTTGCCTTGGTAAATGTAAAGCAGCGCTACCTGCCTCAAATCTAGTTTGACTGTCGTTTTCACTGCCAACTCTACCGGCTCAATTGCCAAGCTTACTTCCTGAGGTAAGCTATCAGGAACAGAGGGCATGATATTATCTGGCAGGCTGTGGCTAGTAACCTTTAGTAGTTCTCCCTGCTCTCTAAGCCAAGTAAGTGCCCGAACCACGGTAGCAGAAGTAGGATTCAGTAGGTCTGTCTCTTCGCTAAGAGTATCCGCCACGTACTCATAGTCGTTCGCATTGGCTATGCGGTCGAATGTGGCCTCGAACTGCTCACCAAATAACTCTTCTAGAAAGGCCCCTACTTCATTCAGACTAATGGGCGCCCGTTTGTAAAGTGCCACAACCCTCTGGAACTCGTCATCATAGACATTGATGAGAGGCGGTGGTGGAGTTCCATCCGAACCTATACGTGGTGGTCGAATCCGAGCGAGCACCCAGCGCAAGTACAAGTGGAACGTACTATGATATACGGGAGGCATACCGTGGTATTTGTGAGAGGGGTCTTGACGACGCAACTGCTCACGTTTCGCTTTTATCTGGCTATCCAACAACTCAGTTCCCGTATTCATCATTCAAGTTTGTTCTACCATCATTCCATCCCCCAGAATGTCACTGTAGCAACTTGCTCTTGCACTCAGGAACGCTCGCCAGCCAACTAGCTTAATCGTAATCCGGAAGGATTACCAAAGCTAACGCCGATAAAACTGACGCAATGTCTTTTGTCAGTTTTGTCGGCGTAGAGATTCAGACAGTGGTTAGGACTTCAATGGCGAGCAGGGGTGGGCAGTTAGGTTTGGTGTTAGCAGCTTGTGGTGGCAGGATGAAATATCACGCCAGCCAGAGCATACAGTCATTTGCTAACACCATTGTATAGAGCATGGCCACCATCTACTTCTGATTTGAGGGCAGAAAGGAGCTAGCCATTCTTCTCTCAAAGCCCTTTCTTGTAAGACGAAGTGCACCATTTTTCCGTTTGGCTAAAAATATTAGATTGACTAGGAAAGTATAATCATGGTTAGTAAAAATGGGTTTTTAAAGTTGCTTGTGAAACGTATGACAAGCAAAATTTCGGCAAATAGCTAGTAATTTTTGCCGAAAATTTGGAAATACTAAATTCGGCAGCAACCTTCGCTTAAGAATTGGTAAAAACCTGTCTGGCGTGCCGCAAACCCTACCTACTTCGCCCTTACAGGAAATGCTGCTGAGTCGGCCGGAATGGTCACGTCAGGAGTTGTTGATGCTGCTGGGACAAGAGCAGCCAGGAGTGCCGGTGGCAACTCTCGTCTCACGCCTGCACACACTGAAAATTAAGGGAGTGCTGCACTCAGTGGGACGCGGCTGTTACACCTCGCTGGCCCCACGCCCCACCTTTGCGCCGGTACTCGACAGTGGCACGACCCGGCTCCTGCGCCAAGCGCAACTGGCCCTACCCACCGGGGCGGCGCTCTGCTTTTCTGATACCGCTTGGCTGAATGAGTTTCACAATGGCCCAATGCTACCGAGCTACCGACTATTGGAAACCAGCAAAGTCCACTTGCCCGCGCTCTATGAGGCCTTGCTGACGCATAGCCGGCTAGTATTTCTAAATCCCGACTCGGCGGCTGTACTCACCTACGTGCACCGACACGAACGGGCCGTGGTGCTACGGCCTCTCATTAGCGAGGCCCCGCTGACGAGAACGGGTTCGGCTAGCACTAGTCCCATTGAAAAGCTACTGGTAGACACGCTGGCCCACCGCGACTTATACCTCGATTATCAGGTGAGCCTGCCTGGCATCTTTGCCCAGGCCCGCCAATGCTACGCCTTGAACGAAAGCCGCCTGCGCCGCTACGCCAACCGGCGCGACCTGTGGGCCGAAGTGCAACACCTACTCCAACCCGAAACCTAGCCTGCGCTTGCTTCGCGCTATCCCCGTCCCACGGCCCACCCCGCAAGTTCCGCCCTGCCAAACGCCCCAACCCATGCAACCCGACGACCTGACCGACCCCGACCTGCTGACCGAAGACCCGGCTGAGGACGAAAGCACTGCCCAATGCCGCCTAACGGGCCAGCCTATTAAGGAAACTGGCAAGGAGAAGAACTTGCAAGCTCTAATTCTGATGCTGCTCGAAGAATACGGCTTCGACAAGGAAGATATGGCCCGCGACTTCACCGTAACCGGCACCACCGATGAGGGTAAGAAGTGGAAGCGGCGCGTGGAACTGGTGGTATTCGAGGCGAACGCCGAGCATAAGCAGGAGCATCTGATTCGGATGTGCGTGGTGAACGACGAAAAAACGAAGCCTAACGACCCCAAAAAAGGCTGGCCGGTGCTGCAAGACGCGCTGAGCGCGGCCGAGAACTGTGAGTTCGGACTGTGGTCGAACGGCACGGTGTTCACCTTCTTTCAGAAAAAGCTCGATGCGATGAACGCCGTGGTGTTCGAGGAGCTAGCTGACTTTCCTGGGGCGGGCGAAACGCTGGCCGACCTGGAGCGCTCAGACAAGATGACCGGCCGCAGCCCGGCCAACGAGTCGCTGGTGCGCACCTTCCGGGCTTGCCACGACTACATTTATGGCAACGAGGGGCGCCAGAAAGACGCTTTCTGGCAGCTGCTGAACCTGATTTTCTGCAAAATCTACGACGAGAAGCGCCGCGACATCTGCGCTCGCGAGGGCAAGAGCTACCGCCGCTACTTTTGGGTGGGGGTGAAGGAAAACAACACCGAGGAAGGCCGCGCCGGTGTAGCCGAGCGTATCAAGAGGTTGTTTGCCGAGATGAAAGAATCCCTCGAATTTGCGGAGGTATTCGAAGGCAATGAAGAAATCCGTCTGACCGACCGGGGCCTGGGCTATGTAGCGGCCGAGCTGGCTCGTTACTCCTTCTTGGATGCAACCGTTGACGTGAAAGGCCTGGCTTATGAAACCATCGTCGGCACGACACTGAAGCGGGAGCGGGGACAATTCTTCACGCCGCGCAACATCGTACGTGCCATGGTCGAAATGCTGGACCCCCAGCCCGACCAACGGGTGCTGGACCCCAGCTGCGGTAGTGGGGGCTTCCTGGTGATGGTGCTCGACCACGTGCGGCACAAGATTGCCAAGGACCTATACCCCGACCTGGAAGGCGAATGGCTGCGCGACAAGTACAACTCGCCCGACGTAAACGAAAAGGTACTTGCCTATGCCCAGCAGTATCAGTTTGGCATCGACTTCGACCCCGACCTGAAACGAGCGGCCCGCATGAACATGGTGATGGCCGGCGACGGCCACGCCAACATCTTTCACTTCAATTCGCTGGAGTACCCTAAAGGCAACTTTCCTGACATCAAGACATTCAATGATGCTGTTCGGGACAGTGTGGACGCGGCAGGTGACCAGGAAGAGACTGACCCACAGTATTACACCAATGGTTTAGGCTGCTTTGACCTCATTTTCTCGAATCCGCCGTTTGGGGCTAAAATTCCTATTAATGACCAAGGCATTCTGCGCGAGTTCGACCTGGGCCATACTTGGCGGCGCATGGCCAACGGTAAAGAGTGGGATAAGCAAGGCGTAGCCACGAGCCAGCCTCCTGAAATCCTATTCATTGACCGCTGCTATCAGTTTCTCAAACCTGGTGGACGTTTGGCCATTGTGCTACCCGATGGCATTCTGGGCAACCCAAACACCGAATACTTACGGGCTTGGATACTTCGCAAATTTCGGCTCTTGGGTTCAGTGGACTTACCCGTAGAGGCATTTTTGCCACAGGTAGGGGTCCATGCTTCACTGCTGTTTTTGCAAAAGCTCACTGATGTAGAACGCAGCTTGGCATATGACCGTGGCGACCACGATTATGAAGTGTTTATGGCCATTGCTGAAAGGGTTGGAAAAGACCGCCGAGGTATACCTGTCTATGAGCGGGACGAGGATGGAGCGGAGATTGTCCGCTCAAAAATCATCTCTTATTTAAGCTTAGATGGGAAAACAGGTGAAAAAAAACTGAAGCACCGTACCGAAAAGGCGCCTACAGTCGATGACGACCTTCCCAAAATCCGCGCTGCTTACCACGAGTTTGTTAAAAGCCAAGGACTATGATAACAGCACGTGCAAAAGCTGCTTGGTTTACCGAAACAGGTGTGCGCTTAGATGCCTCCTATCACTTAAGCGAAGGGCGACAGGCAGAATATAAGATTAAGCAAAGCCCAAACGGTTGGAAAGAGCTTGGAGACATAACAAAGCGGATTTTCAATGGTGGCCGGCCTAAACGGTACTACGTTGATGATGTGAAGCGTGGCATCCCTTTCATGGGCAATGCTGATATGCTAAAAGCGGACTTCACTTCTTTGAAACTGATATCAAAGACTAAGACCGCAAATCTCAGCGACCTATGGTTTGAGAAGGGGTGGACCCTTCTTTCTCGCTCAGGCACCTATGGTGGTACTCTTGGTAAAGCTGTTTATGCCACCGAGGATTTTGTTGGCAAAACAGGGTCGGAACACATAATGCGTGTGGTACCAGATGTAGATAAAATACCGGGAGGCTATCTGTATGCATTTCTAGCTTCAAAATATGGGTATGGGCTGCTTACCCAGAACACATACGGTTCGGCAATACAGCATATCGAACAGCATCACGTTCTTGATTTACCCGTGCCGCTTCTATCTGAAGCAGAAGTTAAACAGATAACTCAGTGGGTTGAGCAATCCGCTAGTTTCCGGGAAGAAGCAACTCGTTTAATGAGGAAAGCAAGCGAAGACTTAATGCTCGCTTGCGAACTTTCAGAACTTACGGCTGATGAGTATGAATACTTTGGTTTCCATCCTGGAAGCAGGCCTGTCTCAACTTTTACTTCGCGTAAAGTAGATGCTACGACTCTTACTGCTTTCAACTACTCAAAGCGTATAGGTCGGCTCCGGGCGCGGGTCATCGAAAATGTGAATACTGTGCCACTAGCGGAATGTCTAGAAGGCAACCGGTTTTTCAGCACTGGTTCGTTCAAACGGTTGGAGTTGGACTCGCCCACCAGTATTGAGCTCATAAACCAGTCCGACGTCTTCGACATCCGAATAAAGGGTAAGCGCTTGGCTCGCAAATACGCCGGCAGCCAACGACTTGTAGATTATGGCGAAGTGCTGATTGCAGGTGTCGGGACACTAGGCGAAAACGAAATCTTTTGTCGAGCCCTGTTCGCTGGAGAGGAGCTGCGCGGCAAGCTGATTTCGGGGGAATTCATACGCATGAATACGAATGGCACAGTACCACCTGGCTACCTCTATGCGTGGTTGGCCAGCGAGTACGGCTTTCGTCTAATTCGGGCCACGCAGTCTGGCACTAAGCTCTGCCGTCCGATACCGAAGCTGTTGGCTGACGTGCCTGTACCTGTTTTGAGCACTGATAAAATGGAGGAGATACATCAGCTTGTAGTTACGGCCCATGCCAAACGCTATGAGGCACTTCAGCTTGAAAACCAAGCCATTCAACACATTGAATCGGCAATTGCTTCTTGGTAGCAAGCTGGGCATAGAATAATAACTAAGGATTAACCTTGTTGACTCCATAGCCGCATGGCACGAATCATCAACCCAGCCCACCATGAAGGCGCGGTGCAGGCCGGCGAGCAGCGGCTCCTAGATTTTCTAGAAGCCCAGCTACCGGACACGTTTTTGCTGGTTCCCAACGTGAACCTGGCATACCGCAACCCCCGCAATAACGCGGTGGACCTGCTGGAGTATGACTTGATAGTAGTGGCCCCCCATGCGCTTTACCACCTTGAAAACAAAGATTGGCGAGGGCACCTCATTGGCGACGACCACACCTGGCGGGTAAGTGGCCGTAGCTTCAAAAGCCCCCTACTCGGGGCGCGGTTCAAAACCAGTGTATTGGCTAGCCGGCTCAAACAGGAAAATGCCGCCTGGGGCCGGGCGTGGATAGAAACGTCCATCACGCTGTCGGACCCATCAATGGTGTCGCGCCAACTGCCCGATGCCACCGGCAGCCGGGTATTCTCCCTTGACCAGTCGCTCACGACTTACCTGCAAGACCATGACGCGGCCCGCAGCACGCCTGGCAAAATAGCCGACCTGCAGGAGGGTGTGGTGGCTTTCCTAACCGGCCTCAGCCAAGAGCCACGGCCCGAGCCTAAACTGTTTGAGGCCGATTATGAAGTGCTGGACATCCTGGCCCAAAGCGCCGACTGCACAGAGTACCTAGTGCGGCCGCGCGGCCTCGACGGCGCTGGCCAGAAGCGGGTGCGTGCCTATAGCCTTGATGTGCACGAGCTGAGCCCCGCCGACCGCGCGTTTCGCCTGGGCGTAATTCGCAACCAATACCAGGCGCTCCAAAAGATTGGAGCGGCGCCTCATGTGCTTACCGTTCAAATGTTGACGGATGAGTTGCGGGGTGAATTGTTTGAGATAACCGATTACCTGGACGAGAAGACCCTGGCCATGGAGCTGGACCGGGCCACGTATTCGTTGCCCGAAAAGCTAGCCCTGATACGCCAGGTGGCGCTGGCCCTACAAGCTGCTCACGCCGCCGGCGTGTACCACCGCGATGTGCGGCCGGCGAATATCTACCTAACAGCTGCAGGCGCCTTCCTGGGAAACTTTAGCCGGGCCTTTTTCCGGGCTGCGCAGCGCGAAGGCATCACGGTACTGCCAGCAGCGGCGGACGATGATGCTGATGCCCTACCTTACCGCGCCACCGAGCTGGACGACAGCCCGGCAGATGCCACGGCAGCCACCGATGTGTACGGCCTTGGCCTGACCTTGTACGAAACCCTGACCGGCGAACGGGCTCTGCCCAACTCCTGGCACGACCTAGACCACTGGCAGGGCAAACTTCCTGCCTCAGAGCTACCGGGCCGCCGGGTACCTGGCTTGCCTGAGTGGGTGGATAACCTGGTAGACCAAATGGTGCGACTGCAGCCAGCTGACCGGCTGCAAACCATGACCGAAGTATTGGCCAAACTCGACCAGGGCTTAAGCAATACGCGCACCCTGACTACGCCTGCCCCTGCTAGTACACCGGCACCGACTGCCTCAGACGGTCGCATTCGCGTGGGCGACCAACAGGAGTCTTACCTTTTTGTGTCCCCGCTGGGCGAAGGCGGCTACTCGGAAGTATGGAAGGTGAAACACACCCTGCAAGGCGAAGAGCGCGCCATTAAGGTGTACAATGAGAGCGTGAATACCCGCACGGTGCTCGATGAGTATAATGCGCTGAAAGGCCTCGACCACCGCAACATTGTCAAGTTCGTGTGGAATGGAGAACTGCCTACGGGCCGTTTCTTCACACTGATGGAACTGTTGGAAGGTGACTGCCTGGGCGACTACGTTGGTGGCGTGAAAGGAGAGCAACGCCTTCCCTTGCCCATTATATTTCAGTTGGGACAGGAATTGACAGGGGCCTTGCGCTACCTGCACGAGCGCCCACACCCGATTTTCCACCGCGACATCAAACCTCGCAACATCATCTGGCACCGTAACGAACGGTTCGTGCTGATTGATTTCAACGTGGCTACCTCGGAAGCTGCTGACAAGGACCACGTAGGTACCTCCTTCTACATTGCCCCCGACCGGGTAGTGGACCAAATGCGTGTGCGCTGGGATGAGAGCTGTGACACGTTTGCCCTAGGCATTACGCTCTTTGAGTTGGTGTGCAAACGCCATCCTTGGGCAGATGCTAACGGCAAGGCCAACAAGCCAATCATTACCCGTGAACCGCACCACCCCAAAACCTTACGGCCGGAGCTGTCAGACGGGTTTGCGGCTTGGCTCTTAAAAGCGGTGCAGCCTCAGCGAGCTGACCGTTTTGCCACTGCCCGCGAGATGCAGGACGCGCTGGAGCAGCTGGGCTTGCCGGGCTTGCTGGCCGACCGCCTTGTGCCCGCCACGACCATCCCGACGGAGAAGTTTGTGATGGAGCTGAACAAGCTTTTTAGCCAGTCGCGCTACACCAACGCTGGTACCCGGGGGCTCGATGCGTTTGCCGAGCGCACCTACATCAAGACGCGGCTGGACACCAAGCTCATCAACGACATTCTGCAAGCCAAATACCGGCTGGTAATCATCACGGGCAACGCAGGCGATGGCAAAACGGCTTTCATTCAGAAGCTAGAAAAAGAGGCCCAAAAGCTATTTTCGGCATCATTTAAGCGCGACAGCGTAACGCAAAACGGCGCTTCATTCGAGTCGCAAGGCATACCGTTTCAGAGTAACTACGACGGCTCGCAGGACGAGGGCGACAAGGAGAACACGCAGGTACTGGACGAGTTTCTAGCTCCCTTTGCCGGGCGCGCTGACTTCGACAAGGTACCGGCTGGGCGGCTCATTGCCATCAACGAGGGCCGGTTGGTCGAATACCTGCAAGCGCACCGCGCCGAGTTTGGGGCTTTGGAAAAGGCTGTAGAGGCTTTTTTCTATGAGGAAGGCGTAACGGACCTGCCCGCTGGTCTGCTGCTGGTCAATCTTAATCTGCGCTCGGTGGTGAGCCTGAGCGAGCTAACAGGCGAACAGAGTATTTTTCGCCGCCAGATAAAAGAGTTGGTTAAACCGGAGTTCTGGACCGGATGCAACACGTGTGCGGTGCGCGAGCAGTGCTTTATCCGATACAACGCCCAAAGCCTAAACGACCCTGATGCCGGCGACGAAGTGCTGCGCCGCATGGAACGGCTGCTGCTAACCGTGCACCTGCGCCGCGAGCTGCATCTGACCATGCGCGACCTGCGCTCGTTGCTGGCCTTCTGGCTTACCCGCGACCATAGCTGCGCCGACGTGAAGGCACTGGCCGCGGCCGGCCAGGCAATGCCTTTGCTAGAAAAGTATTACTTCAACTTACCCGACAGTGAGGCTGAGGATGCTGGCAACCGCGACCGGCTGGTGAAGTTGGTTCGCCTGACCGACGTGGGCCAGCGGGCCTTACCCGAGCTTGACCGCAACCTGTATTATAACCCGCTGCAAGGCCGAAACTATCTGCCCTTCAGCGCCCAGCGGGAAGGCGACCTGCTTAGCTGGCTGGAACGCGAGAAAGTGGCGCTACGTGACGCGCCCACCGAAGAAGGGCAGCTGCCGCCCCAACGGCCTCTGCACCGCCTGCTGGCCCGCCACCAGTATTTTGAAGGGCGCTTCGATTCGGATTTGCGGCTGCCCTATCGGGCCGTGGGGCAGTTTGCGAAGGTGTTGATGGCGACGCCGGTCGAGCAGCAAAGGGAATTGGACAAGCTACGGCTCAACATTGCTTACGCTATTGCTATCCTGGAAAGGTGCCCCAATAAGCTCATCAGCGAGCAGTATCTGGTGCTGGCCGTGGGCGAAAAAGACAACGTAGCCATGACCTACCGGCTATTTGCGCTGGCCGACTTCGAGCTGCGTCTGGGCGTGCCACCCAAGCGCACCGAATACTTGGAGTATTTCCCGGACCGGCTGGTATTTCGCCATCTGACCTTACCGCACGTCTCGATGGAAATCTCACTCGACCTGTTCGAGCTGCTGACTTACATCGGACTAGGCTATCAGCCCTCACTCAACGACTTAAAAGGGCGCTTCCTGGAGTTACAGCTTTTCAAAAATCTGCTGGCTAACCTGCCCTACCGGCAGGTGCTGGTAACAGGCGACCACCGCGACTATTACACTGTAGAAGCCGACCCGCAGAACAAGATTGTGGTGCAAAAAAAGCAGTTTGCTGCGCCCGTACTCCTCGCTCAACCCGCTTAATCTGCCCGTCCTATGCCCATTAAAATGCCCAAACTGCCGTTTCGCAACGAGCAGATATTCTTCATTGATGCCAAGCAGATTAACCTCGACCGGACGCTGGTGAACCTGTACGTGCTGCTGAAGCACAACGGCGGGCGCACCCGCAGTCGCGTAAGTCAGGCCAACAAGCAGGTGGGCGAGAAAGAACTGATGCAGGTTTTCCGCTCGATGGAAGAAGCCGGTCAGGCCAGCGGCATTAAGGAAAACCAGCTGGCTGTGCGGGGCTGGCTGCGGGCCAACCTCATGGACATGGTGTACCGGGGACAAGGGCCGGAAAAGGAAAACTTCACTTCGCTGAAGCCCATCCATTTATTCAGCTACCGCATTCGTAACCAGAAGCACACCCGCGACTACAATTCGGCAGACCAGGTGTATTCCATGCTGTCGGTAAAACCGGCGGTGCGCGAAGAGCTGCAGCGCTATTTGAGCGAAGGCTGGGACGAGACCTCGAAAACCGTCAGCCCGAGCGCCCTGCTCGACATTGACTCGTTGGGCTTGCTGCGGATGATTGACATTGTGCAGAAAACGCAGCCCGACGCCACAGGCGATGCTAAGCCGGTATTTGACAAGATTGGCCCGCTACTGCCCGCCGAAGCGGCCACGTACTGCGACGACGTACACCGGCTACTGCAATACCGCCACGTGATACCGCGCCACGTGCTGCTGGATTACCTTAAGACGCTCACCGGTTTTCACCTGAGTCTCTACCTGCTGCGCCTCATCCGCTACGTGCCCGAGCTGGTGAGCACCGGCCAACTGCCCGCTGTGCGGCCTCTGGACATCGTACTCGATGTGACCGACAGCCCCGACACCGAGGCCGGGCAACTGGCAATGGACGATGCCAGCCAGTTCTACAACAGCTTACCCGACTACGTACGGGCCGTTTTTGCCATCAACAACAGCTTGGCCGCGCTGCCCTTTGCCGCCCGCGACCTGCCGGCTAAGCAGCGGTTAGAGCTAGCTGTGAAGGCAATTAGTGGCCTGGACACCGAGTTTGTGGGTTATTGCCGCCAGCAATTGAGCGAAGTGTACAAGGGCACGCCGGACGAGCTACACAAGACGCTGGACGACCTAGTGGCCTTGGAAACCGACGACGTGAACCGCTACCTCGCCGTGTTTTTGTACGTGCGCGGCGCGTGGCACCAACTCTATCACACCAACCTGCTGGATTCGCTGCTGCTCAAAAACACTGAGAACGGAATGCTGGCTCAGGGCAAAAGCCGCCGCCATAAGCGCCGCTTTGTGCTGGGCACCCGGCTGCTTGAAGCCTTGGTGCAAATCAGTGTGTTGCGGACCGACGACGCCACGGATTCCTACTACAGTACAGCAGTTTCCATCGAAGACTTCACCGCGCACCTGCACCAGCGTTACGGCATCGTCATCAACGGGCTGGGCCTGCCTCGTTTTCAGGATGCTGACCTACGCATCCACGAAGCATTCAGCGAGAACGTGGAGGCTCTCAAATACAAGCTCCGCCAAATTGGCTTCTACACACAGCTGAGTGACGCCTACCTGCTGCAAAAAATTCGTCCCCGCTACACGCTCAATTCCCAGCCCGCCTGATGTCTTACAACGCTATTGTTATTGACGCTATTGAGCAGAAGTTTACGCCGCTGCTGCGCCAGGCCCCCAAGGGCCACTGCATGAAGCTAGGCGGCGTGGCCGACCAGGTGTTGGAAACGCTGTGGGAGCGGTTTACCGAAGCCGCTCCCAAGCTGGAATGCTACATCCTAAGTCAAAATCCGCCCGCCGGGCAGCCGCGCTACATTCAGGCCACCAAGCTCATTGAACGTCGAAATCTAGAAGCTGCGCCGCTGCTAGTGCTGTGCCCGGCCATGCTGCGCACGGCGGCCGAAGACTCGTTCGGCAACGCCACGTTTTCGGAGTTGGATTTGAGCGACATTGAGGCCCTCATCAACCGGCAACTGCGCGAGCGGGCCGAGGCCGTGGGGCTGGCCAGTGGGCCGTTCGCGGCCGTCATCAAGTTTATGGACAGTGGGGTGAGCGTTGAGAAGCGTAACAAGTTTTTGCTGCACGTGCTGGACGAGCCGGCCAATGCCACCCGTACCGGCCACGCCTTGCACCTGCTGGACCTGATTCCGGATGGCGACTTGTTGAGCAACCCAGCCAAGACCCCAGCCCGGCTGAATTATAATCAGCAGTGCATCAATACGCTGTGCGAGTTCAGTAAAGGCGTTTATGAGCGCCTGGCTGCTTTGCCGGTGCCGGCTAACCCAAACACTCTTCAGCTAGAATTGGCTCGGCTGCTGCGCGAGAACGGAGCGGCCAAGTCGCCGGCTGCCCTCACTAAGCTTATCCAGGCGCAGTACCCGCAGTTGTTTTTTGAGCATTGGCCCATTGCGGAACTGCACCGTAGCCAGCCCCCGAAGCTGACCGTGGAGGACTTAAAAGGCAACCCGAGCAACGTGTTTGAGCGGGACGAGAACGGCAAGCTCGAACTGCGTGGCAACCTCAGTGCCCCGGTAAAGGTGAAGGTTAAATTCAGCACCGACCCCAAGCCAACCAACATCGCTGACCTGGGTCATTTTCAGGCCGACCTGATGCAGGTGGTGGGAGCAGGTGACTACGCCTGTGCCATTCCGCAATTCGACCGGTGGGTCAGCGGGGGCAGTCAGGGTAAGAGCCGTACACGCGAGATGAAGTTTGACGCGAACCTGCTGGAGCCAGGGGAATATTTTTTGCGCGTTTTTGCACTTGATACGCGAGGCAACGTGCTCAACACTAACGACGATTTTCAGGAGTCGGAGGCCCAGGCCGAGTGGCGGCGCCTGCAAGACCTTGACGGCGAAGCGGCCAACCGCCTGGATATCAAAGGCCGTTGGACCTCGGATACGGAGATTTTCTATTTCGAGGCCGATAAGATTGATGGTGACCCGGAAGGCGAAACCTCGCGGCGGGAAAAGGTATCTAGTGTGCTCCAAAGTTATTTCCGGTACCGGCTCGACTTGCTACTGCGGAAGCACGAAACCACGGAGCGTCGCCTGGAGCCGGACGAGGACGAATGGCGCTGGCTGAATGAGCCGGATAAGCAGACGGCTTCCAATTTTCAAATTAAGTACAAAGACTCGCCCTACAGTTTTCAACTGGCGGTGTCGTCAAAGCTGCGAATGTTTCAGCAGTATGTGTTGCAGTACCCGGCAGGTTTGGGGCGTTTGGCAGTGGAAGCACCCGTTGCCGGGCAATCCCTGGCGGCGGATGCCCTCACGCCCGAAACCAGTGCTTTGAGCGACCATGCCGGCACCCAACCTTTCCTGGAGGCTCGGCGCGAGTTTTTTGCGGTGGTAAGCGAGAGCATCGCCAGCAAAAACGGCATTTTTGAGACTTTTGACCTGGCGCTTCATCGTGACGCGGCCACGGCTTATGTCCAAGCTTACGCTGACTTGTTGGCCGGGTTGAAACAGGAACAAGAACAGTGGCTAGATTTGCCGGAAGAAGGAAAAGCACAACTACAAGAGTTGCTGGTGGCCGTGCAGCAACTCGATATGGTGTCGTTGGGGGGCCGGCTGCCCGATACGCAGGAGCGGTACGCCGCCCTGCTGGTGCCGCCCCTGCACCCGCTGCGGCTAGGCTGGCAGCTAGGCTTACTCCAATTATTTGAGCGCTGGGAGAAACTAACCCGCGAGGATTTTGACCGGCAGGCCCCGCATTGGACGGCCGAGATAGAGCAGTTGTTTTTCGGACGCTTGCAGCCCACCAACCACCCGTTGTTGGTGAAGGACGCCGATGTGCAGCCCTACGAGTACGCTGGCGAGCTGTGCTTTGGCTGGGGCGTATTCACGCGTACCGTGACGGCGGGCAATGACTCCGCCCTGGCAGCTGCCGGGTCAAGCCGCTCGCTGGTGCAGTACTTACAACACGTGCTCGACTTGCGCGGCACAAGCAGCGTGATTGAAAATGACGTGGATGCCGAGGTTGTCATTCATCACCTTAAAAACTACCTGAAGCTGCACCCCTATACTGAGCAGCTTACCCTCAATATTTTCAATCCGGGCGAGGGCCAAGTGTTCCATGACGTGCTGCTGAAGCTGGAGCAGTTGCCCACCTTCAAATCTGTGCGTTATGAAATCCGGCTCTTCACCGCACATCGCTCACTGGTACAGGAAGGCGAAGCTTTCAATCGGCTGCTGAACCCGGCTACCACTCTCACTGAGGAAGCTGAGGCATTTACCCAGCCCACGCGCAACCGTTTGTTTCCCAAGCTTCGGCTGAGCATCAACCCCACGGAAGACTTTGGCCGTGCCCCTGCCGGAGCCGATGCCCACCTAAGTTTCGTTATCAACCCGTTTCCGCTGACGCCGCGCATTCAGGTACCTTCACGGGATGCTTCCTCGTTTCATCTTGCGGGCCTAGTTGTAGAGCCATAGGTTGATTTTCTGGCCACCCGCTCGCCCGACACCTACACATGGACGCGATACATTACGCCGGGCGCCATGCCCGAGGCTGATGCTGGCGTTATTGGAGCAATCGTTCACCAAGCTTTTCAGCAACTCAGTGAGTTCACAGCCACGTGTCTGGCTGGCAAGCCTACGGCCTCGCTGCCTGCCACAGAGCTGCGGCTGGGTGGCCCGGAAAGCGTGTTAATTGATAAAATACATTCCTATTCGGATTGGGTTGTCACGTTTGACCGGCACCTAGGACCCGAACTATTTGACCTGCCCGTGGAAGACGGCCAGGTGCCTTTTCTGCTGGACTATCTGCCTGGGCAACAGTTCCTGGGCGTGTCCACGTTTCTGACTAGCAAGCCCGGTGCGGAACTAATTCACTTGCTTGCCCCCGTTATGCAGGTGCTGACCGGCACCCTGGCCCCCGGCCGGCTGGAGGTCTTAACCCAGGACGTGCTCAACGACCTGCGCACGGTCAGCGGCTCGTTGGTGATGAAGCTGAGCAGCCAGCCTCACCAAACCAAGGTGCTCGAATACGCAGGCATTGCCCTGGCCAAGCGGCTCTTAGAGAAGCAGGGCTTGCTGGACTATCAGTTTATCATTCCTATTGACCTGCACCAACATTTTTTCAAGGCGAGTGAGGAGAATGCCAGCCAAAGCCGGGCTGACTTGCTACTGGTAGACGCTGACCCCGAACGCAACACCATCCACGTGCAGGTGGTGGAAATAAAAGTGCGCACGGCCGATTTGAGTAGCAGTGAATGGAGCCAATTGTGCGAGCAGATGAGCGACCAGCTCACGAACACCATTCTGCACCTGCGGCAGCGTTTCGACTTCGAGCAATTTGCCAGCACCACCCGGTTCGACCAACCCTTGCGCAGCCGCGAATTGAGCGAGTTGTTGCAGTTCTACGCCGAACGAGCCGCTCGCTACGGCCTGCTAAGTGCGGATGAGCCCGAGCGCCTACGCGCCTATCTGGGGCAACTTACCACAGTGCCCTATCAGATGGAGTTCACCCGTCGCGGTATCGTTTTCAACCTTGACAGCCCGGTAAAAGTGCAGCGTGACGAGTACGGCGACACGGTGTACTACCGCGTGGGCCGTCCTGGTATTGACGCCCTGCTGGACCCCGAATCCACGTTCAACACGCGCCGTCCCACCCCCGAATGGCACCGCCTCCGCGATGACCTGACGCGCCGCCGGCCTCTGCAAACCAAAGAGCTGCCAACTTCCAATGGACGCGTAACAACTACTGATGGGGTAGTTGCTTTGCTTAGCCTTGAGCAACCCCCGCACCCGGCGGTCCCCACCCCCAAACTGTCACCTACCATTGCCGTTACGGCCACACCTAACCTAGTAGATGAAGCAGTTGCCTCTCCTTTACTAGTTGACGCGATTGGTCCGGTTGTGACCAATGCAGAAGGAGTAGATGTAATTTCTGGTGGGGAGCACAACCCCACTCGGGAAGAACCAGGGGCTGATAGTACTGAGACGCAACCGGCAGCCACACCACCAGCTTACAATATTTATGTAGGTGAGAATGAGCCTTCGTCGCAGTATGGAATGTTGGGCCGCACGCCCCACGGCCAGAGTGTGGCGCTAGACCTAAACGGCACTCAGACCATCAGTCTCTTTGGGGTGCAGGGCGCTGGCAAAAGCTACTCCATCGGCACCATTACGGAGATGGTATTGCAGCACATTCCTAACGTGAATGCGCTGCCTAAGCCGCTGGCGGGAGTAATTTTCCATTACAGCGAAAGTCAGGACTACAAGCCTGAGTTTACATCCATGACGGCACCTAACCGCAAGCCCGGCGAAATTAACCGTTTGCAAGAGTGGTATAATGCGCGGCCTCAGGGCATGAACGACGTGATATTGGTGGTTCCCAAAGCCAAACTGGCCGAGCGGCAAGCCGAATACCCCGACTTAGAGGTTAAGCCACTCTCGTTGTCGTCAGCCGAATTGAGTATTCAAGACTGGCGCTTTCTGATGGGTGCCATTGGCAGTCAGGCATTGTACATGAAGCACCTAAACAGCATCATGCGCGACCTACGGGGTAACTTGACGCTAACAGGTTTGCGCACTGCCATTCAAAGTACGTCTTTGCTTAATACTTCGCAACGTGAATTAGCGCTTTCGCGCCTCTCGCTGGCTGCCGAATATCTGGACGATTCTACTCGTTTAGGGCAGCTAATGGCTCCCGGTCGGCTGCTGGTAGTGGATTTGCGCGACGAGTTCCTAGACCAAGACGATGCGCTGGGACTGTTCGTCATCATGCTAAACATCTTCGCCAACGCACGCTTGCCCACCGGCGAAACATTCAACAAGTTCATCGTCTTCGATGAAGCCCACAAGTACATGGGCAACGAGGACCTCACGGGAAGCATTGTAACGGCTATTCGGGAAATGCGCCATAAGGGCGTTAGCTTACTAATTGCTAGTCAGGACCCTCCTAGTTTGCCTAATGCTATCATCGAGCTCAGCTCGGCGGTTCTTGTTCACCGCTTTAACTCACCGCAGTGGCTTAAGCACATACAGAAGTCTATTGTCCAATTCGACAAGCTCACGCCCGCTGACCTTTCGCAGTTAGGACCCGGTGAAGCCTTCCTGTGGGCTACTCGCTCCAATAATAAGTTGGTGACTCAGCAGCCCATTAAAATCCTGACTCGGCCTCGAGTGACACAACACGGGGGTAACACCATACGAGCAGCTGATTAAGCAATACGATTTTCGATAGTAGAGCGTGTGTAAGGATGATAAACGCAAGTCTGCCGCTCTGTATCTGACCCTGATGAAGAAAAAGGTGCCTAAACTGGAGTTAACCCAAGTTAGGTTTGTGCCTTAACACGCTTTTCAGCTTTGTCTCATGTCGGAGTTCCGAAAAAATCCTGGTGGAACAGCCGCCGAGCAATACCTGGCTCGACTCGGTGAGCGGTCCTTTCTAACGCTTTGGAGCTATGCCAGCCCGTTTCGTAACCAAAACGCCAGCACGCAAGGTGGCGATGGTAAAGAATTGTGCGACTTACTGGTGGTGTTTAACCACCACGTCATTATTTTCTCCAGTAAACACTGCCAATACCCTACTACGGCGGACCCAATTCTAAATTGGAGCCGGTGGTACAAGCGGGCTGTAGCTGCTGGTGCCGACCAGCTCTATGGGGCCGAGCGGTGGCTGAAACAGCACCCCAATCGAGTGTACTTGGACAAAGATTGCCAGCACCCGTTCCCGGTGCCTCTACCCGCTGCCGCCAACATGAAGGTGCATCGCATCGTGGTAGCGCATGGTGCCTCGGGGCCGTGCCAGGCAGAATTTGGCGGCACAGGCAGTCTGATGCTAGACAATCAGGTAGTGGGTCCCGCGCACTACGACACCCAGCGGTTCAAGCCGGAGCCCTTCACTGTAGGCTTGGTGGACCCCGCCAAGGGCTACGTTCATGTCTTCGATGATGCCTCGCTAGCGGCCGTAATGGGAATGCTGGACACGATAACCGACTTCGTGGAATATTTAGAGAAGAAAGAGGCTCTGCTAGTGCATCAAGGCTTAAAAATATGGGCAGCTGGAGAAGATGATTTCGTTGCTCACTACTTGCATAGCACCGACCAAGATGAGGACAGCCCCACGTTTGGCCAACACTTCTTCCCAGTTTCGCCGGGTTATGAGGGTGTGAGCATTGAAGAAGGGTACTGGCGCGATTTCATCCGTAGTCCTTACTACCAATCTAAACATGCGGCCGATAAAGGCAGCTACACCTGGGATGAGCTAATAGAACACCTTTATACAAATACCGCCCCCGGCAAGGCTCACCCACTAAGCACCGACACGTCGTTTGCGAGCCGGGAGGCCGGGTTACGGCTCATGGCTCAAGAGCCCCGGCTGAGTCGGCGGATGCTGGCTAAGGCTTTCCGACAAATGATAGAACAATCGCAGCCCGGCCAATACCGGGTAAAACACACCAGCGCAACCGAAGATACGGGAGTGCAATACTTGTTTCTGCTGTTGCCTCATGCCGAGGGCGTGCCCGAGGCGGACTATCGAGCAGAGCGTTTTAAAGCCCTACGTGCTTACTGCTTGGCCGTCAAGTTTCGCAACTTTGGCAACACCCGAAAACTCGTTGGCGTAGCCGCCGAAGCCGGAGGTTTTGATGCTATTAAGAGCTTCGATTTGACGTATTTAGATGGTGCCGTATGGTATGTAGATGAGCAGAAGGAAGCTGAAGTAGCTCATTCGCTACTGTTTCGAAACGCAGTGGCTTCTACATACCACGAGGACGAATCACCCGAAGTTGAGTAAGCATCGGAGAAACAATGAGGCGGCTAGGTCAACCGCTTAATGTGCTACAGACTTCACCGGTTGCGCCAACGACATGGGACGATAGTCGCGGAAGTAACCAGCAGACTTCGGATACTTCCGCTTGTATCCCTTTATCTGGTTTGAATAGAAGATGCCTGCATCGGCCATTCGGTCACTCTGTTGTTTCAAGAGGGTACGCTGTTGCTGTAAAAGGATGCTCTGCTGTTGCAACTGTTCATATTGTCCTTTAGATACCCGGAAAAACGAGCTGTAGATAATGAGAGCCAGTAAACAGACGATAGGTGTCCCCAGCACCATTGCCAAGATTCTCTTATCCCGAAAAATATCCAGGCCCACCGACTTGGGCATCTGGTCCACTATTTCTTCTACCTGGTCCTTCACTACCAGCATCTCTCCCCTTAGGTAGCCGACAAAATCAAGCGTCCGCTTCTCCTGCTGGGCGAACTCCTTATTTATTCTGGCCGCCGTGTCGCTGCCTGCCTGCCGCAGGGTGTCAGAGGTAGGCAGCCCGGCCGATATCAGCGGCCCCAGTTGCTTAGCCACGGCAGCAGCATTCAAGGCCGGCATTTGAGCTGCCAACAGTGGAGCCAGATGCTTCGCCAGTGCTTCGGTGTCGAATGTTATGGTCGGCTGGGCTTTGGCCTCGACAGCCGCCAGCAGTTGCTGTACTTCTTCGCTGCTCGCGGCCTTCTCGGCTAGCAGCTTCTTCATACCCTCCTCCAGGTAAGTTATTTTCGAGAAAACGTCGATAGGCTCCATAAGTGTCAGGAAATAAATGAGTTATTACAAACCAAATTCAAAGTCATTTTGGGGTAGCACGGGAATCTGTGCTGCCTGCACGGCAGGTTTCGGGATGCTATCCTGCTTTTTTGTCTGGGCTTGTTTCGCGCCATCGGCAAACAGCTGCCCCAGGGCTCCAGCAGCAAAGGCAGTCCCCAACTGCTGAACAGCATCATGCTGTGCGGAAGATTGGGCCCGATACTCCGCGAACGATTTTTGCAGGTTGCCAGCACTGAAATCCTTACCGACCTCGCTGCCCTTAAAATTGAAGCCGTTTTTGGAGAAGACGACCCCGTACACGACCATCCCTTCGGCCTTTTTATGCATAAGTGGCTTTACCACAATGCCATTCCACACCACCTTGGTTTGCAGGTCGTCGAATGAGCCAGTCTTGCCCTTTTGGGGAGCCAATGCGTTCGCCACTTCGTGCCGCGTCCGTTGCCAGTCTGCCTGCCGCACCTCTCGGGGCGTGCGAGCCTTCAGCTGACTTGGAGTTGGCCCCGGCTGCTTAGCGTGCTCCCGCCCGCGCTGCTCCGCCGATATAAGCCCTAGCTGACGCTCCACTTCCTTGGCAGCTTCCCGGCTGCGCTTGCCAATGAACTGGTCAGAGATTGTCTTGCCAGTATTGTCGACGCGGTTGATGATGAGGTGTGCATGGGAATGGTCGCGGTCGAAATGCTGTATTAGCGCCCATTGCGTATTCTCAATTTTCATCTCCTTGCGCCACGCCTCCGCCGCCTGCCTAAGCATCTCGCCAACCTGCTCCCGCGTTTTGCCGACAGCTTCTTCCTTCGGCAGTGAGATGGCCACGTGCAGCACGGCGTTGCCCAGCCGCGGCCGCTTGTCGCGCTGGAAATCGAAGTCGGCGGCCATGTGCGCAACACTGTCCGAACGCACCCCTTCCGCCCCCAGCACCCGCGCTTCCTTGCACTCCTGCATAGCGTATTTGACGAGGCCCGGAAAGGTCTTACCTGTTTTGGTCTTCGCAGTCATCAGTTCCCACAGCCGTTAATTTCCGCCATCTTCTGGTCCACCTGTGCCAAAATGTGCTGCACCTGAGCGGGCGGTACAAGCCCTAAATGTGCTAAACTCATCAACTGATTTAGGTTCGTGCCCAGCTTCACCAACTGGTTGTAATGCTCGTCCAAAGCTGGCTCGTGCCGTAAGGTGATAGGCTTGTCATTCCAGGCCATGCGCAGTATTTCAGACCGCTTACGGCCGGTGTCGGCTACCTGCTCATTCAGCCGGTCAAAGTCGGCGGCCGGCATGGTGATGGTGAACGAAGCGTAGTGGACATCCTGCTTCGGGCGGCCAGGTCCGCGCTTCTTTTTAGACTCTTCGGGAGTATCGTTTTGAGGCGTCATGACCAACTAGAAGTTAGAAGGTTAGAGCCCCCGGCAGAGGCGAGAAGAGTGAGGCGATAGCCGAACGGGTTTTGACAACGTCAGAACACTTCTTGCTCCCCGTAGCCGCACAGTTTGGGGTCGTCAGGTAGCTCTTATTGTTTCCCCCACTGCCTTTTTGCGACCACTCTGAAACGAGTAAATCTGGAATGAAAATCACGATGCGTAGATGATTAGTGATACTTGTTAAGCAGAAGCAATTCCTGATTTGAAGCGTTAATTTGCTCATCAAAAACCCTTGTTCACTAGCAAGATAATAACCCGCAATCTTATTCCAACTATTATTTCAACACTTTAACTATTAATAATTTAAACATTGTTAAAACTATTTCTTTCTTAAACAAAACTAATAAAACATGGCAAAAATTAGCCTTATAAAACAAGAAGAAAACCTCACCTCAGGAAGACAAAACACGGCACCCATTCATCGTTTAGTACAAATTATACAACTATACCGGCATTGTTTTATCATCGGCTACCAAGTACTTGTGCATCGTTGCTACCGGCACTCCCGTGGCTAGTTGAATCTTCTTAAAGCTGAGTCCTTCGCTCCGCAACCTTCGCAGTTCAGCAATGACAGTATCTGCTAATGGTGGACGACCTAGTGCCTTGCTACTCCGAGCCTGACCCGCCTTGATACGCTCCGAAAAACGCACCCGCTCCTGTTTGGCAATAGCAGCCAGGAAACCAATGATAGCATCCCGGAACAACCCAGTGCCATCGAGATACTGCTCCGTGAATGATTTGAATTGCACCCCAACTGCCGTGAGCCGTTGCAAATGATTGAGCGTCTCGGTTACCCCTTCACGACTAAAACGGTCCAGGCTCCAGAACAACACCACATCGAAACGGCGTTTATAGGCATCGGCAAATAGCTTCCGAAACCGTGGCCGCTCAGCTGACCCTCCACTTTCCTAGTTCCCTATATATAGTATAGCCCAACCGTTCGGCAAAAACTCGTAGTTCGCGGAGTTGGTTTTCGTTGGTCTGACCCTTGTCTTTGGTACTGACGCGGGCGTAAATGGCAGCATTCATCTTTTGCCCGTACTGATTTTAAGCTTCTCAGCAGAATTGACCTTGTATTGACGCCACATCTCAGGGTTCAATCCTTCGATGGCTCTACACATCTTTTCCAACCCCTGAGATGATAGTTGCCCTGACCATGCAACGGCAAGGTCAACTTCTTTCAAAAGAGCCACTTTGACAAAATGTGAGCCTACGCCTCGACTCTCCGAATACACAACAGTCGCTTCTCTGCCTTGGTCAAACTCCTGTTTAAAATCTTCGGGTTCCATCGGTATGTTGTCAGGCCACTTTTCAGTGTCACCGTGGGTAATCATACATCCGAGGTAGTACTGCTCATCAAACCGGCCTACAATCGCAAATGGATGTCGAGCATCTGGATATGATTCCTAGAAAGAGTATATATCTCCAGGCTGGTACTCTCTAAAATCAGATTGGGCCATTCGCAAAACTACTGTTTTCGAACGTGTTTCGCTTTTATTGATAGTTGATAAGTAGTTCGACCTAAATAATCGTCATTAATAAAGAAGAGCGCCATACCAAGTAAAATCGAAGCATCTCGCAGTTGTCCGTGCCTCATTCGAAGGCTTATTCGACTATGCGAGGCGCTTCGGCTGCGCTCAGCAGAGCGTTCAAATCGGTGTCGATTATTTAGGCTTAACTACTTAGATGACCGCTTTGTAATTTCCCAAAGCGAAATTTATGCAAAAAGCTCCTGCCGATAGCGCTTTACACTTGCACGGCTGATACCGGTTAGCGCTACAATTTCAGCTATCGATAATCCCTTTTCCAATGCCTTAGCCACTTTAGTTAATTTTTCGGTATCTCGCCCGGCTGGCCGACCCAGATGCTTACCTTGTTGCTTAGCCAGGTTAATGCCTGCTAAACTCTTCTCACGGTTGTTCTCGCGCTCGTATTGGTTGAAGGACGAGAACACGCCAATAATCATCTTGCCTGCTGGGGTGCGTGAGTCGATGCCTAGGTCGAGCGCCCGAAAGTGTACACCGCAGCGGTTGAATTCTTCTACGAGCTGAATCGTGTGCACCGTATTGCGCCCCAGCCGCGCCAGCCGATTCACTACCACCACGTCGCCCTCGCGCACCGCGGCCAATAGCTCATCGAGCGCTGGGCTACTGGTGCGAGTACCAGAAACCTTCTCTTGGAAGATGCGTGAGCACCCGGCACGAGTCAGGTCGTCCAGCTGGGTATCGAGATTCTGGTCAGTAGCGGAAACGCGGGCGTAGCCGAAAATATGCTGCATGGCTCAGTAAGTATGGGTCATAAAGTTAATTCATAAAAACTTTCAGAACCCACTTCTTGAGCCGTAAAAACGGCCTTTTACAGTTGCTAGCCAGAGCAAGGGAGGGGGGTATCAGAAAGGTGCACCTTGTTGAGCCACGGAGTTATTTGCCTTCAGACTAATTTTCTGGTCAGTAAGCAGGATAAGTGAGGCTGTTAGCTAGGGTTCTCGTTATAGTGAGTTAACTTTGGGTACTCCCGTTTCATAGAGTAGAAGTCAAGGTGTACCAGCACTCGCTTCAGAGCCCCCGGTTGTTCCACCAGCCGGGGGTTTCTTTATGGGCATGACTCTGCGCCAAGAGGCCAGAACCGCACTTGTTCCAGATTCAATTTCTCTTAAGGCGGTATGAAGTACTACACAGATAACTCTCTTTTTGCTGGGCGCATAATAAGTAGTTGGGCTGAATTGATTATGCAATTAGGCAGTCATGCAAAGCGCAGCATCTCGCATGAACTATTGATTTACTGGACTTTGCGAAATACTTCCTGTCGTCAGCATGACCGCCTAATTGTAAAAACTATTCCAACGAACTACTTAATTGGCTTAGCCAACCATTAGTAAATCTTCTAAGGGTGGTGTACTGCGGCGTACGCCATTGCGCCTGTCCTTCCCAGGGCGCATGCGGCTGACCGGGCGGCAAGACGAGGGCAGCTAATTTGACGGTCATTAAGCATGCACTATGGTAAAGCAATTCATTGCCGACTTTCGCAAAAAAGCATTCACGGATAACCTGTTAAGCTCCGATACTCACCTCCAGGAGCTGGTCGGCTTATACCCGCGTATCCTGCGCGAACTGCTGAGAGACTACGATACCTACCGGCACCATATCGCCTCCTTTCTGGACGTGTTGGAGCAAATCGGCATAACGGCAATATCGCTCAGTGGGGACACTTTCTTCGAGATATACCCCGAAATCGTGGCCATCAAGAACACCAAGAAGCCCGATACGGCTTTTATGCAGCGGGAGCCTGACGATGCTGCGTTTCAAAAGTTAAAGGATGCCCTACAGGTTACCCTTGCTGCGGACAACCAAGTGCGCATTCACAACTTTAATCCGAATATCAGTTCGTTAACTGTTGCCGAGGCAGAATCTATAGCTTCCGTATATGTCCACCTGCTGCAAGACGGATCCAAAAAGATGGTCTGGTCGTTAGAAGAGGTGAACGACTGGTCACTCAACCTCGCTGTCCTCCGGAAAACGTTGCTCCTCAGCAACAACATCGAGTCGTTCTACCACGCGGTTGGTATATTTCTCGACCGTCTGGCTTCTTCCGAGCATTACCAACTGGGACGGGACGTGTGCGAAGAGTTTCTCATGGCTTCCTTCCTCGACGGGGTGCCTGAACTCGGGTTTTTCTGCTGTTTTCGGTTCTACTCCATCAGCAAGAATGCGCAGGCTGCTTTGATGTATGCGAACCTGACTTTATATGCCACGCGGGATAGGAGTGCCATGGGTGCCATTTCCACCCGGTTTATTAGAGAGCTGGTCTGGCAGTCCCTGAAGATGTTCCGGGGCCTGGGCTTGGCGCTTTTTGCTGTCAAGGTGTATGAAGAGCGTCCCCCACTGGTTTACGAATCGGATTATGAGCGGCACTCCCTCGACCACACCTACTTCACGGTGCTTTTGAGCTATAAGGCAGCCGAGCTTCCTTATAAGATTTACGACTACCTTAATCAGGAACGAGAAAGCATATTTGACGGAGGGCCGCACGAGGCCATGCCCTGGCTCACTACGCTGTATCAGATTCGGCGATTGTATTCCGAAAAGCCTGAACAGCTGCAGTTGCTGGACCAGTACATCAGCATTCTGGAGCACATTGCCCCGGCCGAAATGAAGCAATGGGTAAAGAGCATTGTCGAAGGCGACCGACAGAATCTTAGGAAGTACCTGCTTACCTCGTTGCAGCAGCTCCACCGCACCCGTAGCATCGACGACTTCGTGTACGACAACGACCAGGCCCTGACCTTCTCGGGCCGGCTGCTTCCCACCAGCGTGGCCGAGCAGGACGCTTCCTCCTTCCTGCTGGCCATGGTGGTCAGATCCGATTTCAGTGTGTTGTTTCAATCAACTACGGCCGAAGACGCCGCCCCAATCTTACCGCAGCAGCAAGCCGCTGATGAGCCAGTGTACAGGCGCTATGTGGAGGAAGCAGGGCTACCCAGCATCTTCGCCATTACACCACAGGAGGAAGTAACGTGGCTGGCCTTGGTCGAAGGAGCCCTTTACCAGTTAAACCTGGCCGATGAGAAATTCAGCTTCTACAAGCCAGCTAGCTGGGAAAACGCCCTATACCGGCACTCCCTCCACCAGGAGTTATTCGCCGGCCTGGGCTTCGATACCACAGTTAAAGAACGGCGCGGCGGGGTGAGGCAAGTATTGCCGGAAGAGCACGAGCAGGCTGAGCAGAAGTTGGTGGCAGAGTTATCCTACGCCACGTTAAACATCAACCCCTACAAGCGTACACTGCTGATTGTCAAGGATATGGAGTTGGCTAACTATCCGCACAATCTGTTTCTCGGCCTTGATGGTCAATTTATTCACAGGGAAAGAGCCATCACCAACATTGTGTCGAGCGAGTGGTTTGCTGCCAATGCAGGCAAGCAAAAGCTGGCAGCAAACTACTCTAAGTCCATCTGGATACCGGTTGCGAGCGGGGACTTTGCTTTGAGCACGCTTTATAGCAAAATAGAAGACGCCTTGTCTGCACACGCTTTTTCCGTGTCGGAAGAAATAGAGTTGGCTGAGCCGCTTCGTGCAGACCTGAACATCGTGTGCTCCCACGGCGCCCGGAACATTTCCGAAACCCAGATAGTATCGCAGACACTTCTACCCGAGGACTTCGAGCAAGCCACCGAGCACTTCACGTTCAATTTGGATAATGTCGTGGGCAAGGGCAAAGTGTTGGTCTTTTTCGTGTGCCACTCGGGGTCCATGCGGTCTGAGTTTTTCAAGAACAGCATCTCCTCCCTTGTAAAACGGTACCTGCGGAAAGGCTACAGCGCGGTCATTGCGCCGGCGTGGGCGCTGCACGTGTACGTTCCTGGAATATGGCTGCCTGTTTTCCTCCAAAACCTTCAGAATGGCCACAATATCAGTACGTCAATGTTCAACGCTAATATGGCCGTTCGCGAAGTTTATCCAACCCCGGCAGCCTGGGCGTGCTTGCACCTGTACGGCGACCCGCACATCATGTTAGAGACACAGGCCACCTCGTAGGATGCCAGGCGTGTGATTGGCCGCCGTGTGGACTTGTTGTAACGAAGCCGCCAGCTGCTTGTAGCAGGTGGTACCGTCTTACAGAATACCGGCCTTCGTTTGGAAAACATGACAAGAGTCTATCTGGTGTTAAAATTGTGTCCGTCTATGCTTCAATAACCCTTTTCAAAATCATTACCATTACTTTTAGTTGGCCTAAACTCTACGTCTGACTAGCTAATTGATTCTGACCCATAATGTACCAATCAACCGACCTTGAACAGCTGCGCCAGGATAATCCGCACGCGATGCACAAAACCCCGTTTGAGCACCAGCGCGACGCTTTTGAGAAGCTGAACGCTCTGTTCACGTTCTCGGACAAGGAGCACAAGGCCGGTATTTTGGTACTGCCAACTGGTGCGGGTAAAACCTTCACCTCGGTGAACTGGATTTGCCGCAACGTGCTGCCCAAAAATGTGAAAGTGCTGTGGCTGGCCCACACCGGCCACCTGCTGGAGCAGGCGTACAAGACCTTCGAGAGTAACCTGCTGCAAGTGCCCCAGCGGCGCAGTGTCAACATGCGACTGGTGTCAAGCGACCCGGAGCACTCCAATGCCTCGCAGATTGACACCAGCGACGACGTGCTGATTATTACGACCCAGACCGCCATCTCCAACACGGAGCCCGCGGCCCTGGATGCGACCGGCCAACCTCGCAAAACGGCCTTTGAGAAATTCTTGGAGCATTCCCGCCAAAGCGGGCTGTTCGTGGTACTTGACGAGGCGCACCATGCCCCGGCCTATGGTTGTCGCAACCTGCTGATTGGCGGCAATCGCTTTGCTGACGGCATCCGCCAGAAAGTACCTAACTCGTACTTCCTGGGTCTCACCGCCACGCCCAGCTATTCCGACGCCCGGCGCCGGGGCTGGCTCTGGGACATTTTCAAGGATGGTATCATCCATCAGGTAGAAAAAGCCGACCTCATTCGTCAAAACATCCTAGCCCTGCCCCAGTACGTGCAGAAGAACACCGGCCAGGACATCGCCGTTGACGACAGCCTGTTTGACCGCTTGGTGCGCCAGCATAAGGACCTGCCCGAGGACCTGATTGAGCGCTTGGCCCGGGACAGCGGGCGAAACGACTACATCGTTAACGATTACCTCGACAACTACCAAGTCTACGGCAAAACCATCATCTTCGCGGACCGCTGGTTTCAGTGCGTGTACCTCAAAGAAAAGTTGATGCAACGCGCCAAAGAGCGCGGCATCACGTTGCGGGCCGACGCGGTGTACTCGCACGTTGACGCTCGCGCCGGCACGGTCGAAGAGCGCAACCAACGCAACACGGCCGAGAACACGCGCATCTTGCGTCAGTTTCACAACAACGAGTTGGACGTGCTGCTGAACGTGCGTATGCTGTCAGAAGGCACCGACGTGCCCAACGTTAACACGGTGTTCATCACCCGGCAGACGACCAGCGCCATTCTGCTGACGCAGATGATAGGCCGGGCCCTACGCGGCAAGGCCGCGGGTGGGGGTGCTGACAAAGACGTGGCCAACATCGTGTTTTTCGTTGACAACTGGAAGAAGGTCATCAACTTCGCCACGCCGGAAGGCGGCGGCCGGGAGGAGTCGGAACCCCGCACGCGGGGCGGCTACCCCATCGAGTTTATCTCCATCGGCTTGGTAGAGGACCTGTCGCGGCAGCTCGACAGCGGGTTGGTTTTTGCCGACCACGCTTATCTTGATAGCCTGCCCGTGGGCTGGTACGAAACCGAAGTGCTGGCCAGCACTGGCGAAGAAACAGACAGCTTCCGGGAGTTTGTGGTGGTGTCGGAAAAGTGCCAGCCCAAGTTCGTGCGTTTCATCGCGCACATCCAGCAGAACCTGCCCGCGCAGTGGGAAGACGACAGCCTCGACGAGGCCTACGCCCAGCAGCAGGCTGCGCTCTGGATAGCCGGGTTCTTCGACCTGAGCGATAACACCAGCAAGCTGCTCGATGCGGACCTGATAAAAATTGCCCGGCATTACGGTCAGACTAAGACGGTGCCTCCTTTCCAGAGCTTTGTCGAGCGCAACAAGCACGACCTTGACAAGCTGGCTGGTGACCTGCTGGAGTTTAATGAGTTTGTGGTGCAGGATAAGCTGCACGCCACCTACCACGACAGTGCCTATCTGTGGCAGCGCTTTTATAAGAGCTATGACCGATTCAGAACCGCTTTTGACTCGGCTCGCAACCGTATCTACCACATCCGCAAGTTCGGCAGCGTGCCGGAATTGAACCTGCCGTCCTCTACCCCGCAAACGGTCGAGCAGCGGGAGTTGACCGAGGACGAAAAGCAGCAGGTATTCCAGCGCGACAAGTACACCTGCCTGTGCTGTGGTAAAACCTATGGGTCCAAGCGCCGGGTAACCTTGCAGGTCGACCACATCAATCCCTTCCGGTTTGGGGGTGAGACCAGCCTCGACAACTCCCAGACCCTTTGCAGCGTGTGCCACAAAGATAAGGGCATCAATGAAATCAACTTCCGGGTGCATAGGAGTCGCCTGCTAGCTCCTAAGGCTACTCTGGAGATGAAGCGTCCATCGAGTAAGGAATCGGTCTATGTGGAGGAAGAGATAAGCCGCATCGTCAACCTATTCTATGGATGTAAAGCGGTGGCAGACATCATCTGGGACCACCGTCCACGCAGCCGCAACAGGTACCAGTGGGAGCTAATCTTATTTGAAGGCAACAACCCTGCTTGGCTGGAGCCACATAAACTAGCATTGATTGCTTTTATCCGCAAGGAGATGAACTGCCCGCTCCTGGAAGACATCACCATCCGGTAGCTTTCACACAATTTCTGATGGGTATAAATCAAGTTTATTGTATGATGTCAGTACCATCGTTTTACTGGTCCTTACCCCGGGGTGTAATTCAAAACATTTACTTTCTTTAGAGTTCTGTAAACGTTTCAGGAGTAGGAGGTTTCAGTTCCCAACTCCAGGGGTAGCCAGGCCATGCACTGAGAAATACATCGGCTATGTCAATGTCAGCCTTTCGCTGTTGCTCAGTCACCCTATTTTCCAAAGCTTCCGACACCTCCATATCAAACCCCAGTTCACGAAATTCAGCGGCTTTGGCCTGCCAGTGGGCATATGCGCCTGCGTCCGGGAACAGCACCACCTGACGCCCCTTGAGAGGCATTAAGCGGTCAAGCGTAAGGTAACTCTTGCTCGTTGTAGCCATCCATACAAACTCTGGTATGTACACTGTCGCTATCATAGCTGTTTTAGGGCTTTCAACCAGAGCTACCAGCTGTGAAGCAGGGGCGCTAGCTAGCTGAGGCAGGCCAAAAAGACAGTTACTCTTCTGTTCCTGAGCATTGTAATCGGCCAGCCAGCCTGGTACTGGTTGTCCCTTAAGCTTGTAGTTATTGGTGAGTGCCGTATGTACCCACGTGGTACGGCGGTGTGGGTCTTTCACGGTATGGCCGGTAGCATCAAGCAGTACTATTTGGCCGGCACGCACCCGGTCCTGTTGGTCAATTAACCAGAATATACAGGCACCAGGCCAGCGAGACGAAGTTCCAAGGTTAAACCGTCGCATCAAGTCGTTAGCGACCCCAAACCCGAAATTCCGGCGTAGAAGAATAGCCAGAGCGTTGCGCCCATAGCCCCTTAATGATGCCAAGTACAATTGGGTCGGAAAGTCTACTACAGCAGGAGTTACAGCGAGCGGCCGGATTTTGGGGCGGGGCGGAGGAAAATCATGCTGCGGCTTTTCATTAAAGTAGATTTGTTTTGCGTAGCTAATCCCGTTTGTGTCGGCACGGTAGGGATTCAAGTGATAGCCACAGCTCACTTCATGGTCACAACGCCCGTATATATAGGGTAGCAATTCCCCGGTGTCTGTATCGATGTAGCGCACGAAGCACTTAGGTCTATCGCAATTATGGCACATGGACTTAGGTCCGGCGCGGTGCTTGAGCGTAAAGCGGTAAGGGCTAGACATTTTTGTGTTGAGTATAATTTAGCGACCTCCTAGCTGACAAAACTGACGGAATGGTTTTCGTCGGTTTTGTCAGCTAGGCAATCAAACGATGGGGAGAAATAAGCGCGGGTTTATCTCGAAAGCGGCAGACCGCGGACGACCTGTGCCAGCAGCAGGCATTGGGGCAGCTTCCCGAATCCAATCCGCTTCAACGAGTCCCTCTAGGGCGTCTCGTACAGAGCTATAATTGCTCAGTCCTTGCCAGTTTTTGCGCTGCACGTCACGCAACGTGAAACGGTCAGGCAGTTGCTTTTCTTTGATACGTTCGCCCAGAGTTGCAACCCCGCCTCCAACACCTGCTCCATAGGTGTAGACGCGTTGGGCATGAGCAGCGAAATATGTACACCATTGGCCCGCCAGTTTAGCCGCCTCGGAACTGACAGGACCGCTGGCGGCTTGACCACCGACGACCTGAATCAGGTGGAATAACAGTGCAAGAGCTGGGTATAATTTTCGATACTTGGCCAAGTGCTGAACCAGCGCCGGAGCCTCATCAGTGTCTTCAAGGTCTCGTTGCCAGGCAATGAGCCAGCTAACGAACACTTCCTGAGCCGTTGCACTGAACTGGAAGCTCGGAATTGCATTCTCGGACAGCAAAGTAGCCCCGAGCTGCACCGGGTCGAACTGGTCGAGACGGCGTAGTAGTTCTACGACGTCAAGCTGACCAGACAAGTCTGGCACTTCGTCCACGTAGTTGTATCGAACTGGGTCAGGCCACGCCAGCAGCGAAAAGCGTTGGGTCATGCCGTCATTGCCACCGTGCAGGGTCTGATGCAGATACTGAGCTAACCTATCCGGTTGAATTCCGCCCAGCACCGCCAGACAACATCTGGGCACATAAAGGGAGCCGCGGCCAATGCGGTCGGACCTGTACTCGCTGGTTCCGGTCCAGGCTTCGAGAAAAAACTGCCGGTCACCCTCACGACCATGCTTTTCCCAGCTCATCAATAGCCCGGTCAATTCATCCCTGAACATCAACAGTCCGTGCGGATTTTGATTTTGCAGTTCTATCAGCTTTTCAACGGTAGTGTCGTTGACGATGTAACGTCGGGCTTTGGGCGCCGCGACAGCTTCAAGTTCAGCCAATTCTATTTGTAGCCGCTGTAATTCGGGCTCATCGCCTTTATCAGCTGCCTTAGCCAGCTTTTTCTTGATAGCTTCTTTGCGAGCCTTCAATACTTCAGCGGCGGCTTCATGAAGCCTATTGCTTTGGTCGAACTCCCTCCGGGCGGCATCCTCTAGCCGCTGTAATGGCATCAAGGCAGCATTTAAGGCCGGCGTTTTCAGCGAAGATGGTTCGGCCACAATGGCACCCCAAAGATTTGGGACCTCCAACCAGCTTGTGTCCAGTTGTTTGGGCCTGATACCGCACCGGTTTCCTATCAAACTACCCAGTGTCACCAGTAGACTCACAGCGGGCCAATCAGGCGGGCAACTCATCCGACGTGATACATCAAGTAGAGATGCCCGTAGGGTTGGTGGAAATAATGCCATATCAAACAGCGGCACCGGGAGAAGCCGGGGCTTCAGGGCAGCCGGTTTGGGCCAGCCGGGAGCAGGGTCTGCTGGCGCAGCGGCCAGGCGGGCAGCATCAGCCAAAATCGCGGCTTGGTAGTTTTCAGCGGAAGAGAAGGTTAGCATTTGTCCTCCCCTCCACTGGAATTAATCTCGCTCTGCGTTGTACTTTTGAATCGCATTCCAAGCAAATTCAAATAATTCCGGTCGCTGGTGCTCATGCGCTGGTGACCGTTTTATTTTCGCTTCGCTTACCAGCCGCTACCCACTCCAATAGTTCTGACCTATCAAAATATAGCTTATTTCCTCTTTTTGAGTGAGGAATAGCCCGCGCGGACACAAGGTTGTAGAGGCGCGCCTTGGAAAGTCTCGTGACTTGCTGGGCTAGCTCCATTCCGCCTAGGGTAGGAGTTGCGTCGGGACTACGTTGTAGAAGCAGCCGTTTGAGCAGCTCCTCGATCGTTTCGAGTCGATGATTTAAAAAATCGAATGGGTTTGTCATTGCGTAATCGTTTTTGGTTTGACGATTGCAAAGCACCAGCTACTTGGGTAGCGGACACTGGTGTACACCAGTGTCTATTTTTAAAATTTTATTTATTAGGACTGTCTATCAGATTGTTACGATGCCTGTCAAGACAGGATAGCTGATAGCTGACGCTAATATTTTGCACCTGTCAGCACAGGTTTTGTCCTTTACATCAGGGCACAGTGCAGCCATGTGTAGTCAGTGCAGCCATGTGTAGTCACTGATAGGACTGTCTGGCCTTTGCACCACGGCATCAACGTTGGCAGCTAGCCTTCTTCTCGATTAACATGGTCGAAGATGTGGAAGCCAGATACTGCCCGTACTGGCTTACTCAAACAGTGCTGCTCCTATTCAGTCAAGAGCGGGCCATTTACAGCAGCCCTTCAAAAGCCGTGTCAATTAAATCAGACGCAAAGCTGTCGAGGTACACTGTCGTAACGGCTTCAGTCTTGTGTCCCATCGCCTGCGAGATAACCGCCGTGCCGGCCCCGCTCATGCGTAGCGTGGTGGCGAAGGTGTGCCGAGCTACGTAGGTGGTGAGGGGGGTAGCAATGCCGGCGAGATGCCCCAGCGTTTTTAGGTCAGAGTTCACCTGCCCCAGCACCTTGTGCAGCCGATTCATCACTTGAGCGGGGCTGACGTGCTTGGCCGAATCCAGCACCGGGAACACGTAGCTGTCGGGCGTGGCAAAGGTGAACGGCCGGTAAGCGGCCACGATGGCAGCGGCGGGTGCCAACAGCCGCAATGAGAACTTGCCGCCCGTCTTCTGGCGAACGTAGTGCAGGCGGTCGGCATGGCCGGTGCCCACGGCGGCCCCGCTCAGGTCACGCCAACGCAGTTGGGCCAAATCCACGAAGTTGATGCCACCTCCATAAAACGAGAACAGAAACACGTCTTTCGCGAGCCGTTGGCGGTCGGTGATTGGTGTTAGGGCTTCCAGGTTGCGCAGCTCGTCGCGGCTAATGGCTCGCTTGCCCGTGCTTACGTCAAACTTGCCGACTTGCAGCTTGTGCTTTTCGGCCACGGTGCGGGCGAAAGGGTAGGCCGTGGGCTTCACCAGCCCGGCCGCTATGGCTTGATTGAGTACTGCCCTAAGCGTCCTGAACCGCAGTGACAAGGTTATTTCCTTTATGCCCGTAGCGCGTAGCGTTTGCTCCCACTCGGTGCAGAACTGCACATTCACTCGGTCTAGAGGTACGTCGTGTCGATTTATCCAAGCAGTCCAAGCATCGGCTTGACCCCGGCCAGTGGGTGGCGTGGGCGCGTTGGCTTCAGACGCGACGAACTTCGCCAGTTGGTTGCGCAAGTCACGGTACACTGTAGCGTTGCCGGCTTGCCCAGTTTTGAGGTAGCCCGCGCTCAGCTCATCACAATAGGCCAGCAGCTTTATGCGCCGCGCTGCCTTGCGGCCCTCAATAGCTTTGGCCGCCACAGCCGGCGCGTCATGTTGTTCATCGGCGCTGGCCAGCGTGTCGGCCGCCTCGCTGTATTTCTTCTCCCAATCGGTAAGGTCCTTTATCAGTTGCTCACGGTAGGGCTCAGGGTAGCTTTTGCGAATAGCATCGCGGTAGTTTCCCTTTTCTGCGTTCCAATACTTTGGAAGTAGCGACTTGCCTGTAGCGAGGTATTTACGCTTCCGGTCCTTTGTAATACGAACCAGAAAGGGATGGGAGCCATCTGCCAGGGTCTTGCTGGGGAAGTAGATGACCTTCACGGCCGCTTTGCCTTCCTTATGGTCAGTGGTCTTGCTCATGATAGGTAAACCACTTGTGGTTTACACTGCGGTTTACACAAATGTAATAAAAAACGAGTTAGCTCTGATAAATGCTAACAAGGTAAAGTCCGTTTAAGGGTATTTAAAAGCATTTTTAGTAAATGGCGAGTAACCACGATAGAGGTTGTATCATAGCTTCCCAAGCTGAGGGTCGCGAGTTCGAGCCTCGTTTCTCGCTCATTGATTAACAGCCACTTAGCTTCATTGCTAGGTGGCTGTTTTGGTTTTGGTTTAAACGTTGGTTTAAACAACCATATTCTATCTTGCTCCGATGACGGGTGTTTTCAGCAAATCGATTCTCCTTATCCTTACCTTTCCTTCCAGTGTGAGCAGCAACCAAGCTTTACAGATGCTAATACACTACCTCTACTAGACCCTATCGTCTGCTAATGACTCTTGAGCAAGTACGCCGGCTTGTTGCGCTAGGCGAGAGTATTCACCTGGAATTTAAGGAAGCGGCTTACGCACTACCGGAGACGTTTTTTGAAACCGCCTGTGCCTTCCTTAACCGGGACGGGGGGACGATTCTGCTTGGCGTGAAAAACGACGGCACTATCCTGGGAGTACAGCCGGAAGCGGTAGAAGCCATCCGAAATAACATTGCCACCCAGTCTAACAACTCTGAGAAGCTGGACCCAGCTTGCGTGCTGTTTCCTACCCAGGCAGTGGTCGAGGGCAAAATCGTGTTATGCGTTCAGGTAGTAGCCGATTCGCAGCTGCACCGGACCAAAGGAGCCGTGTACGACCGCAGCGAGGATGGCGACTTTCGGGTTGTCGACCCGGCTCGGATAGCAGAGCTTTACAACCGCAAAAAGCTTTTCTACACGGAAGGCACCCTCTACGAACACCTGCGCTTTGAAGACTTACGGGCCGACTTGTTTCCCAAAGTGCGGCGGCTGATGGCCAACCGCAACCCGGAACATCCCTGGCTGGCGCTCGACGACCGGCAGCTGCTTGCCAAAGCCGGCCTTTTCAAGCGCGATTACCAGACCGGTAAAGAGGGCTATACCCTGGCGGCAGCGCTGCTATTCGGGCAGGACGAGGTGATTGCGCAGATTGTGCCGCACCACCGCGTCGATGTGTTAGTGCGCCGCCAGAACCTGGAGCGTTACGATGACCGGCTCGACGTGCGTACCAACCTGATTGAGACCTACGTGCTGGTGATGGAGTTCATTGGCAAGCACCTGCCCGATTCCTTTCATTTGGAAGGCACCACGCGGGTAAGTTTGCGCGACAAGATATTCCGCGAAGTAGTGGCCAATATCCTGGTGCACCGCGAGTATACCAACGCCCGGCCTACTACCCTCGTTATTTACGCTGACCGGGTTGAGGCTGAAAATGCCAACGTGCCGCACCACGGTTCCGGCCCCGTGCAGCTCGATAACTTTGCCCCCTACCCCAAAAACCCCAGCATTGCCAAGTTCTTCCTGCAGCTGGGGCGCGTCGATGAGCTGGGCTCCGGAATTCTCAACGTCACCAAATATTTGCCGCAGTACGTGCGCGGCGCAGTGCCCCGCTTTGTCGATGGCAACATATTCCAGACCATCCTGCCACTGGCGGTGTACCCCCTTGGCGTAGTGGCCGACCTGTGGCTGGACCGCCTGCAACTACGGGTGGCCGAGGTCGACCAGCAAGCCGCCCAGCAACTGGCCGTGGGCGAGTCACTGCGTTCTCATCTCGACGACCCTGAGCGGTTATTCTACGAGTTGGGTACAAGCTGGATGCGAAAAGGGCACAGGCTAAACCTGGATAAAACCGTCCCAGATGACGAAATACCCGATTTTGCCGAGTGGCAGGATACAAGCCCACCGCAAAAAGGGAACAGGCTGCTTTCCGTGAAACTGCGCCATTTCGCGGCCACGCTCTTCGTGTGCCTGGAGCCTAAGCCCCTGGCCGAGGTTATGCAGCTGCTGGGGGTCAGCAGCCGCAGCCGGTTCAAGACTGCTTACACCGATGCGCTCATCCAGCGCGGCCTGCTGGCGCTGACACTGCCCGATATTCCCAGCTCGCCCAATCAGCGCTACCAGACTACCCAACGCGGGCAGGAATTCCTGAGCGGGAGTTGAGGTGCCGCTTCAGTGAACGGTCATGCTGAGCGAAGTCGAAGCATCTCTACCGCAGTAGTAATCAGATTTATCGTGGCGGTAGAGATGCTTCGACTTCGCTCAGCATGACGTTCTGTTTTTGTGTTTTGGTATTTGGGAACAGGTCTGTTGCTTAGTCGTTCAACGAGACGCTTCATTCCCCGGCCCCTACGCTGCTTGATGCGGGGGCTGGGGGTGAGGCGACCACCAGCACGGCCTTGTACACCACCTTGAAAAAGGCGCTACCTGCCCGCGGCTAGAAAGCGGGCCAGATAAGGCGCCGTGCGGCTATCGGCCGCCTGGGCCACTTCGGCCGGCGGGCCGGCCGCTACTACCCGGCCCCCTTCTTCCCCGGCTCCCGGCCCAATGTCCAGCACCCAGTCGGAGCCGGCTACTACGCGCATGTCGTGCTCCACCACAATCACCGTGTTGCCGGCTTCCACCAGCCCATCGAGCTGAGCCAGGAGCTTTTCCACGTCGGAAGGGTGCAGGCCGGTGGTGGGCTCGTCGAGAATGTAGAGCGAGTTGCCGCGCTGCGCCCGCTGCAGCTCCGTGGCCAGCTTGATGCGCTGGGCCTCACCCCCGCTCAGCTCCGTGGCGGGCTGGCCCAGGCGCAGGTAGCCCAGCCCTACTTCGCGCAGCACCGTAAGGGCCCGCTGCACGACCGGCTCATCGGCGAAGAACGCCCAGGCATCATCCACCGTCAGCCCCAGCACTTCGGCCACGGACTTATTATGGTATTTGATTTCCAGAGTTTTGGCGTTGTAGCGCGCCCCGTGGCAGGTGGGGCAGGGCGAGTACACGCTGGGCAGGAACAGCAGCTCCACCATCACGAAGCCTTCGCCCTGGCAGGTTTCGCAGCGCCCCTTAGCCACATTGAAGGAAAAGCGGCCGGCGTCGTAGCGCCGCCTGCGGGCCTCGGGGGTGGCGGCGAACAGCTTCCGCACGTGGTCGAACAGCCCGGTGTAGGTGGCCATGTTGGAGCGCGGCGTGCGGCCAATCGGCTTCTGATCGACGCGCACCAGCCGCTTGATGGCGGCCATACCACTCCCGATATGGCCGCCGGTAGCCCGCGGCGCACTGCGCTCCAGCGGGTCGCCCTCCTCCTCTTCGGCGGGTAGCTCATGTCCCAGGTGAGCAGCGACCAGCTCTACCAGTACCTGACTGACCAGACTCGACTTGCCCGACCCCGATACGCCCGTGACGGTGGTAAACACGCCCAGGGGAAAAGCCACGTCGAGCCCGTGCAGGTTGTTGCGCCGTACGTCGTGCAGCCGGAGCCAGCCGGTAGGCGTCCGCAACTGGCTGGTTGGCAGCGCGTTGTGGTCGAACAGGTGGCGGCGCGTCTGCGAGGCCTCCACCTGCGCCAGTCCGGCGGGTGGGCCACTGTAGAGCACTTCGCCGCCCTTTTCTCCGGCCGCCGGGCCCACGTCCACGAGCCAGTCGGCCTGGCGGATGACGTCCAGATCGTGCTCGACCACGAACAGGGAATTGCCGGCCCGCTTCAGATCCGCCAAAGCAGCCAGCAGCGCCTCCGTATCGGCCGGATGCAAACCGGCGGAGGGTTCATCGAGCACATACACGACCCCGAACAGGTTGGAATACAGCTGCGTAGCCAGCCGCAGCCGCTGCAGCTCCCCCGGCGACAGCGTGGGCGTGCTGCGCTCCAGGGCCAGGTACCCCAACCCCAGGTCGAGCAGCACGGCGAGGCGGGCCACCAGGTCGGCGGCAATGCGCTGGGCCACCACGGCCTGCTCGGGGTGGGCGGCATCCTGCTGCTTGTTGCCGGTACTGTGCCCTTCAGCATACGGGAGCAGCAAAGCCGCCACCCGCTGCAAGGGCATTCGGGAGAAGTCGGCGATGTCGACGCCCGCAAAGGTGACGGCCAGCGACTCCGGCCGCAGCCGTTTGCCGTGGCACAGCGGGCACTCACTGCTGAGCATAAACTGCAGGGCCCGCTTTTTCATCAGGGGGCTGTGCGTGTTGGCGAAGGTGTGCAGCACGTGGCGCTTCACCCCGGTAAACGTGCCCATGTAGTTCGGCGGCTCCTTGCGCCTGAGCGCCCGCTTCGTTTCTTCGGGCGAATAGCCGGGATAAACCGGCACTACGGGCTGCTCATCGGTAAACAGAATCCAGTCCCGGTCCTGCCGGGGCAGCTCCCGCCAGGGCCGGTCAACGTCGAAGCCCAGGGTGACGAGAATGTCGCGCTGGTTCTGGCCGCCCCAGGCCTGGGGCCAGGCCGCAATGGCCCGCTCCCGGATCGTCAGCGCGTCGTCGGGGACCATGGTGCGCTCCGTTACCTCATACACGCGGCCCAGGCCGTGGCAGGTAGGACAGGCTCCTTCGGGCGTATTGGGCGAAAATCCCTCGGCGTACACGATGCCCTGCCCCGGCGGGTAGTGCCCGGCCCGCGAGTAGAGCATCCGCACCAGATTCGACAGCGTGGTAACGCTGCCCACCGAGGAGCGGGTGGTGGGCGTACCGCGCTGCTGCTGGAGGGCCACGGCGGGCGGCAGCCCATCAATAGTGTCTACTTCGGGGACGGCCATCTGGTGAAACAGCCGGCGGGCGTAGGGCGAAACCGACTCCAGATAGCGCCGTTGCGCCTCGGCGTAAAGCGTGCCGAAGGCCAGACTCGACTTCCCCGAGCCCGACACGCCGGTGAAGACGACCAACGCATCACGCGGAATATCCAGGTCGACGTTTTTGAGGTTATGCTCCCGGGCGCCGCGTACCCGCACGAAGCCGGTAAACTCGGGCGGAGCTGAAGAGTCAGGATGTTTTCCCATAGTGCGGCAGACCGTGTTTTATGCCCCGCCTGGCCATATAAAGCTGTATGCCGGAAGCCGTTGGGGATGCTGCCCCTAACGACGGGGGCCAACAAACGGTTATGCCCCGCTGCTACTGCTTGGCCCAGGAGCGGCAAGGCGGCGCAGCAGCAGGTGAACCCAGGGCCCCAATAACGTGGCTAAAAAAAGCTCCGAACGCTGGGTTCGGAGCTTTTCTATGGCGGCTTACTTCCCCGCTATTTCGCCCGGCGAAACAGGTAGCGGGTCATGAAGATGCCCTGCCCGGTGGTTCCCCCGCTCTGCAGCGTCTGGGTGAGTGGAATGGCCTGCACCAGCTCCCAGCCTTCGCTGTTTACGTCGCCCAGAAAGCGCAGGATAGCTTCCTCATTGACCCGGACATTCTTCATGTTGATGCCGGTCAGGCTGAACAGGTTTTCCAGCTCAACTTCCTTCTGCCCTTTGAAATCGGGGGTGAACAGCACCCGGGACCGGCCCATTCCGCCGGCCACCACCGACTCAATTGTGGTCATGTGCATGTAGGTGTAGGCGGGGCTTTTGCTTTGGGCCGCGGCCGGGGCAGAACCAACGAGCCCGCCCAGCCAAAGGGCGCAGAGCAGGGTAAGCGTGAAGAGGCGCTTCATACACAGAGGGCATTGAGAGGAAAGGATGCCCCAAAGTAGCAGTTTACCCGATTGCTCAACATCATTCGTCCTGAATCGGCGCGCTCATTATCTACCCGGGGGGCGGGGCGGGGCGGCCCCACCAACCCCGCTACTCCCGCTTCGTTTTCACCAGCTGCCGGAGCTGGGCCAGCTCGTCGCGGTACTTGGCGGCCTGCAGGAAGTCGAGGTCCTTGGCGGCACCTTCCATCAGCTTCTCGGTCTGCTTGATGAGCTTTTCCAGATCGGGGCGCGTCATCATGGCAATAACGGGCTCGGCAGCCAGCAGCAGCGTGTCCGTTTCCGGGCCCGTGTAGGCCATGGGCTCAATCCGGCGCTTATCCGACAGTGAGGTGGAGGCGTTGATTTCGTCGTGCGACTTGCGCACGGTGCGGGGCGTGATGCCGTGCTTCTCGTTGTAGGCTATCTGCACATCCCGGCGGCGGTTCGTCTCGTCGATGGCGCGCTGCATGGAGCCGGTCATGCGGTCGGCGTACATAATCACCTTGCCCTTCTCGTTGCGGGCGGCGCGGCCCATGGTCTGAATCAGGCTGCGCTGGTCGCGCAGGAAGCCTTCCTTGTCGGCATCCAGAATGGCGACCAGGCTCACCTCGGGCAGGTCGAGGCCTTCGCGGAGCAGGTTCACGCCGATGAGCACGTCGATGACGCCCAGGCGCAGCTGGCGCAGGATTTCCACCCGGTCGAGGCTTTTCACGTCGGAGTGCACGTAGCTCGACTTGATACCCAGCCGCTCCATGTACTTCTGCAGCTCTTCCGCCATACGCTTGGTCAGGGTCGTGACCAGCACCCGGTCGCCCATTTTCACGCGGTTGTCTACCTCGTCGAGCAGGTCGTCGATCTGGTTCACGCTGGGGCGCACGTCGATTTCGGGGTCCAGCAGGCCGGTGGGGCGGATAATCTGCTCGATAATCACGCCGGCAGCCTGGGTCAGCTCGTAGTCGGAGGGCGTGGCCGACACGAAAATGGCCTGGCGGTACATGCTTTCGAACTCGTTGAAGGTCAGCGGGCGGTTGTCCATCGCACTCGGCAGCCGGAAGCCATACTCGACCAGGGCCGTTTTGCGGCTTCGGTCGCCGCCCCACATGGCCCGCACCTGCGGAATGGTGGCGTGGCTTTCGTCAATCACCATCAGGTAGTCGTCGGGGAAGTAGTCGAGCAGGCAGAAGGGCCGGCCCCCGGGCTGGCGGCCGTCGAAGTAGCGCGAGTAGTTCTCAATGCCCGAGCAGTAGCCCAGCTCCCGGATCATCTCCAGGTCGAACTCGGTGCGCTCCATGATGCGCCTGGCCTCCGAGTCGCGCCCTTCCTTCTCGAAATAGGCGTGCTGCTGCACCAGGTCGAACTGAATTTCCTTGATGCCCTGGTTGAGCGTGTCCTTGCCGGTTACGAACAGGTTGGCCGGGTAGAGCGTCACGCTCTCTTCGTTGGCCAGCTTCTTACCGCTCTGCGGGTCGATTTTGTGGATGGCCTCAATTTCGTCGCCGAAAAAGAAGATGCGGTAGGCAAAGTCGGCGTAGGCCGGATACAGATCCACCGTGTCGCCCTTCACCCGGAACGTGCCGCGGGTAAACTCCACCTCGGTGCGCGAGTACAGGATCTGCACGAACTGGTAGAGCAGGTTGTTGCGCGAGTATTTCAGCCCCGGAGCCAGATAAATCACGTTTTTACTAAACTCCTCGGGGTTGCCGATGCCGTATATGCACGACACCGACGCCACCACAATAATGTCGCGGCGGCCGCTGAGCAGCGTGGCCGTGCAGTGCAGCCGCAGCTTCTCAATCTCCTCGTTAATGGCCAGGTCCTTCTCGATGAAGACGTCGGTGCTGGCAATGTAGGCCTCGGGCTGGTAGTAGTCGTAGTAGCTGATGTAGTACTCGACGGCGTTTTCGGGGAAGAACGACTTGAACTCGCTGTAGAGCTGGGCGGCCAGGGTTTTGTTGTGGCAGAGCACCAGCGTGGGCCGGCCGGTCTGGGCCACTACGTTGGCTACGGTGAAGGTTTTGCCGGTGCCGGTGGCCCCGAGCAGCACCTGGGCGGGCTCCCCGCTTTCCACGCCCGCCACGAGCTGGGCAATGGCCTTGGGCTGGTCGCCGGTGGGCTTGAATTCTGAGGTCAGTTTATACTCCATGCAGGACAGGGGATTTTGGCGGCTAAGGCAGCCCCGGATAACTCCGATGCGGCAAGGTAGGTTTCCTGGGAAAAGAAAAAACCCATCCGGGGAGCCGGACAGGTTTTCAACAGGGCGAAAATGGCTTGCACCAATCCGCTGATAAGTCAGCGATTATCCTTGCCCGCAGGCAATACCGGCAGGGCTCCCTGCGGTGGTCTGGCGGGGTATGGAGCTGGCTGTGCGGCCCTGGATTTTGTTTTCACTGCCGGCTCCTTACCTGGCAATGGGCCAGGCTGAACCAGCCCCAGACAACCCCATACTAGCAGCAGAAACAGTACTGTTTTCATCATAGCGAATTATTACGGGGCCAGCACCGGCTTGCCGCCGAACTCCACGCTGGCTTCCATACCCACTGAATAAGGCCGCGAACGGTACTGCAGCCCCTGGCCGGAGTCAGCATTCAGCGGAGTCAGGCCCGCTTCGGCCGTAGGCCCCACGGCTAGGCTCCAGGTGGCATTGGCCGGTTGAAACCGCACCCCCGCGCCCACCCGCCCGCTGGCCTGCACCGGGCGGTAGGGCGAAGCAATGGACTTCATAGTGTAGACCCGCGTAGCTTCGGGCGTACCCTCCAGCTCTGAGCGGCTGTTGAGCAGCATGCTAACTACCGCTCCGGCCTTGGCATAAACCGATATCCCGGACTTGGTAGAGCCGTAGCGTACGCCTACCGGGAGACCAGCCGTGCGGTAGCGGTAATAGGTAGGATGAGCCACCGCTACCGGAGCCGGTAGCAGGTCAGGGTCAACATTGGGGGTACTGACATCCGCGACCACCTGCCGGCCATCCAGAAAGCCATGCGAAGTGCGGGAGGACGCCCGCTGCTGGGCCACTTCCAGCCCGGTCTGCAGAGTCCAGTGCTTGTTAACGGTGTAGCTGGCCGTCAGCGCTACGCGCTGGCCGAGCCCGGCCCGCAGGTGCTGCCGGTACTCGGCGGCGGCCATGGCGTACGTACTGGCACTGTTAAGGAAAAAGCCGCGCGAAGCAACGACCGGGCTTCTGCCCGCCGGCGAGAAATCAATGTTAGGGTTGTACGCGGAGGCCGCATACGACCCGAGCAGACGCCAGCGCCGCGGACGCCCTACGCCTTCCTCTTTTTTCTCCTCCTGACTTGTGGCACTGGCCAGGTCAGCCAGCATAGACCGCATAGTCGTCAGGGGCAGCAGGGCCGGCCGGCCGTAACCCAGGCCACGGGGTAAAGCAGCCATCCGGGCAGTTAATCCGGGCAGCTCACCGGGCAGCTGCCCGGCAGCCGCAGTACCACTGGCACCAAGCAGGGCGGCGAAAACCGCCGTTACCGGACCACTGCCACCAGCTGTTTTGCCCAGCGCGGCCGAGGGAGTCCGGGCATAGCCGGCGGCGGCCAACGGGCCGTCTGCGCCACGCCGCCCGTTGTCGGGCAGCAGCGAGCTACCCTGCTCCGTGAAACCGAAGGGCAGCTGCACCGCCACCGCCGGTCCTTCCGCCCGATCCATTGGCACTACATAAGCCTCCGCTGCGGCAGCGGGAATATCATACAACGCACTATTAAGCTCAGCGGCGCTGCCCGCGTCCGCGCGGGTAGCGCCAGCTTGCGGCCCCAGGGCCAGCCGGCCCGCAGCACCAGCCGGACTACCCGAGCCCGTTGCGGATGGAGCATCGGTGGCCGGGGCAGCCAGGGTTGCGAATTCCGGCAGGCGGCCGGACGTACTGCCGTAGCGCAGGCCAAACCAGCTGCCGAAACCGACCAGCAGCAGCACGCTGGCGGCCGCTACCCACCGGTACAGCGCCAGCCGGCGGCGGTAGGTTTCATTCTGGCCGACTACCAGGTTATGGTCGAGCTGCGCCCACAGACCGGCGGAAGGCGGTACTTCCGCCTCCGCGAATTTCTGGCGGAACAGGTGTTCCAGGTCGCCGGTTGGCGGGCCGGAAGGGGGAGTATGATTAGTGTCGGAAGGTAGCATTGGGACGGTGGGCGTCGAGACGCTCCAGTTTTAACTTGAGAATGGCCCGGGCGCGGGAATACTGGGACTTGCTGGTGCCTTCGGAGATGCCCATCATCTCCCCGATTTCCTTGTGGCCATAGCCTTCGATGGCGAACAGGTTGAACACCATCTGGTAGCGGGGAGCCAGCTCCTGCACCAGGTGCAGCAGCTCCTCAAACGCGTAGTTCGACAGCGTGAACTCCTCGCCGGCCAGATCCTCCGGATACTCGCCTTCGCTCACCGCCACCAGCGGGGCATTGCGGCGGTGCTGGCGCAGGGCAGCATTCACCATGATGCGGCGAATCCAGAACTCCAGCGGGCACTCCCGCCGAAAGTTGCGCAAGTTGTTGAATACGGTCATGAAGCCTTCCTGCAGCACGTCTTCGGCCTCGAAGGTCGTTTGGGCGTAGCGCAGACACACGGTCATCATCCTGCCGGCAAACCGGTCGTAGAGGTGTTTCTGCATCAGACGGCTACCGGCCAGGCAGCCATCAATCAACTCGGCCTCGCTGAGCTGGGCGGGCGGGGTGAGATGACGCACAGCCGCGGACGATGAGGGGGAGGAAGCGGATTTGGTAGCCGACAGGCCTTCCGGCAGCAGGCTGCGCAACCCACCCGAATTTCCCAGTACAGCTGACAAGGCCCCCATTATCCGATCCGGCCTGCCCGGCCGCCGTTAAGGTGTACGCCCGGGCCGGTAAGAGCCGGCGCGGAGCAGAAGAGAATAAATGGCAGCATATGCGGGGCGTAGGATAAGCTAGAATCGGAGCCCCGGCCACGGCGCGGGCCAGACTCCATGGGGAAGATACTACGAGCCGGAGCAGGGTTGCACCCACTGGTCAAAAATTCCTGACCGGTCCCGGAAAAAATTCAACCTGAGCGCGTTAGGCCCCAGAGATTTTTCCCTGATTCCGGCCTGGAGCCGCTGAAAAGCGAAAATAATTAGCTTACTTACTCCCACATTCGCACGCCTACCTGCAATTTCAGCAGCCCACCGGTTTCGGTGGGCTGCTGTTGGTTTAAGACCAGTCCGGCCGCCCTGCGGATACGCCTCCGGTACGCGCCGGGCCGACGGGCTTATCAGAGCTGCTGATAGGGCTTGATCAGGTTGACGAAGGCTTCGCGGTAAGTGTCGCCGATGGGCAGCAGGCGCCCCACCACCTGCACTTTGCCGCGCTCCACGTGCTCGATGCAGCGCAGAGCCACCACAAACGACTTGTGAATGCGCGCGAACCGCTCCGGCGGCAGCACCTCCTCCAGACGCCGGAACGACTGGAGCGTGAGGATCTTGCCGGTGGTGGTGTAGATCAGCAGGTACTCTTTCATGCCCTCGATGTAGAGAATATCGGCGAAGGCGACCCGCTGGAGACGGTGCTCATTTTTCACGAACATGGCATCCGGGGCAACCGGCAGGCTTTCGACCGGCCCAGTGGGCCCGGCGGGCCCGGGCCCACCAGGCAGCACCCCGGTGGATGAAAGCTGCTGCCGTACTTTCTGCACGGCCTGCACAAACCGGGGAAAGGCAATGGGCTTGAGCAGATAGTCGGCGGCGTTGAGCTCGTAGCTGCGCACGGCGTACTGGTCGTAGGCGGTGGTGAAGATGATGCGCGGGCCGGGCGCGGGCAGCAGCTGGGCCAGCTGCAACCCGGTGAGACGGGGCATGTGAATATCGAGGAACACTATATCCACGGGGTGATCCTGCAGGAATGCCAGGCCCGCCAGGGCATCGTCGAACTGGCCTTTCAGCTCCAGCCCCGGCACCTGGGCGCAATAATCGGCCAGCAGGTCCAGCGCCAGGGGCTCGTCATCCAGAATAACGCACGTCAGCATAAGCGGCAGAAAAGAGGATAAGAATCGATTGAGCTGAGTCCGGCTAGGACTGGCGCAGCGTGAGCGTAACCAGGTGTTGCCCGGGCGGGGTGCTGACCTGCAGGGCGTAGCGGCCGGGGTAGAGCAGCTCAAGGCGGCGGCGCAGATTGGCCAGCCCCACCCCGCCGGGCTGGTCGGGCAGCCCGCGGCCGGCATCATCGGGGGCCACGTGGTTGAGGACGCTGAAGGTGAGGCCGGTATCGGGGACCAGCGCCAGGGCAATATGCACCGCCACCGGCCGGGCCGCCAGGTCGCCGTGCTTGAAGGCGTTTTCGACCAGCGGCAGCAGCAGCAGCGGAGCAATGGGGAAGTCGCTTTCGGCGGGCCCGCCGGCTACCTCGAAGCGGATGGCTTCGGGAGCTGAGGCGGGCAGGCGCAGGCGCTGCAGATCCAGGAAGGAATGCAGGTGGGCCAGCTCCCGGCTCAGCGGCACGGTCTCGGTACCGCTTTCGTAGAGCAGGTAGCGCATGATTTCGGCCAGCCGCAGCACCGCCTCCGGGGCCTTATCGGACTTGCGGCTGGTGAGGGAGTAGATGTTGTTGAGCGTGTTGAACAGAAAGTGCGGGTTGATCTGGGTTTTGAGCATGGCCAGCTCCGTGAGCAATTGCTGGCGCTCCAGCTCCCGGCGGTTGCTCAGGGCCCGCAGGTAGTCGCCGGTGATGCGCAGGGCCGAGCTGAAGAAGATGGCCATCAGCCCCATCATGCCATAAGGCACTATCATGGCCAGCGTCTGCGGCTGGTTGCGCGCACCTTCAGCGGCGCCCCCAATCAGCAGGGAAGTGCCGAACCGGGCGGGAATGTAGAGCAGCAGCAGCACCAGCACGCCAATGATGTAGGGCACCAGCCGGCCCCGGCTCAGGGTGCGCGGAATCAGCACCATCCAGTTGGTGTAGAACAGGGCCGCCGCCAGCGCGTCGGTGAGGGCCGCGCGCAGCAGAAACTGCCGCAGCACCAGCTGGCTGCCGAACTTGGTCGGATTATAGGACAGCATCATGCCATCGAATAGCAGCAGAATGCCCCAGAACAGCAGATGCACCCACCAGGGCACGGCGGCTACTTCGTTCACGCGGGGCCACCAGTCGAGACGGCTAAGCGTGTGGAGCCACGCCGGCCAGCGGCTGGATTCGATGGAAGAGGAAGCCGATCCGACAGTTTGCACCCCGGAAGATACAGCTGGCCCCCGCAATGCCCACCGGCATTCAACCAATGCCGTCCTGCGCGCCTTCAGCCCCCATATTTTCTCTACCAACCGGCCGCCAGGGCTTCCCGGGCAGCCGGCAGGGGCAGCCCCGTGGGTTGGACGGTTTAAATCCGGGTTTGCGGCGGGTAACGGGCCGGTTGGTTGAATAGCCGGGCGCGACCCCGGCGGCCGACCTAGGTTTGCGGCAGTTCCACCCTACCCACTTCCGCCATGACCAACGCTCCGCTCCTGCTCCAGACCCAGGACCTGCACTTCCGCTTCGGCGCCCGCCCCATTCTGCACGGGGTGAACCTGCGGGTGCCGCCGGGCAGCATCTACGGCTTTCTGGGTCCGAACGGGGCCGGCAAAAGCACCACCCTGCGGCTGCTGCTGGGGTTGCTGAAGCCCACGGCGGGCACGGTGCAGCTGTTCGGGCACGACCTGGCCCGGCACCGGGTAGCGCTATTGAGCCGGGTAGGTGCCCTGATCGAAAACCCTTCGCTCTACGACCACCTCACGGGCCGGGAAAACGTGGACGCCACCCGCGGCCTGCGGGGCCTGCCCGCCCACCGCACCGCCGACGTGCTGGCCCTGGTGGGGCTAAGCGAAGCCGCCGACCGCCCCGCCCGCGAATACTCCCTCGGGATGCGCCAGCGCCTCGGCCTGGCCCTGGCCCTGCTGCCCGACCCGGACCTGCTCCTGCTCGACGAGCCCACCAACGGCCTCGACCCCAGCGGCATCATGGAAATGCGGGGGCTGCTGGAGCGGCTGCGGCAGGAACACGGCAAAACCATCCTGCTGTCGAGCCACCTCATCAGCGAGATTGAGAAGATTGCCACCCACGTGGGCGTCATTCAGCAGGGCCGGCTGGTGTTTCAGGGGGCCCTGCCCGAGCTGCGGCAGCTGCGGGCGGGCCAGGAGCAGCTGGTGCTGGAAACCGAATCGGCCGACACCTGCCGCAACCTGCTGCCCCGGCTGCTGGCCGACGCCACCGTAACCGGGCCCGGTACCCTCCGTCTGCCCGGCCGCGCCCCGGCCCAGGTAGCAGCGCTGGCCGCCGCCCTGGTGGCCGCGGGCCAGCCCATCTACGGCCTGCGCCAGGAGCAGCCCAGCCTCGAAGAAACCTTCCTCCAGCTCACCGAAACCAGCGTTGCCCAATGAATAATGCTCTCTCTACTCCCCTCCCCGCAGCCTGGGATACGCTGTCGGCGGCCCCGGGTCCGCTCACCCAGGTCGGCCGCTGCCTGGCCGCCGACTACCGCAAGCTGCGCCGTACGCCCGCGCTGTGGCTGGCGCTGGCCGGTGGCGCGCTGCCGGTGCTGCTCAACTTTGCCATCTTCTTTTTTAAGGGTCAGTACCTGGTGAAGCCGGGCGAAAATCCCTGGCCCCAGTACGTGAGCATGAGCTGGCAGACGGCTTCCCTGCTGCTGCTGCCGCTGTTCGTGGTAATGCTCACGGGGCTGCTGGCTAATGTGGAGCACCGGGCCGCCGGCTGGAAGCACCTGTACGCACTGCCGGTGGGGCGCGGGGCCGTGTACGTGAGTAAGCTGCTGGTTGTGCTTCAGCTTACGGTGGCGGCCCAAGTGCTCTACGCGGCGCTGCTGCTGGCGGCGGGCATGATACTGGGCCGGGTACGCCCGGAGCTGGGCTTCCAGACTGAAAGCGTTGAGCTGGGGGCCGTGGCGCTGATGCTGGGCCATACTTTCCTGGCGACGCTGGGCATGCTGGGCGTGCAGTACGTGGCGGCACTGTGGTGGCGCGGCTTCGTGGGGCCGCTGGCGCTGGGCATCGGCGGCATCGTATCGGCCCTCACCCTGCTGCGCTGGGAACACGTGGACCTGATTCCGTACGCGGCCCCGGCCCGGGCGCTCCAGGCTATGAACCGGCAGACGCTGCTGGTCGATCCGGCGCTTACCCCGGCGGAGTGGTACAGCCTGGCCTGGTTTGGCGCCGCCGTCCTGCTGGGCTACGCCTTGCTTCAGCTGCGCCGGGCCGAATAGCGCCTGTTTTTTCCGGCTGCGTGCAACTTCGTTCGGCCTCCCGGTGACCCTGTGCAGAATGATGCAGGCTGCTCCTCAGCCCTCCGTTTCTACCTCTCAGCGCCGGATTTCTACCACTCGGCCTCTTTTGTTTGCTATTGCTCAGGCTTTGCCGTCCCTTTGTACTGAGGCTGTTTAGGGTTTCGAAAAAGCTGGCATCCTGAGCGGAGCGAAGGACCTTATCACGTCCGTACCACTTGTAATTAGGCCAAAATGAGCAGTCGTGAGAAGGTCCCTCGCAAGCGTACGCCAGATGAAGGATGACAAACGATGAAAAAACCGAAACCCTAAACAGGTTCACTTCTTCTTAGCTTTTATACCTCCATGAAACACGCTTATCTACCGCTACTGCTTTCCGGCCTGCTGACGGCCCCGGTCCTGGCTCAAACTACCCCGACTGCTGCCCCGGCGGCTACCCGTTCCGGGCAGCCCGGCGGGGCTCCGGGCACTCCGGCGGCTCCTAAAGCCCTGGCTCTGCCCGCGGCCCCGCGCGGCGCGGGTCGGCTGACGGGCGTTGTGCTGGATGCGGCCACCAAAAAGCCGGTGGAGTTTGCTACCGTGGCCCTGTTGCCCGCTACCGGTACTACCCCGCTCGACGGCACGGTGTGCGACGACAAGGGCCGGTTCGCGCTGAAAGGCCTGGCCCCGGGCGCCTACCGCGTGCAGATCAGCTTTCTGGGCTACGCCGCCCGCATCGAAGCCGTAACCGTGGGCGAAGCCAGTACCGATCTGGGCACCGTAATGCTGACGTCGTCGGCGCAGAAGCTGGGCGAAGTAACCGTAACCGGCGAGCGGGACATCATCGAAACCAAGCCTGACCGCATCGTCTACAACGCCGAAAAGGACATCACCAACGCCGGCGGTACGGCGGCCGACGTGCTGCGCAAGGTGCCGCTGGTGAGCGTGGACCCCGAGGGCAACATCGAGCTGCGCGGCAGCAGCAACGTGCTTGTGCTCATCAACGGCAAGCCCTCGGGCATCGTGGCCTCCTCGGTGGCCGATGCCATGAAGCAGATTCCGGCCGACCAGATCAAGAGCGTGGAGGTGATTACCTCGCCTTCGGCCAAGTACGACGCCGAAGGCACCGGCGGCATCATCAACATCATCCTGAAGAAAAACAACCTGCAGGGCACCAACGGCAGCGTGGGACTGGCCGGCGGCACGCGGAGCTCCAACGCCAACGCGGCGCTGAACTACCGCCAGGGTAAAATCGGGCTGACCAGCTCGGCCAGCGGCTTTGCCTACTACAGCCCCGGCCGCAACGACCTGAAGCGCTACCTGAAAAACGCGGACGGCACCGAACGGCTGACGCTGGACCAGCGGGGCGAAGGCAACTCCCTGGGCGGCGGCGGCTTCGGCCGCCTGGGCCTCGACTACGACCCGGCCCGGTACCATAGCCTGACGCTGGGCGTGCAGGGCAGCATGTTCCGCAACAGCGGCGACAACCAGCTGTTCAACACCAGCACGCCGCAGCCGACGCTCTTCAACCAGTTCACCCGCGACTCCGAGCGCCGGTTCCGCACCCAGAGCTACGACGTGAGCGGCAGCTACACCCGCAGCTTCGAGCAGAAACGCCGCGAGTGGAGCGTGCTGGCCCAGCATACCCGCAACCGCAACAACCAGGACTACCGTCTCGACCAGTATCCGGGCGCGAGCGTGGGGGCGGACGCCGGCAGAAACTACCGCGAGCAGAGCCTGAACCTGTCGCGCAACCTGGAAACGACGCTGCAAACCGATTACGTGCACCCGTTCTCGGAAACCACCACCCTCGAAACCGGGGCCAAAGCCATCATGCGCCGCGTGAGCAGCGACTACACGGTGCGGACCGACCCCACCGGCCAGAGCACCCTGGTCGAGAATAAACCCCGCTCCAATGAATTCCGCTACGACCAGGACGTGCTGTCGGTCTACGGCTCCTACGGCTTCAGCCTGAGCAAGAAGCTAAGCTCGAAAGTAGGAACCCGGGTGGAGCAAACCCGTATCGACGGCAGCTTCCGGCAGGGTTCCGACTCGGGCGTGGCGCAGGAATACACCACCCTGCTGCCCAACGTGAGCCTGAGCTTCCAGCCCGGCAACCCCAAGAAACCCGGTCAGAGCCTGCGCGCCGCCTACTCGCAGCGGATTCAGCGGCCCCAGATTTTCTACCTCAACCCGTTCGTCAACGCCACCGACTCGCTCAACATCAGCTACGGCAACCCCCAGCTGAAGCCCGAGCTGACGAACAGCTACGAGCTGAACTACACCACCTTCATCAAGGGGTCGGTGCTGAACATTTCGGCCTACGCCCGCCGCACCGGCAGCGCTATCGAAACCTTCCGCTTCGTGGATACGGTCAAGGTTGAGAACAAGGCGGATCGGCTCGTGCAGAACCAGACGTTCCGCAACATCGGCCGCAACGCCACCTACGGCATGAGCGTGTTCGGCTCGGTGAAGCCCCTGCCCAAGTGGGACGTGAGCGGCACCCTGAACGTGTACTACGTGTCGTTGAAGAGCCCTTCCCTGGGGTTGGCCAACTCCGGGATGATGTACAGCCTGAATATCAACTCCGGCTACAAGTTTGAGAAGGGACTGAGCCTGCAGTTCAACGGTGGGCTGAACTCGCGCCGGGTGCAGCTGCAGGGCAGCCAGGCCGCCTGGACGTTCTACTCAGCGGGCCTGCGCAAAAATCTGCTCCAGGACAAGGCCGACCTGACCCTGAACGCCGACAACTTCCTGAGCGCCACCCGCAACCTGAAGTCAGCTGTCGATACCGACCAGTTCCGCCAGGAAAGCAACAACTACATCTACCTGCGCGGGGTGCGCCTGGCCTTCAACTACCGCTTCGGCAAAGTCTCGACCCAACCCCAGAAACGCCGCCGCGGCATCCAGAACGACGACGTGAAGCAGGGCGAAGGCGGCAACGGCCAGCAGTAAGCAGATGCGTAGGTACATGCGTAAGTAAACCGTCTGTCATCCTGAGCAAAGCGAAGGACCTACCTCTGATTCTGCAGTACTCGTCGTGCAGCGCACCAGGCCCTCTACCGCTCACCGGTAGAGGGCCTGGTTATGTAAACAGGCTTAGCCGATAGCTGAAGCAGATTCTTCACCCGGTTCCGGATTACAGGAAACCAACCGCTTCTACCAGTTTCGTCGCAACTTCCGGCTCTCGTTCAACTACCGCTTCGGCAGAGTTGATAATGGCAGCCAGCGCCTGACACAATTTGTGGTTATACGCATCCCGAAGTAGGGTGCGGGGCTTGCCCCGCCCGTCGTTGCACGGTAACACCTGCTTTCGGGCAACGACGGGCGGGGGCAAGCCCCGCACCCTACTTTCTTTTCGCGAACCACTTCGTGATGCGTATAACCACCACCGGCGCAGTCAGCCTAAAAACAGAAAGCCCGGTTCCACAACGGAACCGGGCTTTCTGCTGGTTTTTTTAAACCTACGGAATGTTCGTCGGGGCCGCTGCCGCCGCCTGCCTGGGCAGGGTAATGGCGTCCACATTCTTGTCTTTCACCAGCTTGTTCAGCGCGGGCACGTCCTGCTCCTTTATCTGCCGAAGCTGGCTGAGCTGAGCATCAATCTGGCCGATAACCTCCTTTTTGTAGGCCACGGCCTGCTCGGTCGGGCGGAAGTCGCCGGAGTTGACCTGGCCCGTCAGGTTCGCCAGCTTGTTGTTCAGCCGGATCGGGAAGTTCAGCGGGTCCTGGCCGCTGCGGTTCTTGGTCTGGTAGAGCGTCTCCTCAATGGCGGTCATCTTCTTGTCGATGGCCTCGGCCGAATCCACTATTTCCTTGGCGGCAGTTTGCTCTTTCAGCGGGCCCGTGAGGGTTTTGAGCTGGCCGCGAATGGTGCGGATGTCACGGATGGCATCGTGGGTTTCGGTGAGCTTCTGCTGCACCTCGCGCAGGAAGTCGAACTGGGCCTGCAGATCCTGGGGCGTGGCCGGGCTGCGCGGGTCGGGCCGCACGGAGAAGGCGGTTTCCTGGGTTTCCTGGTTTACCGTCAGCCGGACCTTGTAGGTGCCGGGCACCACTTTCGGGCCCTGGGTGCCCCCACCCCACAGCACCAGCCCCTCAAACTTGCTGGCCCCGGGGTAACTCAAATCCCACACGTAGCGGTTCAGGCCCTTTTTGGTGGGCAGCAGCTCCTTCTTTGCTTTGGCCTTGTCGTCCTTGGTCAGGTTCTGGGTTCTAATTTCCCGGTCGGTGTTGGCGAAGGAGCGAATGAGCTTACCACTCGGATCCAGGATTTCCAGCTTCACGGTGCTGGTCGAGTCCATTTTCTGAGCCAGCTGGTAATACAGCAGCACCCCGCCCGGGTGGTTCTGGCCGGCGGTTTTGGGAATGTCTGCCGAGCCCCGGCCCTCCATCTTGTAGCTCGGCGCGGGCGTGTAGAGGTGAAACTTTTGGGTAGCTACCGTTGCGCTCAGCTGGTGCAGGGGCGTGAGGTCGTCGAGCAGCCAGAACCCGCGGCCCTGGGTGGCGGCAATCAGGTTGTCGTTCTTGATGGTCAGGTCGGTGACGGACACCGGGGGCAGGTTGAGCTGGAACGGCTGCCACTGCGCGCCGTCGTTGAAGGATACGTACAGGCCGTACTCGGTGCCGGCGTAGAGCAGCCCGGGCCGCTTGGCATCGGCGCGCACCACGCGGGTGAAGTGGGTATCGGCAATGCCGGTCGTGATTTTACTCCAGGTGCGGCCGTAGTCGGTGGTTTTGTAGAGGTAGGGCCGGAAGTCGCCGGACTTGTACATGGTGGCCGCCACGTAGGCCGCGCCCTTGATGGTGGGGTGGGCGTCGATGCTGTTGATCTGAATCCAGTCGGGCAGGCCCTGGGGCTGCACTTTGGTCCAGGTCTTGCCGTTGTCGCGGGTCACGTGGATCAGGCCGTCGTCGGAGCCGGTCCAGATGACGCCCGCCTCCGCCGGCGACTCGGCAATGGCGAAGATGGTGCCGTAGTACTCCACCGCCGTGTTGTCCTTGGTGATGGGCCCACCCGACGGCCCCAGGGTTTTCGGGTCGTTGCGGGTCAGGTCGGGGCTGAGCAGCTCCCACGACTGGCCTTCGTTGGTAGTCACGTGCAGGTGGTTCGAGCCGGTGTAGAGCCGCTTGGAGTCGTGGGGCGAAAACAGCAGCGGGAAATTCCACTGAAACCGGTACTTCATGCCCTCGGCGCCGTGGCCCATGGGGTTGTCGGGCCACACGTTGATCAGGCGCTCCTGCTGGTTTTTGTGGTCTACCCGGGATAAATAGCCGTCGTAGCTGCCGCCGTACACGATGTCGGGGTTGAGCGGGTCCACGGCCAGGTGGGCGCTTTCGCCGCCGGCCGTGGCTTCCCAGTCGCGGGCCTCGATGGTGCTGCTGCCGGTGCGGTGCGGAATGCGCACGGTGGAGTTGTCCTGCTGGGCCCCGTAGATGCGGTAGGGGAAGTGGTTGTCGGTGACCACGCGGTAGAACTGGCCGGTGGGCTGATTTTCGTAGGTCGTCCAGTTCTGGCCGCCGTCGGTGCTCACCTGCGCCCCGCCGTCGTCGGCGATGACCATGCGGCCGGGGTTTTCGGGGGCAATCCAGAGGTCGTGGTGGTCGCCGTGCGGGGCGTCGCTGGCCTGGAACGTGCGGCCGCCGTCCTTGCTCTTGTGGTACGACACGTTCAGCACATACATCACGTCGGCATCTTTGGGGTCGGCGTAGATGCGGGTGTAGTACCAGGCGCGCTGGCGCAGGTTGCGGTCATCCGAGAGCTTCTGCCAGTGCAGGCCCCCATCATCGGAGCGGTAGAGCCCGCCCTTTTCGGCCTCAATCAGCGCCCACACCCGGCTGGAGTTCACCGGCGAAACCGCCACGCCAATAATGCCGAGCGTACCGGGGGGCAGGCCGTCGGCGCGGGAAATATCCTTCCAGGTGTCGCCGCCGTCGGTGCTTTTCCAGAGGCCCGAGCCCGGACCGCCCGAGGAGAAGCTGTAGGGCGTGCGGCGGGCATTCCAGGTGCTGGCGTACAGAATGCGCGGGTTGGCGGGGTCCAGCGTCAGGTCCACGGCGCCGGCATCGGCATTGGCAAACAGCACCCGCTCCCAGTTCTGGCCGCCGTCCTTGCTGCGGTACACGCCCCGCATTTCGCCGGGCCCGTACAGGTTGCCCATCGCGGCCACGTACACCAGGTCGGGGTTTTTGGGGTGAATGCGGATGCGGCCGATGTGGCGGGAGTCCTTCAGCCCCACGTGGCGCCAGGTCTGGCCCGCGTCCACGGACTTCCACACCCCGAAGCCCGACGACACGTTGCCGCGCACGGTCTGCTCGCCTTCGCCGGCGTAGAGCACGTTCGGGTCCGACTCACTCACGGCCACGGCCCCGATGGAGCCGCCGAAGTAGCCGTCGGAAATATTGGCCCAGGTGCCGCCGCCGTCCATCGTGCGCCACACGCCGCCGCCGGCCGTGCCCATGTAGTAGAGGTTGGGGTTGCCGGGCACACCCGTCACCGTGCCGGCCCGCCCGCCGCGGTAGGGGCCGATGGAGCGCCAGCGCAGCCCATTGTAGAGCGTGGAGTCGTAGGGCAGGGCGGCGCTTTTCGGGGCGTTGCGCTTCGCGGCACGCTGAGCCGTGGCGTCAGCAGCACCCAGCAACGTCAACAGGGCGAGAAGCAGGGTTTTCAGGGGTAGTCTTACCGGCATGGAAGCGTGGTTAGCAGTGGCTGGCAACCCCGTGGAGAAAGGCAGCAGCGCTGGCACCCCGGAGCTTTCGGAGCCCCTGTTGCCGGCGCGGCCGCCTCACTTGCGGGCTTGCCCGCTTAAGGTATCACCGCATTCCTGAATAGCAATACTTCCGGCGGCAGAATGTCCTCGTTCGCTTACTGGTTCCAGATTTCCCAGGCGGCTTCGGCCTGGATGCAGAGCATTTCAAACCCATTCTTGGTCTGGGCTCCTACGGCGCGGCCTTTTTCCATGAACAGTGTTTCGCTGGGATTATAGATCAGGTCGAACAGGTAATGCTCAGCGGTAAGAGAATCGTACGGAACCGGCGGACACTCGTGCACGTTGGGGGCCGTACCCAGCGGGGTGCAGTTGATAATCAGCGGGTGGGCGTCCAGAATAGCGGGCGTCAGGTCGTCGTAGGTCAGGCCCCGGCCCAGGGGGTTGCGCGACACCAGCCAGTGCCGGATGCCCAGCTCGCGCAGGGCGGCTTCCACGGCCTTGGAAGCGCCGCCGCTACCCAATACCAGCGCCCCGGCCGCCTCCCCCCGCGTGGGGTAAAAACCCCGCACCGACTCCCGGAAGCCGATATAATCGGTGTTGTGACCGATGCGGCGGCCATCGGCGGCAAACTCGACCACGTTCACGGCCCCCACCCGGGCGGCCGATGGGGCTACTTCGTCCAGGTAAGGCCAGATCTGTTCCTTGTAGGGAATAGTCACGTTCAGGCCGGCCAGGGCCGGGCGGCGGCCCAGCAGATCAGTAAAGTGCGTGATGGAGGGCAGCTCAAACAAATCGTAGCTACAGCCTTCAATTCCCAGGGTATGGAATTTCTGCTGGAAGTAGGTCTGTGAAAATGAATGGCCGAGCGACTGCCCGATAAGCCCGAATTCCCTCATAGTATGGCGCAGCTAACGATGCCCCGAAAAAACAAAAAAACCGCTCCATTCCCGCAGGCTTGGAGCGGTTTTCTAAAATATAATCCAAACTCAGGCCTTAGGCGGGCTTGGGACCGGGGCTGAGCTTCGACTTCAGAAACTGGATGGCCGGTGGCATAATCGATACCAGAATGATGGCGTAAATCACCAGCGTGAAGTTGTTCTTTACCACCGGAATGTTGCCAAACAAGTAGCCGGCGGCCGTGAGCGAAATAACCCAGAACAGCGCGCCGGCAATGCTGTAGCTGATAAAGTAGCTGTACTTCATGGTGCCTACGCCGGCCACGAACGGCGCGAAGGTGCGCACGATGGGCACGAAGCGGGCCATGATGATGGTTTTGCCGCCGTGCTTGGCGTAGAAGGCCTGGGTCTGCTCCAGGTATTTGCGCTTCAGGAAGCGGAAATCCTCCCGGAACACCCGCGGCCCGAGGTAGTCGCCGACGAAATAGTTGAGGTTGTCGCCGAGGAAAGCCGCGGCGAACAGCAGCGGAATCAGGTACCAGATGTTGAGCAGCGTTTCGGGCGAACCCGGATTAGCGGTCTGCGCCGCCAGGGTGCCGGCCACGAACAGCAGGGAGTCGCCGGGCAGAAAGGGGAATACGATGACGCCGGTTTCGGTGAAAATAATCAGAAACAGAATCAGATACGTGAGCGTGCCATACTGATGCACGACATCAATCAGCGTTTTGTCGAGGTGCAGGACTAGGTCGAAAAATTGCTTGATAAGCTCCATTGCGGGGTTGGGTAAGAAAATCGGCGGAAACCGCCAGACAATTATCCCACAAAGAAAACAGGCTGCCGGGAAAGTGGCAGCCTGTACCCCAATGTTTCCGCTTTTGTCGGAGCTTATTCGGTTCAGTGTTCTACGGTGGCCCGGATGATATCATCTTTCACCTCCACGCGGTAGCGGCCATCACAGCCCTGAATGAATTCCCGCACGGCGGCCACCGTGGGATAGTCGCCTTCGCCCACAAAGTGGCGGGCATCGTCGATTAGCAGCACATGATCCTGCCGGTTGCGCTGGTTGAAAATAGCGGACAGCTCATCGAAAATCGGGCAGTCCTTGTCGCCTTTCACCGTTTCGCCGGAGGAATAGTGACCATCGAGCCAAAAGATGGCCGGTTGGCGCAGCGTGCGCATCACCTGGGGCAGCACCGCTCCGCTGTCGCCCTCGTAGATGGTCACATGGGCCGCATTGCGGAAGCGGTAGCAGGCTTTTTCGTAGAACACCTTGCTTAGCTCAATAGAGATTATGGCATCGAAGTGCCGCAGGTGAGCCTCTACCATGTCGCCGAGAAAAGTACCGGTTTCCACCAGGACCCGGCAGCCGTACCGCTGGCGATACTCCTCAATTACGGCCTGTTTCACTTGGTGCGGGGGCGGCAGCGGCCTTCCCTGCCGCACCCACTTCTGCACGATGGTTTCGCCCAGATAGCGGTCCATTATCGATTTGGCGAAGTTGCGGGTCTGCTCCGGCAACGTAGGGCGGATCGTGGTTTGCATAACTAAAGGGTTGGTTTGGTTCAGCAGAACTCAACGGGCAGTTGAGAGCCCGAGCGAGCTATTTACTTTATTTAGTTCAATCAAATATATTCTTAATTACATTAAACACAAATTTTTATTTAACGACAAAGACCACCCTGGCTGAACGGATGCGTTCAGCCAAGGTGGGCTTATATACCAGCCGGTTCAACCGGCAGTCGGGTGATACAATCGACGTTAGCTGGCTGTTTTGCTCACCCGCCAGACCCGGTTCCCGGCATCATCGGTAATCAGCAGGCTGCCGTCAGGGGCCGTGAAAACGCCCACGGGCCGGCCATACACCCGGTTACTGGTTTCATCTACCCGGAATCCGGTCAGGAAGTCTTCGGGCGGACCAACCGGCTGACCATTCTTAAAGGGTACGAACACTACTTTGTAGCCCGTGAACTCAGTGCGGTTCCAGGAACCGTGCTGCCCTATAAAAGCCCCACCCTGATATTTGGCGGGAAAAGCTGCCTGGTTGTAAAAGGCCAGTCCCAGCGAGGCCGTGTGGGGGCCCAACGGCACTTCAGGCACTAGGGCCCGGCGCACCAGCTCCGGCTTTTCGCCCTTGCGGCGCGGGTCTTCGTGCTGGCCGAAATAGGAGTACGGCCACCCGTAGAAACCACCCGCCTTAACGCTGGTCAGGTAATCCGGCACCAGGTCGTCGCCCAGCTCGTCGCGCTCGTTCACGGCCGTCCAGAGCGTGGTGGTACCGGGGGCCCAGGCCATCCCGACGGGGTTGCGCAGGCCGCTGGCGTAGATTTTTTCGCCCGAGCCATCGGGGTTTATTTCGAGAATATTGGCGCGGCGCACTTCGTTGGCGGCCCCGTGCTCCATCACGTTGGAGCCCGAACCCACACTCACGTAGATTTTAGAACCGTCGGGCTTGGCCAGCAGGTTGCGGGTCCAGTGGTTGTTGTAGCCGCCCGCCGGCAAAGTCAGGATCTTCTCCCCGGGGCCGGTAATGCTGGTAGCGCCGGGCACGTACGGATAGCGCAGCACGCCATCGGTATTGGCCACGTAGAAATTGTTGCCGATAAGCAGCATGCCCAGGGGCTGGTTGAGGCCACTCAAAAAAGGCTGCCGTATCTCATGACGGCCATCTTTATCGGCATCGCGCAACAGGGTGATGCGGTTCGCACTGGTTGGTCTGAGGGAGCGGGACTTGTCGAGACCCAGGGCGGCCGCGACTTTTTTCTTGGCGTCGTTGGGGATGGTGCTGGACTCCGCGACCAGCACATCCCCATTAGGCAGAATATAGAGCCAGCGCGGACTGTCGAAGTCGCGGGCAAACTCGGTTACGGTAAAGCCGGCGGGAGCGGTGGGCCTCTTACCAGCCGGCCAGTCGATTACTTCGCTGCGTTTGGTAGCCGATTTGGTGGCGTAGGGGGCAGGCAGCACTACGGTTTGCGCGCCGGTGCTAACGGTGTCGGCCGGGGTGTTGGCCTGAGCCTCCCGCTTTTCCTCCCTGGAAGGGCCGCTGCAGGCAGCCAGCACCCCTAGCAGCGCGGTGCCGGCATAAAAAGTCATTTTTTTCATGGAGTCAGAAAGAATGGACTGCTTCTTTCTACTGCCTTTTCCGCGGATGGTTACCGGTATCCTGGTGGACGGGCTGCCGGGGCGCCAGCAGAAATGTAGCCGGTACGGCAAAGCGGCGCTTCCAGGCAGTTTCGTTGTGGGCCGCGCCCACGTATTTACGGGTCAGCCGGTACGGGGCGTCGTAGCCGTGCGCCTGGAGCAGACTATCGACCCGAAGCTGATGGGGTTCGTAGCGGGCATCGAGGGTGGTGGTGCCGTAGTCGAAATAGAGCCGGGGCTTGCGGCGGCGCGGCAGCGTTTGGTGCAGGTAGGCGAGCATGGCCGTGGTGAAATCGGGCCGGTTCTCCTTCAGGCTCAGCGGCCAATGGGTGGAAAGGCAGGCGGCCCCGCCGAATACCCGCGGGTATTCGAGCAAGGCGTACAGGGAAATCAACCCGCCCATGCTGGAGCCGGCGATGAACGTATCGGCCCGGCGGGGGCGGGTACGATAGTGCTGGTCGATGTAAGGCTTGAGCTCCTGCACCACAAACCGCAGATAATCGTCGGATAGCGGCGGGCCGGACCGCTCCAGCTCCAGCCGGGCGCGCGTGGCGGCGGGCAGAGCAGCGTAGGGCTTGGCCGGCGTGTATTCCTGGAAGCGCCGGCTGGTATTGCTGATGCCCACCACAATGCAGGGGCGCGTCTGACCAGCCTGGTTCAGGCGGGCCAGCACGCTGTCGACCTCCCAGGCCATGCCGTAGCTGGCTGCTTTGGGGTCAAAGAGGTTCTGCCCATCGTGCATGTACAGCACGGGATACCGCTGGCCGGCCACGTAGCCCTCGGGCAACCATACTTCCACGGACCGCGGCGGCACGAATTTCGACGGGAAAGCGGGCAGGAGTTCCAAACGGCCGGACGAAACCGCCGACTGCCCCGCCGCGGTCAACGCCAGCCCCAGCAAAGCAAACAGCAACAGCAAACGATTGGTCATGGGCGTAAGGTAGCGGACGGGCAGAAAACCGGGGCGGAGTCTGCGTACTGGCCTGGGGCCAAGTCACCACAGGCAACTGCCCCACGGCCTGACGAAAAAGTCGGCCGTGGGGCAGCTGAGAAACGGCAAAGCGTACCACCCGTTAGAGTTTCACGATGCGCGTGGCGGCCTTAGTGGTATTCTGCTGCAGCAGGTATACTCCTCCGGGTAAGTTGCGCAACGATACTTCACTGCCTTCAATCTGCTGCACTACGGCTCCGGTAGCATTATACAGCGTGTAGCTCCCCGCGTTGGCGGCCGTAATGTGCAGCACGTCTTCCACCGGGTTGGGGTAGGCAGAAAGCGTGGCGGCGGCGGCCAGTTGCCCCCCCCGCACCGACAAAGCAATGGGGGCCGCCACCGTCAGGCTGTAGGCGCTGCAGGTGGAGGCCGCCGTAACCCCGCTGATGACCACCACCAGCTTTTCGCCGGGAGAAACCTTTACGCCCATCGACAGGGGAGCCGTGGTTGGACTGGAACCCATATCGGAGCGGTAGTTGGTGGCCAGATTGGTCTTATCAAACGAATTGAGATATACCGAGCAGAACAGGTAGTCGCTGGTACCTTCCGAACAGGCCGGCGTCAGGGTCAGCGTAGCGCATACCGGGGTGGTGGTGCTGGGATTGGTAATGGTGTAGGAATCGTAACGTACGCCGATGCTGTTGTTCTTCGCTACCCCGGGGTAGACCCGGGTAGTGGCGCAGGCCGCCGTGATGCCACTACGGTCCATACGGACGCCGGGAATGGTTGGATCCGCTGCAGTAAGGGCCCCGCTGAACGTATTGGTCACCTGAGCCTGGCCGGACAAGGCAGACAGGAACAGGCCGAAGCCGAGTAAAATATGTTTCATATCAGAAAGGAGCAAATGTGGGAGAATTAGGTTGCAACCCTACGGCCGCCACTGCCACTCAGGGAAAGCTTATGGCGTAAGGCACGACAACCGCAAACGGGCCGCGCCCCGACACCGCCTAGCCCCGCGGCATGGAGGTGCCGGGCTTGCCGGTCTTGGCCTCGGGCTTGAACATCTCGTCCACGGTGTCCATATCCAGGAAGTGCGTGAACGTGTCGCCGCGCAAACCCAGGCGGATGGTTTCGAGGCTAACTATTTCGTTGGGGGCAATATTGCCCAGGTTTACGTTGGCGCCCATCATCTTGATAAACCACACCTGCTGCGACTTCTGCGGCGCTTCCCACAGAATCTTCTCCGCCGGAATCTGGGTCAGAATTTCTTCTACCAGGCCGGAGCGCACCTCGCCGGTGCTGCGGAACAGGCCCACGTTGCCGGCTTCGCGGGCTTCGCCAATCACCTTGATGGCCCCGGCTTCCAGCTCGGTTTTCATTTGCGAAATCCACTTGTAGGGGGGAATGATTTTCTCCGCGTCCTTCGACCCTACCTCACTCAGCACCTTTACCTGCTCCGAGAGCGTGCGGATATAGTCCAGCTTGCGGTCGTGGACCAGATCGATGGAGCCGTCGGACACTTCGGCATACTCCATCCCGTACTCTTCCAGCAGCCGGCGGTAATCATCGAACTGATTGCGGATGATGAAGGCCTCAAACAGGGTTCCACCGAAATACACCGGGATACCCGCTTCCTTATACACGGCCAGCTTACGCTTCAGGTTGGGCGTTACGAAGGAAGTGGCCCAGCCCAGCTTCACGATGTCGGTATACGGGGTGCCTACTTCCAGGAAGTCTTCGACTTCGCGGATACTAAGGCCTTTATCCATGACCATGGTGTAGCCTTGCTCGCGGGGTTTGGCAGTGCGCTCGGGAAGATTGTTGAGGGTATAATTCATTCCTGGGGTCTTAGGGTCTTAGGGACTTGGGCGCTGGATTTTCGTGCCGGGCGCCCGGAGCAATGCGGCAAAAGTACGCCCGAATTTTGTAAGTAGTAAAAAGGGACTTGGGGTCCGGGGGACTTAGGGTCTTGGGTGCCGTTCTACAAGTTTTGTCAGAACAACAACCCAGACCCTAAGTCCCCCGGACCCCAAGTCCCTACTTCCGGTACTGGTCAATCAGCCGGGCCAAGGCGCGTTGGGACTCCAGCTCGGGAAAGTATTCGAAGAGCAGCCGGTGCTTGTCAAAATCAAGTACCAGGGCATTTTCCAGGTTCTGATACGCTTCGCGGTAGCGGCCCGCGGCCAACAGGTAGGCACAAAGCCGATAGTGCAGCTCCGCTTCGCCGGGCTGAATCTCCATGGCGTTGGTCATCAGGTCGATGGCCCCGTCGAAGTTGCCCTGCTCGTAGAGGATGATGCTCCAGTTCAGCCAGGCATCCTTGTTGTCGGGGGCTACCTGGGTGGCTTTGTCGTAGGCCTCGATGGCGCTGATTACATTGCCCAGCTGGTATTCGGCCGCCGCCAGGGCCAGCCAGTACTCGGGACTTTCGTCGTAGAGCTCCGTGGCTTTGCGGAAGAAATGAATGGCCTCGAACCAGCGCTCCTGCGCGTTGAGCACTACGCCGATACCAAACCAGGCCTCGTCCATGGTCTGGTCGAGGTCAATGGCTTTCTGGTAGTTCTTCCGCGCCTGGTCCCACTCCGCCAGCTTCTCGTAGCATTCCCCGATGTTGCAGAGCGCCTCCGAGGTAGGCGTGCCGGGCTCGTAGCTCAGGTGAAACTCCAGGATAGCTTCGCGGTACTTCTCCTGGCTCACGTACGTGCTGGCCAGGAAGCTGTGCGCCTCGTAAAATTCAGCATCGATGAGAATGGCGTACTCAAACGCCGCTTCGGCTTCGGCATATTTACCCGTCCGGAAGTAGGCCTGCCCCAGATTGTACCAGGCAATAACGGAATACGGGTCTTCATCCGTAAAGCGGCGGAAGAACTCCAGATTCTTCTCCAGCCGCTCACTTACCTCCAGACAATACAGCAGCTCCTGGACCGCTACTTCATTGTCGGGGTTCAGACGCAGGCTTTGCTTGTAGAATTTGGCGGCGCTTTTAAACTTCTGCCAGCTCTGGTAAGCCAGCCCCAGGTTAAAGTAGATATCGTCGCGGTCGGGGGCGCGCTCCGCCGCCTGTTGAAAATAGGCTACGGCTTCCGAGAACTCCCCTTTCTGGGTGGCAATGATCCCCCGGGTGACGGCTACGTCCGGGTTGTCAGGATCGAGCTGAGCTACGTCTTCAATCTGTTGGGCCGCGGCACTGTACTCGCCCTTCATGGCCAGCACCTGGGAGCGGTCGATGAGCAGCTCAGTGGAGAAGGGATATTGCGCAATGGCCGCTTCGCACGCCCGTAAGGCCTGCTCATACTGCGTGTTGGTAGTGTAATGGTCGATAATATTCTCGAAGTCAGCCAGATCAAAAAACACGGGCTCGTTGTTGGCCAGCATACGCTCAAAGCGGCGCACGATGTCCATTACCTCGTTTTGGTCCTCAAAATTCTCGTTCATTCTCATGCTGCTACAATCGGCGCACAGCCGCCAAAAAGGCAGGCTCTACGGGTATTAAATCAAGGGTAGGGCACACCGCCGGTAAGTGTCCTAAGGTACAACAACCGCACCGGATGCCGGGTAGTTCGGACGCAGGCCGGCGCAACACCACTGAATTGTTTCGGCCAGGGGCCGGAACGTCAGGCCAATAGCCTGCTGCACCTTTCCAGCCCCATACTCCACGGGATGACGGCCGGCCCGGGCGGTGTCCCTGGTGATAAGGGGTCGGGCGCCGGTGAGCAGGGAGCGGCCATGCTCCAGTCGCCAGATCACCTCCGCGGCCCAGTTGGGAACAGCTACCGAAGGCGGCTTTTTGCCGAAGCAAGCGGCAGCCTGCCCCAGGAAATCGGCCAGTGGCACGGCTCCGGCACTCAGGACAAACCGCTCCCCGGAAATTGTGGTATGCAGCGTCAGCGTCATCATGGCCTCTATTACATCGCGTACGTCGACGACGTTCAGATTTCCCGGGGTGTAGAAAGCGTGTTCCTGGTAGGCGTACCGGAACAGCCGCGTGCTGCTTCGGTTCCAGTCGCCGGGGCCCAGCACCACCGATGGATTCACCATCACGGCGGCCAGACCTTCCGTTACGCCGCGCCACACTTCCAGCTCACCCAGATACTTCGACGTGGCGTAGGCGGGGTGTTCAGCCCCCAGGTCCCACTTGGCCTGTTCGTCCACCAAGGCAGGAGCAGTACTGCCGGCTTGCTTCACTAGCGTGCCCAGCGCCGCTACCGATGACACATAGCACAACCGTACCCCCGGCTGCGCCAAACAGGCATCCACGATGGCCGCCGTGCCTTCGACATTAGTTTGCAACAGCGCATCTTCATCCTGGGGAGCGTAGGAAACCAGACCGGCGCAGTGAAATACGTGCGTGATACCCAGCATGGCCGCCTGCAGCGCCAGCGTGTCGCGCAGGTCGCCCTCGACCCATTCCACTTTCCCGGTTACCGGAAGCTGCGGAATCCGGGTGCGGTATAAAGCCCGCACCGCATAACCCTGCGCTACCAGCGCTGGAATCAGAAACCTGCCAATAAGGCCGCTGCCGCCGGTAACGAAAATCATTCTTTGGGGAGCTTGGAGTTTGGGGACTTGGTTTTTAACAGCCGAAACCACGACTCTGAGGCCCCCAGACGCTATAAACTGGTATTCAACAGCGGCAGCGCCAGCACCTTCCGCAGGTAGTCGGTTGGGAACACTTTCAGGCGGAGGGTTTCGGTATGCTTGAGGTTGTGCGCATCGGTCCCAACCATATCCACCAGGCCCGCATCGACCAGTCGTTCGGCTATTTTCCGGGCCCCCGGCGAATAGTAGCCACACAGCGAGTTCAGATTTAGCTGCAGCAGCACCCCATCCTCGCGCACCTTTTCCAGCTCCTGAAAACGCCCGTAGAAATACGTATACCGCTCCGGGTGCGCCAGCACCGGCTGGTAGCCCGCCGACTTGAGGTTGAAAACGACTTCGCGGAAGTTGAACGGCTCGTTGATGTAAGACGTCTCGAAGAGGACGTACTTCTTGTCGCCGCCAAAGCTGAGCAAAGGCTCCTCGCTATCAATCTTCTGCTGCAGCCACTCATCGAGGTAGTATTCGGCGGCACATTCCAGCTGCAGACCGGTTACTCCGCCAGCCGTGGCCGCTACCTGCAGTTGGGCCAGGGCGGCCCGGATTCCAGTGGGAGTGTTCTTATAGAAGTCGCCCATGATGTGGGGCGTCATAATAAGCTTGCGGTAGCCCATGCTTTGCAGGGCCCGGAGTAGCGCCACTGACTGCTCTACGGTTTCGGCGCCATCGTCGAGCCCGGGTAGCACGTGGGAGTGCATATCCGCCCCAAGCACGGCCAGAGCGGCCGGATCGATGGAAGTGGAAGCATTAGCGCCGCCAAAAAGCTTCTGAAAGAATGACGCCACGCGTAAGGAAAGAAAGCCGGAAAATCAGGTAAACCGCTTGCGCAGGCGGGACAAGGCGCTGCCCGTTGGTTTGGTTTCCTCGTAGTAGCCCTGGCCATAGCCATAGCCGTAGCCATAGCCGTAGCCGTAGCCGTAGCCGTACACGCCACTGGCATTGGCATCATTGAGAATAGCGCACAACCGGGTGAAATTATTGGCCCGCATCAGCTTGTTGATGTTCTTCAGGAAAGTTTTCTTGGAGTAGTTGGCCCGGACGATATAAACGGGGATATCGGCCTTCCTCATGATGAGAATTCCATCTGTAACAAGTCCCACCGGCGGAGTATCAATCAGAATCACATCGTAGTGTTCGTAGAGTTCGTTGAGCATCTCATCGAACTTTGGGTTAAGGATCAGTTCCGATGGGTTGGGGGGAGTGGGGCCAGCCGAGATAAAATCCAGCGTTGGGATGCTGGTGTGCTGCACGCATTCCAGCACGGTATGTTTTTCAATAAGAATGGTGCTGATCCCCTTAATATTTTCGGTTCCAAACGCCAGATTCACTTTAGGCTTGCGCATGTCCAGATCCAGAATCACGACTCGCTGGCCTGAAAGGGCGATGATTCCGCCCAAATTGACCGTAACGAACGTTTTGCCCTCCCCCGAAATAGTCGACGTGACCGATATCAGCCGCTTTTTCTTGGCCGAACTGATAAAGTCCAGGTTGGTACGAATGGAGCGGATCGACTCCGAAATAGCTGATTTAGGGCTTTTATCTACCACCAGCTTCGACACGGTCATTTTCTCCTTGTCATAGGTCGGAATCACGCCCAGCACCGATGCGGCAGTCGACCGCTCCAGTTCCCGCACGTTAGTCACCGTGTTGTGCATCAGGAACCGTACGGCTATCAGCAGCAAACCCAGAACGATACCGGTAGCCAGCCCGATAGAATAAATCATCAGTCGCACGGGTGAAATTGGCGCCCCGGGCCGGCTGGCCGGCGACAAAATCTGAAAGTCGGCCGTCGTACCCGCTTTGGCCATGTTGAACTCCACGATTTTATCCATCAGCATGAGGTACGTTTTCTCGTACAACCCAAATGGGCGTTTCAGGCGGGCCAGCTCGGTTTCCTTTTGCGGTAGTGTCTGCAACTCCGAATTAAAGGCCGCCTGCTGCTGGTTCATCTGCGCCAGCTGTTTTTGCAACAGTTGCCGGTTTTGCTGGAGCTGACGCCGGACACTATTCTTCAAAAAGGCAACAGCCGATTGCTGCGCCTGAACCGCTTCAGTGGCCGGCGTATAGGAACGAAGCACGCGCCGCAGATTGCGCTGCAGGTTATTGAGTTCCCCCAACTGTTGGGTAAGGGGCGCATCTTCGAGAATAGCCAAGCCCGGGATACTTTCCTCCAGGGTAGCTTCGTCGCTGGCAATAAGGCGTTCCTGCTCCACCAGCCGCGTCACCTCGCTCAGCAGGCGGGCTTTATCGGCCAGCTTCTGGCGTTCCTCTTCCTGCGTAGCCAGCTTCGTGATGATGGCCGTCACGTCGGAGCGCACGTCATAGGTCTTGTTAATGCGCACGAACGACTGCAGGTTTTCTTCGGCGTTCTGCAGCTGCGTACGATTTTCCGAGAGGGTTTTTTCCAGAAACTGCAGGGTCTGGGCCGTAGCCTGCTGCTTCTTGGCCAGCTTTTCCTGCAGGTACACCGTGTCAATCTTATTGACGATATCCTGGGCCTTGGCCGGGTTAAAGTCGGTGAAGGCTATCTGAATGGTATTGGCGTCGGCATTTACAATTTCAACACTCAAATTATTACTCAGATAGGCATTCAGCCCGGCGTCATCATTTACCAGGAAATGGTATTTCAGGTCCCGGGTTTCCGCATTCAACCGCGGCGTGGCGGTGATGCGCAGCTGCATTCCGGGCAGGGTAATCTGCTGTCCTAAAGTAAATTCACCGGTTTTTTCCTGCCCCTGATACAGATAGCTCAGGCGGATCTGCTGGGAACCCATGAATACCAAATTGAATTTGGTATTGTACAGAACCGGATCCTTAATTTGGTATTGTACTTCAAAAGGCGAGGTACCGTAAAGCTCACTCTCCAGCACGTTACCCTCCACATAGTAATTTACATCCAGCTCCAGGGAGTATTTCAGCCGGCGGTAGATGATGTTGGACTTGATCAGTTCAACCTCGCCGGAAAGCTGACTTATACTCTGTTGCTCCTTCAGCCCCTGACCGAGGGCCCCACTCAACCCCAGCGCACCCGCCTCGGTTTTCTCATCGATCTTGAGCAGGGAGGTCGATTTGTAAACCGGCTTGGTATAGCGCAAAAACAGCCACGAAGCCGTCAACCCCAACGCGATGAGCAAGGCAATCCAGATCAGACTACGGCGTGCGACCAGCAGGAGCGTTGTGATATCAAGTCCGCCGCCTTCTTCATCTTCAGCATCTGTATCTCCCCCGCCCGCATTGCGAATCAAGGCTTCCAGTTCAGCGTTTTCGTTTGCCATTCGGTCGTTAGCAAGTTGGTTTTAAAGCGCGGCATGCTGTTGGCCCTGCCCGCTCCCAACCAATTTCAAGCAATTATTAAAGTCTCTGAATCAGATAAAGCGTCGTAACCAAGCTGGTTAAGCCACCAATAAGGCCAAACACCGAACTGGCATCGGATAGTGCCTGGAAGAACGGACGATTTATCGGTTCAATGTAGACTACGTCGTTGGGCTCAACCTGCAGATTGGCGCGGCGCATTCCCTCAATCGTGGACAGGTCAATTACCTGGACTTGTGGATTTTTCAGGTCACCCCGAATCAACCGGATATTGTATGCGCGGCCGCCGCTGAGCGCCCCGGCCGTGCTATTATTGTTGTTGTTATTATTGCCGCCGTTGTTGCTCAGGCCCCCGATCAGGGCCAGCACTTCCAGCAGGTTAGTATTGTCGTTGGTCAGCGGCACAATGCGCCCCCCGATATGACCGAGCACGAAGACGCGGTTGTTGGTAACGTGGGTAGATACAAACACGTCCTTGTAATAAGCACTGTAGCGCACCTGCAGCACACTATCAGCCTGCAGCAGCGACAGGCCCGCCACGCTGACGATGTCAACCATGGGCAGCTTTACCTTGCCGTTGCTTTGCACCAGAAACTCGTCGGCAGCCATCGAAGTGGTGGCTGGCTGTCCGCTACCCTGGCCCGACTGGCCTCCCTGCATGCTCTGCATGCTCTGCAGGGCCTGACTCATGCGGCTGGTGCCGGGGGTTGAGGTGCCGCTGCTCGTGGAGCCGGGCGGGCCAAACTTCAGTTCCCCGTTGGGGTCCAGAATCCGCTCCCCCTTGTTGGTGTAGACCTGCACCCGCAGGTAGTCGTTGGGTTGAATCAGATAATTGCGGGCCGTACGGTTCACGGCCGCCCGGAGCTTCATCGTATCAATGCCCACTCCCGTGGGAGTCTGAAACATGATACTTTGCTGATAATACCGGGACGAAGCGCAGGAAGAAAACAGCACCGCGAACGGCACCCAAAGCAGCCAGAGGCGCAGAAAGCGGGAGAGAGCAGGTTGTTGCATGCAGGCTGGAAAAGCCGGGGGCTAAGTACAGAATGTATCAGAAAAGACGGTATAAAACCGAACATTTTCCCCTAAAAAACCTTCAAAGTAACCGAATTGGCGGGCCCTTTCAAAATTGAAGCCCCGCCAGCCCGGAGTAAAGCTGGCTTGTCTGGCGGCAAAGCCGTACTTTCGCAGACCCAAAACCGGACCATCCTGGTTTTTCCTGCCAATCTTCCTTCCCACCCAATCCCCCAGTTTCCATGGAATTAGTAGCCACCGAGAACCAAACCATGATTGCCCAGATGGTGCGCGACTTCGGCGCCACCCACATCAAGCCCGACATGATGAAGTGGGACGAGAGCCAGGAATTTCCTATCGAAGTATTCAAAAAATTGGGTGAGTTGGGCCTGATGGGCGTGCTGGTTCCCCAGGAATACGGCGGGGCAGGCTTTGGCTACGTCGAATACGTGACGGCTATTGCTGAGTTGTCCAAAATTGATGGCAGCATTGGCCTGAGCATGGCGGCCCACAACTCCCTCTGCACCGGCCATATTCTACAGTTCGGCTCCGAGGAGCAGAAACGCAAGTGGCTGCCTAAGCTGGCTTCGGCCGAATGGATCGGGGCCTGGGGGCTGACTGAACCCAATACGGGTTCCGATGCCGGCAACATGCGCACCGTAGCCGTGGAAGACGGCGACTTTTACGTGCTCAACGGCGCCAAGAACTTCATCACCCACGGCAAGAGCAGCAGCATCGCCGTGGTTATTGCCCGTACCGGCAAAGTCGGCGACTCCCACGGCATGACGGCCTTCGTGCTTGAAAAGCCCACCGAAGGCTTCACCCACGGCCGCAAGGAGGACAAGCTGGGCATGCGCGCTTCCGAAACGACCGAGCTTATTTTCACGGACTGCCGCGTACCGAAAGAGAATATCCTGGGCAAAGTCGGCGACGGCTTCATTCAGTCGATGAAAGTACTGGACGGCGGCCGGATTTCCATTGCGGCGCTGTCGCTGGGCATTGCCCAGGGGGCTTTCGAGGCCGCGCTGGCTTATTCGCAGGAGCGTCACCAGTTCAATAAGCCGATTTCGAGCTTTCAGGGCATCAGCTTCAAGCTGGCGGATATGGCCACCGAAATCGAGGCGGCTTCGCTCCTCACCTACCGCGCCGCCGATATGAAGGACCGAGGCCTGAACGTGACCCAGGAATCGGCCATGGCCAAGCTGTATGCCTCGGAGGTGTGCGTGCGCTGCGCCAACGAAGGCGTGCAGATTTTTGGCGGCTACGGCTACACCAAGGACTATCCGGCCGAGAAATATTACCGCGATGCCAAGCTTTGCACCATCGGCGAAGGCACTTCCGAGATTCAGAAGCTGGTTATTGCCCGGAACTTACTGAAATAAATCACTGATCTGCGCTGATCATACTGATTGCGCTGATTTTTGCCCGGTCCGGGCGGTTGAAGGAGTTATTTCTTAGACCTTTGAACAAAAAAATCAGGGCAATCAGTATGATCAATTGAATCAGTGATTACCTTTGCAACCCCTAAAAGAAGACTTTTCAATTTTACTGAGCATATGATCATCGTCCAGATTAAGGATAACGAGTCGGTTGACCGTGCCCTGAAGCGTTTCAAAAAGAAATTTGAGCGCACCGGCGTTCTGAAGGAACTGCGTCGTCGCACTTTCTTCCAGAAGCCTTCCATTACCAAGCGTAAGCAGAAAATCAAAGCTGTTTATAAGCAGACGATGTACGCTACGGAGAACTACTAATCCGTAGCTTCCGGCGAAGATTGCCCACCGGCTGAATTGCTTTTTCAAGCGAATCAGCCGGTTTTTTCGCGTCTTACCTTTCCGATTTAATTCCCTACATTGGATACCCGCCCTTAGTCGCGGGCCCTTGTCAGTATGGAGTTATTTTTTGATTATCTGCGGTTCGAGCGGCGCTACAGCCCCCACACCGTGCTTTCGTACCAGACCGACCTGAGGCAGTTCACGGACTACCTCAAAACCGCGTATGAGCTAGAAAATCCGGCCCAGGCCGACCATACGCTGATCCGCTCGTGGGTGGTCACGCTGATGCAGCAGCCGCTGGACCCGCGCACGGTGAACCGCAAGATTGCCTGCCTGCGCTCCTACTTTAAGTTTCTGCTCCGCACCAACGTCATCGGCCGCAACCCCATGCTGCGCATCAGGTCGCCGAAGGTGACCAAGAAGCTGCCTGACTTCGTGCCGGAGGATTCCCTGAATGGCCTGCTCAACTCCTTCGAGTTCCCGGATACGCTGGCGGGCCGCCGCGATCAGCTGATTCTGGAATTACTTTACGGTACCGGCATCCGTTTGTCGGAGCTGATCGGCATTGGCCACGACGACCTGAGCCTGACGGGCCGCACGGTGCGCGTAACGGGCAAAGGCAACAAGCAGCGCTTGGTCCCGCTGAACCCTACCCTGCTCATAGTGCTGGAACGCTATATAGCCCTCAAACGGGGCGAATTTGGCGGCTCCGACAACGCCCGGGGGGCGCTCCTCGTTACAGATAAGCTCGAACCGCTCTACGAAAAGTTCGTGTATCGCACCGTGAAGCACTATCTGAGCCAAATCACGACCGCTACGTCCCAACAGCACCCCCACGTGCTGCGTCACTCCTTCGCCACGCATCTGCTGAACAAAGGAGCTGATCTGAACGCTATCAAAGAGCTGCTGGGCCACGCTAACCTGGCGGCCACGCAGGTGTACACCCACTTGTCGATTGACAAATTGAAAGCCGTATTTGAGAAGGCCCATCCCAAGGCCTGACTAGTTGAGTGTTTTCCTTTTTTCTACCCCAAACCCCTACGACCGATGAAAGTACAGATGCATTCGGTACACTTTGACGCCGACCAAAAACTACTTGACTTCATCCAGAAGCGTCTCGATAAGCTCGAAACGTTTTACGACCGTGTAACCAACGGGGAAGTGATTCTGAAACTGAATAACAAAGACGGCATCGACAATAAGACGGTCGAGATTAAGCTCTTCATCCCCGGGACTACCTTGTTCAGCCAGGAAGATGCCGCTTCGTTTGAAGCCGCCACTGATGCCGCCGCCGAGAACCTGCGCCGCCAGATCACGAAGCACAAAGAGAAAGTCATGAGTCATTGAGACTCATCGAATCATAAACCAAAAAAGCGCCCTTCCTGCTTGGAAGAGCGCTTTTTTGGTTTAATCAGAATTGATATTACAGGCTGAACTCCGCTTTGATTCTGTCCACGTAATCGAGCTTCTCCCAGGTAAAGGTCTCGAAGGTTTTGGTTTCGCCATTGCCCATTTTCACTTCTTTGGTACCCGGGGGCCGGCCCATGTGCCCATAGGCTGCCGACTCGGCGAAGATAGGGTTGCGCAGCCCGAAGCGTTGTACAATAGCGTACGGCCGCATATCGAACAGCTTGTTCACTTTATCGGCAATTTCGCCGTCGGTGAGTATCTGACCATTCGGGCGCTTGGCTTTGGTGGTGCCATAGGTCGTCACGTACAAGCCCACGGGCTGGGCCACGCCAATAGCGTAGGCCACCTGCACCAGGGCCTGATCGGCCACGCCGGCCGCAACCAGGTTTTTGGCGATATGGCGGGTAGCGTACGCCGCGGAGCGGTCTACCTTAGAGGAATCCTTCCCCGAGAAGGCTCCTCCGCCGTGGGCCCCCTTGCCGCCGTAGGTGTCCACGATGATTTTGCGGCCGGTGAGGCCCGAGTCCCCGTGGGGCCCCCCGATGACGAACTTGCCGGTCGGGTTGATGTGGTAGGTGATCTGGTCGGTGAACAGGCGCTGGGTGGCCGCATCGAGACCGGCCTTCACGCGGGGCACCAGAATGTGGCGGATATCTTCCGAAATCTGCGCCAGCATCTTCTCCTCCGACTCGTCAAACTCGTCGTGCTGGGTGCTGACCACGATGGTGTCGATGCCTTCGGGCGTGTTGTCGTCGGCGTAGCGGATGGTCACCTGGCTTTTGGCGTCGGGACGCAGGTACGTCATTTCCTGGCCGGCCTTGCGGATTTTGGCCAGCTCATCGAGCAGACGATGCGAGAGGTCGAGGGCCAGGGGCATATAGTTGGCCGTTTCGCGGGTGGCGTAGCCGAACATCATACCCTGGTCGCCGGCCCCCTGCTCTTCGTCACTGGCGCGCACCACGCCCTGGTTAATGTCGGGGGACTGCTCGTGCAGGCGGTTCATTACCTCGCAGGTATCGGCGTTGAACAGATACTCCGGCTTGTTGTAGCCGATGCGGCTGATGACGCCCCGGACAATGGGCTCGGCATCGACGTGGGCTTTGGACTTGATTTCCCCGGCTACCATGGCGAAATCGGTGGTAACCAGGGTTTCGCAGGCGACTTTAGAGGCGGGGTCCTGGCGCAGATACTCGTCGAGGATGGCATCGGAAATCTGGTCGGCTACTTTATCGGGGTGGCCTTCCGAAACGGATTCTGAAGTGAACAGGTAGGGCATCAGCTTGTAAGGTAGAAGTACGCGAGAGGCCGGTAGCCCCTGCCCTGCCCTGACGAACGTCGGAACAGGGCCGCAAAGCTAACTGAAAAAGGGAAAGGACCTTAGTAATGCCCCGGGTACCGGCCGGGTGCCCATTGCGGCTGCCCTACTGGCTACTGCTACCGGATCGGGGGCTTTCAGCAGGTTTCAGATTGGTATCGAACAGCTTCAGAATCCGCTTGTACTCGTCGGTCCAGGAGCTGGGCTCCACGAAGCCGTGGTCTTCCACCGGATACACGGCCAGCTCCCAGTTGTCCTTGTGCAGCTCGATAAGGCGCTGGCTGAGGCGCACGATGTCCTGAAAATGCACGTTCACGTCGACCATGCCGTGGCACATGAGCAGGGCCCCTTTCAAACCTTCGGCATAGTAAATCGGCGACGAGCGGACGTAGGCCAGGGAGTCGTTGTAGGGTTCGTTGAGAATGTTGTCGGTGTAGCCGTGGTTGTAGTGCGCCCAGTCGGTTACGGAGCGCAGGGCGGCCCCGGCCCGGAACACGTCGGGCTGGGTGAACATGGCCATCAGCGTGATGAAGCCCCCGTAAGAGCCCCCGTAGATGCCGATGCGCCGCGGACTCACGCCGTACTTATCTACCAGCAGCTTGGCCCCGTCGACGTGGTCGGTGAGGTCTTTGCCGCCCATGGCGCGGTAGATGCCCGTGCGGACGTCGCGGCCGTAGCCACTCGAGCCCCGGTAGTCGATATCCAGGACCGTGTAGCCCTGCTCCACCAGCAGGTTGTTGAACATGTACTCGCGGGAATACTGGCTCCACCACTTATGAGCATTCTGCAGATAGCCGGCCCCGTGCACGAACACCACGGCCGGCCCCTGCGCCACGGCCGTAGTGGGCCGGTACAGGCGGGCATACACGTCGGCCCCGTCGCGGGCTTTGATGGTGATGATTTCGGGCTCCCGCCAGGCGTAGCTTTCAAACTCGGGCGTGGTGCTGTGGGTGAGGGCGCGGGCCTGGGCCCCGGGCTTGTTGGGCATCACGTACAGCTCCCAGGGTTTGGTGGAAGTACTGTAGCGCACGGCCAGGGTTTTCTCGTCCGGCGACAGCGTGACTTCACTGGCCCCCGGCATAGTGGTGATTTGCGTCAGCGGGCCGCCTTCGACCGGCAGGCGGTAGAAGTGCTGCTCGCCGGGGTGCGTTTTGTTGGCCGAGAGGTACCAGGTTTTCCGGTCGCGGCTGAGCTGGGCCTTCTGCACCTCAAACCTGCCGCTGGTCAGGGCCTTTTTGCGGCCGGTGGTCACGTCCACGGTGTAGAGGTGCGAATAGCCGGTTTCTTCGCTCTGAAACCATACCCGGCGCGAGTCCGGCAGCCAGCCTACGTTGCCTTCGTCGTAGCCGATGCCGGGCCCGTTGATCCAGGCGTCGTCGTGCTGCCGGTCGAGCAGGCTGATTTTCTGCGTGGCGGGGTCCAGGCCTACAATCCAGCGGTCCTTGTTGTCGGCGGAGCGCACCACCAGGAAAGCCCGCTGCCCGTCGGCCGACCAGAACGGCCCGTAGGGGACCACCCGGCGCAGCTCGGTGGCCGGCTTTTCCTGCTTCCTGGCCAGTGCTGCTTTAGCCGAATCAGCCGGCGCGGGCGCCCTGGGGGTGAGCTTGTATTCCTTGCGGTAGGCGGGCTGCTCGTCGAGGCCCTGCAGATCTTTGTAGCCTAAGGCAAACGTGGTGTCGCGGCCGATGTCGTAGAGGCCCATTTCGTAAGCTTTCTGCGGCGCGCCCACTTTGGTACGAGTCGAAATATCCTCCGTGAAGCCCGAAGCCGTTACGAAGTTGGGTACGATGGCCGTTTTATCGCTGGCCGGATCCTGCACCAGCCGGTAGGTCACGAACCGGCCGTCGGGGCTGAGCTGCATGCCTTCCACGGTTTTCGGGCCCAGATAAATAGCTTTGGGACTGAGCCGGGCCACGGCTTGCTGCGCCTGGGCCCGGGCTTTGGCGTCCTGGTCCTTTTGGCGGATCACCTGAAACAACGCCAGCTGCTGGGCCCGCAGGAATTTCTCCGCCTGGTCGGTGGGCTGAGTGCCGGCCGGCCTGCTGCCCCGGCGGAAATCGGTGCGCTGCGTGGTTTCGCCGGTAGCCGGGTCCCAGGTGTAGAGGTTGTTGGCGCGGGTGTAGCTGATCAGCTGCCCCCGCAGGGCAAACGCCGGGTCGGTTTCGCGGTCCGCGGTGTTGGTCACGCGCCGGGTACGGCCGGTTTTGAGGTCGAGCAAAAAGATGTCGCCATTCTTCTCGTACACCTTGCGGGCGTAGGGCTGGTCGTATTCGCCCGCGGTGGCCGGCAAGCTGCGCTGCTCGGCTACGCTCACTTTGCGCGGCACCCCGCCCGAGGGCGTGGTCACGTATAGGGAGTCGCGGCGGGCCTTTTCGGGGTTCCAGGTGAAGTAGATCCGCTTGCTGTCTTCACTCCAGGCAATAGCGCCGGGGGCCGAGCCCAGCCACTGCGCCTGGTCGCGCATTATTTTCTCCACCGTCAGCGGCCCCAGCGCCGCTACGGGCGTTACCGCCCTGGATTGAGCGAAGACGCCGGAAACCGGCAACAGCCACGGCAAGAGCCGGACGAAAGAGAAAGCACGCATCGGAAAAGAGCAAGGTGGGAAGTAGAAGTGGTAAGATACCCGGCCGGACAAGAACAAACGCAAGCCGGCCGACGTGGCAACGACGCAACCGGCGGCAAGCGGCAGCTAATTGGCCGTAGCGGCCCCGTAAGGATCAGGCTGCCGGATTTCCAGAAACCGGTCGGGGGCGGCCAGCGGAGCAAACCCAAACCGGGTGTAGAGGCCGTGGGCATCGAGCGTGGCCAGCAGACGGCGGCGCAGCCCCTGCAGCTCGGGGTGGGCCCATACCTGCTCCAGCAGCCATTTGGACAGACCCTGCCCCCGGAATTCGGCCAGCACGAATACGTCGCAGAGCCAGGCAAACGTGGCCGTATCGGTGACTACCCGGGCAAAGCCGGCCAGGCGGCCATCAGGAGCATACAGGCCGAAGCTGAGGGAATGGTCGATGGCCCGCTGCACCGTTTCGCGCGGAATCCCTGTGGCCCAGTACGACTCCTGCGCCAGGTAAGCGTGAATGGCGGCTACGTCGAGGCGGGCCGGGTCGGTGCTGATGGTGAAGCCCAGCGGATGTTCAGATTCGAAAGCCATGCAATGCGGAGAATGAAACGCGGATTCTTTCCCCAAAGCTGGCAGAAATACTTTGCTCCGCAACTGAATGGCCCCGCCGGGCTGGAGCCGACCGGTTCCGGTGACGGGCAGAATCCGAAAATCCCTATTTTGCGTTAGCACCATCAGACGTCGTTTCACGCTTTAACCTGCTGGCTATGAAATCTTTTACCCTTCTCCTGCTGCTTACGGCGCTGAGTGCAGCTACCTGCGTCAGCGCCCAGACCACCACGTTCCAGGTGGGGACTACCACCGTGACGGTAACGCCCCTGGTGGACAACCTGCAAATACCCTGGGAGCTGGTCTGGGGCCCCGATAACTACCTCTGGATGACGGAGCGCAACGGGCGTATCAGCCGCGTCGACCCGGTTTCGGGCCAGGTGCTGCCCCTGCTCACGGTGCCGGATGTGGCCCCGACCGGGGAAAGCGGCCTGCTGGGCATGGTGCTGCACCCCGATTTCGGGACCTCACCCTACGTGTACATCGTGTACAACTATTTGCTGAACGGGGCTTTAAAAGAAAAGCTGGCGCGCTATACCTACGCCGGCGGGGCCCTGACGGCCCCGCTGGTGCTGCTGGACAACATCACGGCGGCTTCCACCCACAGCGGCTCCCGCCTGCTGATCCTGCCCGACCGGACCCTGCTCATGACTACCGGCGATGCCCAGGCCGCGTCACTGGCCCAGAGCACCAGCTCCCTCAACGGCAAGATTCTGCGCCTGAACCTGGACGGCTCCGTTCCGGCCGACAACCCAACCCCCGGCAGCCTGCTCTACACCCTCGGCCACCGCAACCCGCAGGGTCTGGTGCGGGCTCCCAACGGTAAGATTTACGCCTCCGAGCACGGCCCCAGCAACGACGACGAAGTGAACCTGATCGAAGCCGGCCACAACTATGGCTGGCCCAATGTGGAGGGCTTCTGTAACCTGCCCGCCGAGCAAGCCTTCTGCACGGCCAACAACGTGCGCGAACCCCTGTTTGCGTGGACCCCCACGCTGGCCGTAGCGGGGCTGGCGTACTACAACTCGCCCGCCATTCCGGAATGGCAGGGCAGCCTGCTGCTGGCCACGCTCAAAGCCTCCCGACTGGTACAGCTTAAGCTGAACGCTACCGGTGACGCCATAACGACCACCCAAAGCTACCTCACCACGTTCGGCCGGCTGCGGGCCGTGTGTATTTCGCCGCAGGGCCGCATCTTTATCGGTACCAGCAACCAGAACAACGATAAGATCGTGGTACTGGAAAACAAGGCTTTCCAGCCTACCAGCACGGCTACGGCCCTGCCCGGGCCCGCGCTGCTCCTGTGGCCCAACCCGGCCCGGCAGATAGTGCGGCTACGGTTACCCGTCGCGCCCACTGCAGCTGGCGCCGTGGAGGTGCTCGACGTGCTGGGCCGTTTAGCCGTTACCCGGCCGGTGGCCGTAGGGCAAACCGATTTGTCGCTGGATGTGGCGGGGCTGCGCGCGGGCTGGTACGTAGTCCGCGCCCGGGTGGGCGCCCGCACCTACACCCAGCGGCTGCTGATCAACTAACCGCGGCCAGAAACCGGAAATAACCAAAGGGCCTGGTCGGAACGAAGTGCTTTGGTTATTTCCGGACCACCGGCCGCGGAGGCTTGCCAGCGGCTATATTCGTCGCCGGGTCAGTTTCCTGCCAGCCTCATCCGGGGTTCCGGCGCCACCCGATAGCCCACTACTGCCCCCGGCACTACGCCGGGCGGAGCTGGGGGGCGGGACCAACTTAGCGTTCGGTTATATATTACGGCTTTATTCGGCCTCCCCTTACCCACCGCATGCCAAGACTGCTATCCGTTATTTGCTTGCTGGTCTTTGCCTGGGGCTGGCTGGGGCTGGGAACACCCCAGGCGGTGGCCTCCCACATTCAGGGGGGCCAGCTCACCTACCAGGCCCTGGGCGCCAACCAGTACAAGGTCACGCTCGCCGTTTTCCGCGACTGTGGCGGCTCGTCCTTCGCGAGCATCCGGCCGGAGCTGGAGTACCGGACGACGGGCTGCCAGGGTGGGCCGTGGCCCAAAGAGCGGCTGACGCTGGTTGCGGGCTCCCAACGCATCGGCGACCCGTATTGCGCTACCGGACCCTTCGGCGCGAGTCCCTGCGGCGTGGGGCGGCCCACCAATTTTGAAACCGGCCTGTTTGAAGCCGTCGTTACGCTGCCGCCCGCGCCGGAATGGACGCTGAGCGTCACGCTCGGGGCCCGGCCAAAGCTGGGCAACGTGGACGTAGGCTCCGAGCTCTGCTACTTTGAGGCCACTCTGAACAACCTGATCGGGGGGCAGGCCATTGAAAATACCGCCCCGCAAAACGACCCGCTGAATGCCGTAATCCCCTTCGTGTGCTGGCGGCAGGATACGCAGCTCTCGTTTGCCACCACCGAGCCCGATGGCGACTCGCTGGTGTACAGCCTGGGCCGTTCGCTGGAAAACTGCGGCGACACCACCACCTACCTGCCTTACACCGCCAGCCGCGCCATCGACCTCACCCCGAAGGGCTCGACCAGCTTCTGCGCGGCCTTTATTCCGCCCGGCGTATCCCTGCTGTTCCGGCCAACGTTTCCCATTGCTTCCTTCGCCTACAGCGGGTCGTGCCCGACGAAAACAGCGACGCCCAACTTCCTCTTCAACCCTACGCTGGGCACCATCACGTTTACGCCCGCTTTCTTCAGGCCGGGCATCAACATGGCCGAAAACAAGTACGCGGTGGTGGGCACCATTACGGAATGGCGGCGGGTGCGCAAGGCCAACGGCACTACAACCGCGTACAAAGTGGGCTCCGTGCGCCGCGACATACTGGTTATCGTTATCGACTGCAACGCCAACCTGACGCCGGCCCCACCCGTGGCGACCGGTGCGCCCAAGACCAGCGTCCGGATTGCCAGCTCCCGCGACTCGACCTTCATCACGGCCTACAGCTGCAACTACACCGAAGTACGGCTGAAATTCACCGACCCCAACCCGGCCGATAAGCTGACGGTTACTTACCCCGAGCTGGACCCCGCCACTCCCAGCCTGCTGACGCCGGCCTACCTGCCGGCCGGCGTGGCCACCTTCCGGGTAGTGGCCAATGAAACCAGCACGCCAACCGGCATTCTGAAAATCCGGCCCGATGCCGCCTTCGTGGGCCGCACCTTCCGCATTCCGGTCAAGATCGAAGACAACAGCTGCCCTATCAAAGGCATCACCTACCGGACCATCGTGCTCCGGATTGCGGCGGGCAACTTCGCCAGAGCCACGGCCTCGGCTCCGGTTATCTACGCAGGCTCCGGCGCGGCCGTCACGCTCAGCGCCACGCCCTTCCGGCCCGATTCGGTGGGCGCTTCCCCCGCGCAATATGGCTACCGCTGGACCGCGGCGAATGGGTTAAACCCGGCCGACAGCACCCGGCCGACGCTCACGGTCCGGCCCACCCAGACCACCCGTTACCAGGTGCGCGTGCTGGGGCTGAGCTTTCCTGCCGGCCTCTGTCAGGACACTGCTTCGGTGCTGGTTAAGGTAGTTGTGCCCGATGGGAAGGTGCCCAACATCTTCACCCCGAATGGGGATGGGCTGAATGAAACCTTTGTCATCCCCATTAACCCACCCGGCAGCCGGCTGCAGATTTTCAACCGCTGGGGCCGCAAAGTCCGCGACTACATCGACTATGCCAACGACTGGACCGGCGACGACCAGCCGGCCGGCATTTATTTCTACCGGCTCACCGACCACAGCGGCGGCCAATCGAAAGGCTGGGTGCAACTGGCCCGTTGATCAACGTCGCGCCCTATCTGAATTGGCCGTTCTGAAGCAGGGGGAATCAACCCCCGGTTTGGCTACCCGATTGGCAAGTGGTGCCGCTCGTTTTTCACCGCGTTGGTCACCGTCCAGCTGATTTCCTGGCTGAACGGGTGCCGCCGCACCGGGCACCCGGGCATGTGACAGAGCGAGCAGGCGGCAAACGTGCAGGGGTCGGCGTGTACGAACATTTCCACCTCCACGTCGAACCGGTTTTTGATTACGCCCTCGATGCGGTTCAGCTCGTTGTGGGTTTCTTCCAGGCTGAAGTAGTAGGGAATCTGCATGTGGCAGTCGATGTGCAGGTTGGCCCCGTAGCGCAGCACGCGCAGGTTGTGCACGTCGATCCAGGCCGGCTGGCGCTGGCGCTGCAGCTCGGCAATTACCTGCTCCACCGTGGCGACGTCCGACTCATCCATCAGCCCCGACACGGAGCGCCGCACCATGCGGAAGCCATTGAACACGATGAACACGCCCAGCACCAGGGCCGCACCGGCGTCGAAGAGCAGGTTGCCCGTTACCAGTACCAGCACCAGCGCCACGCACGACACGATCGTACTCAGCGCGTCCAGGTAAAGGTGCTGCCCGTCGCCAACCAGGGCCACGGAGTTGAGGCGCTTGCCCGCCCGCAACAGCACAAATCCGACGCCCAGGTTGATCAGCGCCGTGAGGCCCAGCAGGAGCATACCCGTATCGAGCCGGCCCACCGCGTGCGGGTGCAGCATGGCCACGATGGCGCTGTAGAAAATATAAACCCCCGCAATCAGGATCAGCGCCCCTTCGAAACCGATGGAGAGGTACTCAATCTTGCCGTGGCCATACGGGTGGTTTTCATCCTTGGGCAAGCCCGACAGATAGATACTGTAGAAGGCGAAGCCGCTGGTGAAAACGTTGATGATGGATTCCAGCGCATCGGTCAGCACCGCCTGCGACCTGGTGAGGTAGTAGGCGTAGAACTTAATGGCCACCAGTCCGACACTTACCACCAGGGATAAAAGAGCGAGGCGGTTTTTGGTTTTGGTGGTTGGCATGAGCAGACGGCAAGCAGGAAAAGCCCGCAAAAATCCGACAAAAAAACCCGGCGCGGAATACCGCACGTTTTTTTTCCCGAAAATCGTGGACCCCAGCGGCTATGCCTGGCTTACGGGCCGGCTCAGCTATTGCCGGGCATCCCGACGGGCAGGTTCTGCGTAGCAGCCCCAACGTTACCCCAGACCACTTCCCTTGCGCCTGCTTACTTTTCTTTTTCTGGCTGCTATCGGCCTTTGTCCAGTGCGGGCTCAGGCCCAATCGGCCGCTCCTACTCCCGCCAGAGCGCAGGCTTACACCCTGTTCCGGCCCGTGCCCCGCGACTCGCTCCGGGAGCTGCGGCCCGACCGGCCGGGCTTTTCCGAAAGCCCGTTCACGGTCGACGCCGGGCATTTTCAACTGGAAAGTGACTTGTTCCGCCTCCTGAACCACCGGGAGCCCGGCCACCGCGAACGGGACTTCTTCTTCAATCACGCCCTGCTCAAGCTCGGCCTCAGCCAGCGCACCGACCTGGGCGTGGAGGTTGATTCCTATTCCTGGGAAAAGGAATGGACCGACCAACAGCCGCCGGAACGCCGCCGGGGATTCGGCGATTTAACCCTGCGGCTGAAGCACACCCTGATCGGTGAAGAAGGTAAGCCCGCCGCTTTGGGCATAATTGGCACCCTGCGCCTGCCGGTGGGGCACACTGTGGGCACCAGCGCCGCCGAATATGGGTTGATTGTTCCCTTCGCCTATGACTTCAGCAAAAAGCTCAACACCCAGCTCCAGCTGCGCAGCGACCTGCTGGCCGAACCGGACGGGCGGCACTTTCTGATGCTGACGCCCAGCACGGCCATCGACTACGAGTTTTCTCCGTTTCTCTCCACTTTCGCCGAGCTGGCGGGCCAATGGGATGTGCGCCAAGCCGCCTGGCAGGCTTCCCTCAACCTCGGCCCCCAGCTGCACTTCGGCGACAACCTGATTCTGGACTGCGGCACCCACCTGGCCCTGACCAAAGAAGCCAGCCAGGAATATTTTCTGGGGTTCAGCTTCCGCATCTAGCCCGCGTCTGCATCAAATTTCATCTGTCATCCTGAGCATTCTGCGCTTAAAGCAGAGACGAAGGATGACAGACGTTATACTCATCCCGAAGTAGGGTGCGGGGCTTGCCCCCGCCCGTCATTGAACGGAATCCTAGTGGTTCGTTCAACGACGGGCGGGGGCAAGCCCCGCACCCTACTTCCTTTTTGCAAACTACTTCGCGAGGAGTATAAAGATGCCAGCCGAGGTGGTTGCTCAGCCTTATACCAGCCCTTTCAGCCGGTCGAAGTGGCTGCCCAGGATGGCTTTGTCGTCGGCGCCGAGCCAGTCGTGGAGGATGGTGGCGTAGATACTGCGGAAGTCGAGCTGGTGCTTCAGGTCGCCCTGGTCGAGGTTGAGCAGGTCGGGGGCGTCGTTGAGAATGCCTTGGCGGCGCAGGCCGCCGCCGAGTAGCAGCACGTTGTTGGCCGTGCCGTGGTCGGTGCCGTTGCTGGCATTCTGGCCTACCCGGCGGCCGAATTCGGAGAACACCAGCACCAGCGTATTGTCCAGCTCCCCGCTTTTGCGCAGATCCTCGACGAAGGAACCGAGCCCTTCCGACAGGTCGCCGAGCAGTTTGCCCTGCTGCTCCTGCTGGCGCACGTGGGTGTCGAAGCCCGTCAGCGACACGTAGAACACCCGCGAGTCCACCCCGGAATTGATCAGCTCGGCCGTAGTTTTCAGATTCCTGCCGAACTCCGTGTTGGGGTACGTCACGGCCGATTTGTAGACTTTGGCGGTCTGGTACAGGTAGTCGGCCGAGGAAGCCGTTTCGGCCAGGGTCTTGTAGAGGTAATCCAGCTCCGAGCCGCCGGCCGGGCCGGCCTGTCCGGTCACCTGGGCCAGGAAGCGGTTCTGGGTCAGCTGGTTAAATTTCTCCGGGCTCCTTAGCGCCAGCCCTTTACGGGCATTGCCTTTCATGGCCAGGCTCAGCGTGTCGTCCACTTCGAGGCCGTTGTAGGGCCGCGGGCAGGTGGCGCAGCTCGAATCGAGGTAGCGGCCCAGCCAGCCGGTGGTCACGTACTGGTCGGCGGCCGAGCCGCTCTGCCAGATGTCCATCGCGCGGAAGTGGGAGCGGTCCGGGTTCGGGTAGCCCACGCTGTTGAGCACCGCCACCTGCCCCTGGTCGTAGAGGTTCTTCAGGCGGGTCATGGCAGGGTTGAAACCCAGGTCTTTGTCGAGGGGCAGAATGCCGCTCCGGGCGCGGATGCCGAGCGTGGGGCGGGCCCGGTAATAGAGGTCGTCGCGGTAGGGAATCACGGTATTCAGCCCGTCGTTGCCCCCGCCGAGCTGCACCACCACGAGGCGGCGGCCGTTGGCATCGCGCAATGAGGAAAGCCCCTGACGGTCCAGGGCGTGCAGGAACTTCGGCACGAACAGCAGGCTGCTGGCCAGCACGGAAGTCTTCAGAAAGTCGCGGCGGGAAGTAGACATGGCAGTGGCTTTAGTACTGGGGACGGTCATGCTGAGCTTGCCGAAGCATCTCGCGTGCCGACGGTGGGTTGGTGATTCAGGGAAGCACGCGAGCTGCTTCGGCAGGCTCAGCATGACCGTCCTGGTTTAGGTTACATCAGCTGGTATTCCGGCAAACTCAGCATACTCGTTATCATCGTGCGCAGCCGGCCCTCGGCGGGGGCATTGGCGGCCATTTGCTGAATCAGGGCCAGGTTTTCGGGGCGGATGGGGGCCTGCAGCAGGAAGCCGCTGAGCTGGGCGGCCTGCGCGGCAGGCGCAGTTTGGGCCAGCAGCTGGCTGATGGGCCCCAGCTTCACCCGGGCCTTCACCTGCTGCCGGAACGTGCAATCGGCTTTGGGCACTGAAGGCGCGAGGTCGTTTTCGTCTCCCTTGAGGGCAATATTGAACCCGGCATTGCGGAGTAGCACCTGCGGCAGCTGGAGCCGCAACAGCAGCGACGACGAGTCGATCCAGCTGCGGCCCCCGGCCCAGCCCGCCACGTTGGGTGGCTGAAACAGGGTTTGGCCCAGGGCCTTCTGGAACCCAATCAGCGGCTGGTCGTTGTCCAGCTCCAGGCCCAGCGTGCGCTTGATGCCGGCCAGCAGCTCGAGGGGCGACTTGAGGCGGGTACCTACGTTGGCGGCGGCGTAGAACCGGTCGGCCGAAAACATCCGCTCCAGCAGGTCGCTGATGTCGTACTGGCTCTGGTAGAAGGCTTTGGCCAGCGGCTGAATGTGCGCCAAATTGGGCGTGTCGTTAACGAAGAACCGGTAGAGTTTCGTGGTCAGGAACCCGGCCGTCCGGGGTTGGTCGAGGATGATGCGCAGGATATCGTCGCCGCCGAAGCTGCCGCTGCGGCCCAGAAAGGTTTTGGAGCCGGCGTCGTGCTGGTTTTCGCGGAAAACGAACTGCCCATCGGCGTGGTAGCCCCAGCCGGTGAAGGCGCGGGCGGCTTCTTTGATATCCTGCTCCGCGTAGTGGCCCCGGCCGATGGTGAACAGCTCCATCACCTCGCGGGCGAAGTTCTCGTTGGGGCGCTGCTTGCGGTTTTGCTGATTGTTGAGAAACTGGAGCATGGCCGGCTCCTTCGATACGGCCAGCAGCAGGTCGCCAAACTTGCCCAGCGCGCCCTGCCGCAGCGTGTTGTTGAGCTGGAGGGCGGCCTCGGGGCGGCGCACCCGGCAGGCGAAGTGGCCGTGCCAGAAAAAGGTCATCTTCTCCCGCAGCTGGGCCGGCGACGTGGCCATCCGGTCGAGCCAGCCGGTGTTCATGGTGTAGAAGGCTTCCCGAATCTGGCGGTTTTGCTGCCTGCGCTGCTCGGTCGTCATGGCTTGGCCCGGAACCGCCCTGGCCTGCGGGTCTTTCGTCAGGTCGGGCGTCGGCAGCGGATTCACGCCCTGCGCGGCGGTGGCCCGCACCGGGGCCGAAGTCAGCGGCTCCACTTTCGCCGAATCGCGGAAAAGCTGCCGCAGGGCCTTGGCTGGCGGGAGGCCGGCCGCCACGTCGGCGGGGCGGGCCCCGAAACCGGCCCGCCAGTAGAGATGCTGCACTTGCTGTTGCGTCGTCATGGTGGTTGGACGGCGGGCAGCGGGCCGGGTTTAATGCCTTCTGTCATTGCAAGCGAAGCGAGGCAATCCGCCCCGGGCAATGAGCTCAGCGTTGTAAAAGCAGAAAGCCCCAATGGACGAATCCGTGGGGCGTTTCAGTAAAAAGAGGCTGCTACAATTTCAGAGGACGGATTGACGCCGCCTGAAGCGCAGAATATCGTACCTCCTCGCAATGACCGGCTCAAAACCGCGCGCCCAGTACCACGGTCTTCTTGTACTCCCGCTTGCCGCCGCTGTTGGGCTGGAATAGCTGAATGTGCAGCACGTAGTAGCCCACCGGCGCCTTGCGGCCCTGGTCGTTGAGGCCGTCCCACCGGAAAAAGCCGCTCGTAGCCATGGTTTCGTTGCGCACCAGCTGGCGGGTGAGGCGACCCTGCGCGTCGTACACGGTGACGCTGGCGGCGTAGCCGGGCTGGTCGAGGGTGTAGTTGAGGGTGGTGAAGTCCTGCTGGCCGTCCTCGTCGGGCGTAAAGATTTCCGGCTCCAGACGGAAGAGCTGGTCGCCGCCGGGGTCTTCCTGATACTGGGAATTGGGGCGGCCGGGCGTGGCGTAGCCGACGGTGCTGGCGGCGGAGTGAAAATTGGCCGCCGTGGCGGGCCCGTCGGTGCGGATCCGCTCCAGCGACACGCCGTTCAGGTCGCTGAGCAAGGCCAGGTGCTGGTTGGCGGAGTAGGTCATCTGGTCCAGCGGGCGGCCCAGGGCGTCGAATACCACCACGCTGCCCGCGTCGTCGGGGAAGGTCGGCAGGTCGGCCATGGGCAGGAATGCCGCCCGGTCGTGGGTGGGGTAGCTGCTTTGCACAATGTCGGGGCGGGTAGTGAGCACCAGCAGCTGGCCGGGAGCCAGCACCACCGGGCCGGCGCTGATAGTCTCCGCATCCACCGAGCCGTCGGGCTTTTCGTTGCCCAGCTGCCAGCCCTGCACGTTCAGGTACTTGCCCGAGCGGTTCAGCAGCTCCACGAAATCTACGCCGCCGGTGCGGGGGTTGAACAGAATTTCGTTGATGACCACGTCGTTGGCTACTGCCGCCGAGGGCAGCGCAAACGTGGCCGAAGTGGCGGGGCCGGCGGCGTTGCCCACGCAGTCGGTGGCCCGCTGCACCGTCACGGTCAGGGTCTGGTTGGGCAGCAGGGGCGTCGTCAGCGTGAGGTCGATGGTGCGGAAATCGGGGCCGAGGGGGCTGACCTGGGCTATGGCATTGGCCGGACTCAGGCGGTACCATACCGGGTTGGCGGCCTGCACGCTATCCAGCTTTTCGCCGAAATACAGCCGGACCGTAGTGGTATTAAGCGCCAGCGCCCGCAGCAGAACCGGGGCCGTTTTGTCGGGGTTGGTGGCTTTTATGCTGTTCGCCTTGCCCGGGGTACCGCCGCTGGGGTCGAGGCTGGCGGTCCAGTTCTCGATGCCGCCGCAGGGGTTGGCGGCGTCCACCATTTCCAGGGCCCAGCCCCCGTCTTTTTTGCTGTTGTCCTTGTACCAGGTGTCAGAATACGTAACCTCGAACAAGGTGCGGCCGGTGCGGCCGCGCAGCACCAGCTGGTCGCCGTCGTTGGTCAGGCTGGGGAAATTACTCAGCGCGTACACCGTGCCGTAGCGCGCAAACAGCGCCCCGCGCGTGCTGCCGCACACCACCGCGTACTGGCCCGGCAGCAGGCGCGTGGTGTCCGGAAATACAGCCGCAGCCGTGGTGCTACCCGGCTTGAACAGCTGCACGCCGCCCAGATCCAGAATGCTGGCCGAAGGATTGTGAATCTCCAGGTATTCCGCCGCGGGCAGGCCAACGACGGGCGTTTCGTCAGGAAAGATTTCGGTGATGATGACTTCGCCCACCCGCGGAGCCACGGGCAGCGCAAACGTGGCCGACACGGCCCCGCCCGTGGCATTGCCCACGCAGTCGACGGCCCGCTGCACGGTCACGGTGAACAGCTGGTTGGCCGGAATAGCGGCCGTCAGGGTGAGCTCCACGGCCCGGAAATCGTGGGGCACGGGCGCCACGCGCTGCACCAACAGGGCGGGCCGAATGGAATACAAAGCCGGCGTGGCCAGCTGCGCGCTGTCGAGCTTCTCATTGAATTCGAGCCGGACCAGCGTGGGGCTGACGACCGTGGCCCGGCGCAGCGCGGGCGGCGTAAGGTCGGCGTTGGTCGCCCGCACGCTGTTGGTCCGGGCGGGGGTGCCGCCGCTGGGGTCGGTGCTGGCAATCCAGTTGGCCGCGCCGCCGCAGGGGTTGGCGGGGTCAATCATCTCCAGGGTCCAGCCCCCCTGCTGCTTGATTGCGTCGCGGTACCAGGCTTCGGTATAGCGCACCTCGAATATGGTGCGCCCGTTGGCCCCGCGCAGCAGCAGCTGGTCGCCGGCACTGTTCATGGCGGGGAAGTTGTTCAGCCCGAATACCTTGCCGAACGGGGTGAACTGCGCCACGCGGGTGCTGCCGCAGACCACGGCATATTCGCCGGGCAGCAGGCTGGCTCCGGCCGGAAACGCCGCCGGCGTAGTCGTGCTGGTGGGCCGCAGCAGCCGCACGCCGCTCAGGTCCAGCGTCGCCGTGGCCGAAGGGTTATAAATTTCCACGAACTCCGACGCCGGCAGCCCCACCACCGGGGTTTCATCGGCCATTATTTCGGTTATCAGCAGCTGATTGACGCCGGGCCCGACTGCCGGGGGCGTGAAGGTGAGCGTGGTCGTCAGCGGGCCGGCGGCCACGTTGCCATACAGGTCAGCTACGTTGCGCACCGTCAGCGTATTAGTACCCGCCGCCAGATCATTGGCCAGAGTCAGGTGCACTACGCTCAGGTCCGTGGCGTCGCGCACGGCGCTGAGCACCGCGGGAGCGCCGGCGTTGAGCTGGTAGCCTGACGCAACCTGCGCGGCCGCCACGGCTTCGTTGAACGTCACGTCGACCTGACGGGCGGCACTGGCACTGGCGCGGACCAGCGTCGGAGCCGTGGCATCGGTGATGCGGAAATCGTCGAAATAAAAGCTGCGGTTGTTGGCCTGGGAATAGAGCAGCAACACCCCGCACCAGGCGCTGCGCTGGTAAGTGGCATCGGTGCCGGTGCCTTCCCTCACGAACGTGGTGCCGCCGGTCAGGTCGCGCTCCAGCGTCCAGACGTCCTGCCCGCTGCGGCTGACGCGCACCCGCACAAGGTTGTTGGTGGGGGAGCTGATGGTCTGATCGGTGCCGTTGACTACGTAGACGGGCGTGGCGGATGCGTCTTTGCGAAACAGCGACACTTCGTCGGGCGCCCCGCCGATGCGCACGAAGTAGCCTTTGGTACCCGCGGTTTTGAGGGCGGCCTGGTCAGCCAGCAGCCAGACATCGGCGTAGTTCGCGCCACTGGTGGCAAAGCGCAGATTAGCCCAGAATTCCCAGGTGGTGCCGGTACTGGCCAGGCTGGGCGTAACCAGCTCCAGGGTGGTACCCGAGATGGCCGGGCCATTGCTTTGCAACTGCCGGGCCGTAACTTGGAAGCCCGAAACGTCGCCGGTCCAGGTTGGATTCTGGGTGAAGTCGTCATCGCTGAATGACTCCGTCAGCTGGGCCCGGACGGGACCAGCCAGCCCTAACAGCAGATAGACCAGCAGATATTTCACGTGGATTGTAATAATGAGGTTCCCGATAGTGGCCCTAAGGATGAAAGGCTGCAGGACCAATAGGTCATCCTACCCAATCACCACGGAATATATTCTTAATTATATTTATTCTGCTAATATTCTCTTTCCGGATTTTAACTAGTCCTCAACCCTTCCTGAAATGAAAGTAGCTGTCGTTGGTGCCACCGGCCTGGTGGGTGGTGAAATGCTGAAAGTGCTGGCTGAGCGTAACTTCCCCGTTACGGAGCTCCTGCTGGTGGCCTCCGCGCGGTCGGTAGGCCAGGAGATGGAGTACCGGGGCCGGAAATACCCGGTGATCAGCATGGACGAGGCTATTGCCGCCCGGCCCGACGTAGCCATTTTTTCGGCCGGCGGCAGCGTCTCGAAGGAGCAGGCCCCGCGCTTCGCCGAAGTGGGCACCGTGGTAATCGACAATTCCTCCGCCTGGCGCATGGACCCCACCAAAAAGCTGGTGGTGCCCGAAATCAATGCCCGCCAGCTTACGGCAGCCGATAAAATCATTGCCAACCCCAACTGCTCCACCATTCAGATGGTGCTGGCGCTGCACCAGCTGCACGAGGCCTTTCAGATCCGGCGCATCGTGGTGAGCACCTACCAGAGCGTGACGGGTACCGGCAAAAAAGCCGTGGACCAGCTGCTGGAGGAACGCGCCGGCCACGCGGCCTCCAACCCGGCCTACCCGCACCCCATCGACCTGAATGTGCTGCCCCACATCGACGTGTTTGAGGCCAACGGCTACACTAAGGAGGAGATGAAAATGGTGAATGAAACCCGGAAAATCCTCTCCGACGACACGATTCAGGTGACGGCCACCGCCGTGCGCATTCCCGTGATGGGCGGCCATTCCGAGGCCATCAACGTGGAGTTTGCGCAGGAATTTGAAATCGAGGATATCTACCGGCTGCTGCGCGCAACCGACGGCGTGGAAGTGGTCGATGACGTGACCAGCAACCGCTACCCCATGCCCAAAGATGCCCACGGTCAGGACGCGGTGCTGGTGGGCCGCATCCGCCGCGACGAGTCGCAGCCCCGCACCCTGAATCTGTGGGTAGTAGCCGACAATCTGCGCAAGGGCGCGGCCACCAACGCGGTGCAGATTGCCGAGCACATGATTAAGCTGGGCCTGCTGCCGGCGTAGGACCAACGAGGCGAAAACCCAAATCCGCCCCGCGCCTTTGCCGCGGGGTTGAAAGCCATTACCTTGCACTGTTGTGCGCTGAGCACACGGCCCGTTATTTTTCTAAGCCTCGCTCTTTTTACTTCCTTTTATGGCTTTACGCCTACCCCTGGCCCTGGCGGCCACGCTGCTGCTGAGTAACAGCTGTGCGACTATCGTCAGCAAATCCCGCTACCCCGTCGCCTTTTCGAGTGAGCCTCCGGGCGCTACTTTCACCGTGAAGGATATTGATGACCGCGAAGTATTCAGTGGTACCACGCCAACGGTCGTGCCGCTCCGGTCCGGGGCCGGCTACTTCGAGAAGCAGTCGTACACCATCACGTTCAGCAAGCCGGGGTTTGACTCCAAAACCATGACTATCGATGCCGATTTCAACGGCTGGTACGTGGGCAACCTGGTCTTTGGCGGCTTCATCGGCCTGCTCATCGTCGACCCGCTGACGGGGGCCATGTACCGGATCAATGATACGCAGGTGCAGGCTACCCTCGTCACCAGCGGTCAGGGTATGGCGCCTACTACGGAAGGAGGGTTGCAGATTGTTTCGCTTCAGGATGTGCCGCTGAACCTGCGCGACAAGCTGGAGCCTATTGCGACGAAGTAAACCATTACTGCAGGCGTGCAAGCACGTAAAAAAGGCTCTGAACGCGTGTTCAGAGCCTTTTTTATGGCGGTTAACGGATATATTCCCCGTCCGGCTTCAACCGGGTTAATGAGCTCAGGCCGGCACCGATGCCGCGAAATCCGCCACGGCCTGGCGCGTTAGCTCCGGCTGCTCGTAGTACGCCAGGTGGCCCACGTCGGCCAGAAACAGCGCGTGGGCCACGGGTGCCAGCGGAGCCTGGGCCACCGACTGTTCCAGGGGTACGGCCACATCTTCTTTACCGGCTACCAGCAGCACCGGGAACCGGGCGGTGCGCAGCACTTTGGTCCGGTCGGGGCGGGCAGCCATGGCCCGCATGCCGCCGATGATGGTTTCGGCGGGCGTGGCCTTACCGATTTCTTCCAGAAACTCGCGCTGCGGCGTCAGCCGTTCCCGGTTGACGGGCGCGAAGAGGGGGCGGATAAAAGATTCCATGAACTTCTCCACCCCGTGCCGCTCCACGAAGGCCACGTTCTTTTCGCGGGCGGCTTTCTTCTCCTCACCATCGGCGTAGGCGGAGGAGTTGATCAGGGCCAGCCCCGCTACCCGCTCCGGCCACCGCTCGGCGAAGGCCAGGGCCACGTAGCCGCCCATGCTGTGGCCCACGAACACAGCTTTTTCCACGCCCGTCGCCAGCAGCTTTTCGGCCACGTAGCGGGCCTGGGCTTCCATGGAATAGTCGCGCACGTCGTGGATGTTGGTGCCGTGGCCGAGCAGGTTCAGGTTTAGAATATGGTACTCCGCCGGCAGGCCGTGCAGCAGATCGGACCAGATTTCGCGGCTTTCGGCGAAGCCGTGGAGGAAAACAAGGGTGAGTTGGTGGGGCATAATGGGCCAAAGGTCGCCGGATAAATTGGGTTATCCAGATCAGGCCAAACGCAGGGAAGCCGAAGCAGCCCGGGCTGCTTCGGCTTCCCTGGAATCACTGAACCACAAAACCAGCGGGGCAGCTCTGCCGGGTCCGGGGGCCGGGTTTCGTCAGGCGTGCTTGGTGAACTGCCCGCTGGCCGACAGCTTCACGTCTTCACTTATCACGATAGAGCCCGCCTCCGTAACGCCGCTCCGGCTCAGTCCGCAGTCCTTACGGTTGATTTTTCCGGTCAGCTCGAAGCCGACTTTGGCGTTGCCGTAAAAGTCGCCGGCGCTGCCGCCTGTATTCCCCGTCAAACGTTACGGGCCTGGTTACGCCGGACAGCGTCAGCTCGCCGCTAAGCTTGTAGTCGCCGCCAGCCACTTTCTCGAACGACGTCGGCTCGAAGATCATCCGGGGGTAGGTGGCGGCAGCGAAGAACCCGGCGCTTTTCAGGGGCCCGTCGTACTGCTCCTGGTTGGTATCGATGCTGTTGATAGCGGCCGGGAAGCGCACTCTGGCGTTGTCGCCGGAGTCGCCGGCAGTATCGGCCTCGCCGGCAAACTTCTTGAACGAGCCTATGACGGTCGAAATAACGAGGTGCTTTACTTTGAACTGAACTTCGGAGTGGGTCGGGGCAAGTGCCCACTTGGCCGTAGCCATGAGGGAGGAAAAAATTGAAAGTGAGGAGAGTAGGCGTTAGCGCTGACGAATCAGCCGGATAAACACCCGGCTGATGTACCTACATCAATGCCCTTATATCAACTCTATTAGCCATTTGGCCTGCTTTCTGCCCCAACCAGCCCAGTGAGCTTCCCCCGCGCCGATGCTACGCGAGTTCAGGCACCTCCGCTGGTAGTCGCGGGCAATTCCTATATTACTACCAGCTTCGTTTCTTCTCGCTGCCGTTTCCCGGCTTTGCCCCTGCTCCGTGAATTCTTTATCCGCCGGCACCCTTCCCGCACCCCAGATTCCGGGCTTCGCGCTGCTGGAAGATGCTTTTGATGCCGTGGTGTTGCTGGCCGCGGATGGCTCGCTGCTATGGACCAATGCCGGATTTGCCCGGCTCACCGGCTTCCCGCAGGCCCACCAGAAGCCCGCGCTGCTCCTGGAGGCCCTGGCGGCGGCAGGTATGCCGCCCACCGTTTTCCAGCAGCAGCTAGCCTCCGCCACTCCGCTACGTTCCGACCTGATTCTGCATCGGGCCGATGGCACGGCGATAAATGCCCAGCTGAAAGTTCAGTTCCAGCCCCCCGCGGTGATTATCGGGCTTCTGGAGGACGTCACCCCAGGTCGCCCGCCAACGGGCCAAGACCACCAGTTTCGCCATCTCACCGAACACATTCCGGGCGTGCTCTTCCAATGGCGTGAAAATGCCAACGGCTCGTCCGGCTTCAGCTACATCAGCCCTCAGCTGGCTACTATCTTCGGCATTGCCCCGGATCAGGCCCACCGCATAGTTGATTTTATCCTTCCCCAGGACCGGAAAGCCTGGCGAACCGCGCTGCGCCGGAGCCGGCGGCAGGGCAAAGACTGGAATTTTGAGGGTCGCCTGCAGGTACCGGGCCAGCCGCTACGCTGGTTCCGGGCCAATGGACAGCTCTCCGTGGCCGATGCCGGGGGGCAGCTGTTCAGCGGTATTTTATCCGACATAACCGAACTGAAGCAGGCCGAGGAAACCGTGCACGCGCATGAGCAGCGCTGGCGCCTAGCCATTGAGCGGTTTGGCGACGGAGCCTGGGAATTCAATTACCAGACCGGCGAAGAATACTTCTCGGAAGCCTACCGCACCATGCTGGGCTACCCCAGCACGGGTCCCGACCCGCTACCGGCCACCTGGCAGCAGCATGTCCATCCCGACGACCAAAACCTTAGTCTGGCAGCGGCCAACGCCTATTTACGCGGCGAAGTGCCGATGTACTCGGTAGAGCGCCGCCTGCGCTGCCGGAATGGCAGCTACAAGTGGGTGCTTACCCGCGGCCTGATTACGAAGCAGGATGAGCAGGGCCAGCCGCTGATTATGACGGGCGTGCACACCGATATATCGGCCATGAAGCAGACGGCGGCGGCCCTCGCCGCCAGTACGCTGCGGTTCGCCACCACCATTGCCAACTTCCAGGAAGGCATTCTGCTGGAAGACGAAAACCATCAGGTGGTGCTGGCCAACGATGCGTTGTCGCGCATCTTCGCGCTCGACACCACTCCCGACCAGCTTGTTGGCTACGATACTACCCTGCTGGGGCAGCGTATGCAGGACCATTTCCGGAATCCGGACCAGTTTGCCCAGCGCTATGCCACCATCGTGCAGCACCGGCAGCTGGTGACGGCGGAACTCTTTGAGCTGGCCGACGGGCGCACCATTCAGGGCGACTTCGTGCCTATTTTCGTGGAAGACCGCTACATCGGGCACCTGTGGAAATTTCAGGACATTACGGAGCGCAAAACCAACGAGGATGCCCTGCGCCGCCGCGAAGAAAAGTACCGGGGCATCATCGAGAACATGAACCTGGGCCTGGTGGAAATGAACCTCGACCGTTGGGTAACGTTCACGAACCAGGCCTTCTGCGACATCACCGGCTATGCCCGCGAGGAATTTACCGGGCACCATATCATGAGTCTGCTGCTGAGCCCGGAAGAGATGGCCCTGACTCAGGAGCGCGACCAGCGCCGTCGGCAGGGTGAATCGGAAACCTACGAGCTGGCCATTACCGCTAAAAACGGCCAGCCTAAATGGCTGCTGGTGAGTGCCGCCCCGCTCTACGACGACCACCGGCAGGTGTACGGCAGCATTGGTATTGCCCTCGACATCACCCACCAGAAGCGGCTGGAGAATCATCTGCGGGCGGCCAAGGAGCAGGCCGAGGAGTCGGCGCGGGCCAAGGAGCTGTTTCTGGCCAACATGAGCCACGAGATTCGTACGCCCATGAACGCCATTCTGGGCATGGGGCAGCTGCTGGCCAAAACCCCGCTCGACGACAGCCAACAGACCTACCTGCGGGCCATTGCCACCTCCGGCGAAAATCTGCTGGTGATTCTGAACGACATTCTGGACCTGTCTAAAATCGGGGCCAGCCAGCTCCAGATCGAATCCATTGGCTTCAGCGTGCCGGACCTGCTGCGGCAGATCGAAAAAAGCCTGCACTTCAAAGCCGAGGAAAAAGGCCTCTGCTTCCGCATAGAAGTCGATAAACAGCTGCCCGCCGTCCTGCTCGGCGACCCGTACCGCATCACCCAGGTGTTGCTCAACCTGGCTGGCAACGCCCTCAAGTTTACCGAGAAGGGCTCCGTCACGGTAGCGTACGAGTTGATCAGAACCAATGCCACGACCGTGGAGATGCGCTTTTTGGTCACCGATACCGGCATTGGCATCGATGCCGACTATCTGGTCGATATCTTCAAGGAATTCAGTCAGGAGGACTCGTCCGTGACGCGCAAGTTTGGTGGCACCGGCCTGGGGCTGAGCATCAGCCGCCAGCTGGTGAACCTGATGGGCGGCGAAATCAACATTGAGAGCCAGAAGCACCGGGGCACCTGCAGCCACTTCACGCTGACCCTCCCCGTAGGCACTCCGGCCGATCTGCCGCAGAAAACGTTCATCACGAACGGCGCCCGCGCCCGGCTACGGGGCCGGCACATTCTGCTGGTCGAAGACAATTACTTCAACCGCCAGATTGCCAAAGGATTTCTGCGGAATGCCGGCCTGCTGGTGCAGGAAGCCGAAAACGGAGCCGCGGCCGTGGAGCTGGCCCGGCAGTACCGCTTCGATGCCGTGCTGATGGACGTGCAGATGCCCATCATGAACGGGCTGGAAGCCACCGCCTACCTGCGTCAGCCGCTGGGCCTCACTACCCCCGTTATTGCCCTGACGGCCAACGCCATCAAAGGGGAGCGGGAACGGTGCCTGCAGGCGGGGATGAACGATTATCTGGCCAAACCCTTCCAGGAAGAAGACCTGCTGAAGATGCTCTGCCGCTGGACGCTGGATGCAAGCCTCCCCGGCAGTGAGCTGACGCCCCCCGCGGTGCCCTCCGTTGCCCCCGCCGCGCTCTACAATCTCGACATTGTCCGGCAGATCGGGCAGGACGATGATGCCTTCACGATGCTCATGCTGGAGTCGTTTATTGAAAGCTGCGAGGAAGCCATTACAGAGCTGCACGACGCCGTAGCCCGGCAGGACACGGCCCAGCTGCGGGCGGCCACCCACAAGCTCAAGCCCAGCCTCGACCACCTGCAGGTGTACCGCATCCTGCCCCTGATTGTGGAGCTGGACACCTGGCGCGCCGCCTTCGATGCGGCTATTCTGCCCGATCTGGTCGATCAGGTGGTGGATCAGCTGGAGAACCTCAACGCGCAGATGACCCAGGAGCTTCATCAGCTGCGCGCACTGGTGGGCGGGGAGTAGGCGTCAGCGTTAAAAAATCTGAAACTTATTATTCAGACCATTAACGCTAGAAATCCAGGCTCTTAGTTTGCTATGATCCGCAAGGTCGCCCAAGGCTATAAAGTAAAAATCCCCGTCGGACGAATCCGGCGGGGATTTTTACTTGCTTAAATCTTGCTACCGAGTCACCGTTTCCACGGCAACTTTAACGGCCACTTTTCCGCTCAGCTCCCGCACGGCGGCGGCTATACCGGCGGCATCGAAGCCGCACTCCTGGTAGAGCTCATCCTGGGTGCCGTGCTCTACCACGCGGTCGGGGATACCGAGACGACGCACGGGCAGGGCGTAGCCGTGGTCGGCCATAAACTCCAGCACGGCCGCGCCGAAACCGCCCGGCAGGCAGCCGTCTTCCACGGTCACAATGGCTTTGTACTTACTGAGCACGGCGGCCAGCATTTCCTCGTCCAGGGGCTTGCAGAAACGCATATCGAAATGACCAACACTGAGCCCTTCGGCAGCCAGCTGGGCCGTGGCTTTCACGGCGTAGTTGCCGATGTGGCCGATAGTGAGGATGGCTACATCATTGCCTTCCCGCACCACGCGGCCGGTGCCCACGGCAATTTTCCTGAACGGCAGCCGCCACGTGGGCATCACGCCTTCGCCGCGGGGGTAGCGGATGCTGAACGGGCCCATATCGGGCAGCTGGGCCGTGTACATCAGGTTACGCAACTCTTCCTCGTTCATCGGGGCCGAAACCACCATGTTCGGGATGCAGCGCATGTAGGCCAGGTCGTAGCAGCCGTGGTGGGTGGGGCCGTCGGCGCCGGCGAAACCGGCCCGGTCGAGGCAGAACACCACGTTCAGATTTTGCAGCGCCACATCGTGCAGCACCTGGTCGTAGGCGCGCTGCATGAACGACGAGTAGATATTGCAGAACGGCACGAGGCCCTGCGTGGCCAGGCCGGCGGAGAACACCACGGCGTGCTGCTCGGCAATGCCCACGTCGAAGGCGCGGTCGGGCATGGCCTCCATCATGATGTTCAGCGACGAGCCCGACGGCATAGCCGGCGTGACGCCCATCACCTTGGCGTTCTGCTCCGCCAGCTCCACCATCGTGTGACCGAACACGTCCTGGTACTTGGGCGCCTGGGGCTTCTCATGGTGCTTTTTGTAAATCTCGCCGGTGATCTTGTCGAACAGGCCGGGCGCGTGCCACAGGGTCTGGTCCTGCTCGGCCAGCGCGTAGCCTTTGCCTTTCACCGTGACGCAGTGCAGAATTTTGGGACCGGGAATACTTTTCAGGTCATTCAGAATCGTGACCAGGTGCTGCACGTCGTGGCCGTCGACGGGGCCGAAGTAGCGGAATTTCAGCGCCTCGAACAGATTGCTCTGCTTCATCAGCGTGGCCTTCATGGCGGCTTCCACCTTGCGGGCCACGTGCTGCGGGTTCGGGCCGAACTTGCTGAGCTTGCCCAGCACGTTCCACAGCTCGTCGCGCACCTTGTTGTAGGTGCGGGAAGTGGTGATGTCGGTCAGGTATTCCTTGAGCGCGCCCACGTTGGGGTCGATGCTCATGCAGTTGTCGTTGAGGATAACCAGCAGGTTGGAGTTGGCTACGCCGGCGTGGTTCAGCGCTTCAAAAGCCATACCCGCCGTCATGGCGCCGTCGCCGATAACGGCAATGTGCTGCCGGTCCAGCTCGCCCTTGTAGTCCGACGCTACCGCCATGCCCAGGGCGGCGCCAATGCTGGTGGAGCTGTGGCCCACGCCGAAGGCGTCGTACTCACTTTCGCTGCGCTTGGGGAAGCCCGACATGCCGCCGTAGCGCCGGTTGGTGGGGAACCGGTCGCGGCGGCCGGTCAGGATTTTATGCCCGTAGGCCTGGTGGCCCACATCCCACACCAGCTGGTCGTAGGGCGTGTTGAAGACGTAGTGCAGGGCCACCGACAATTCCACCACTCCGAGCGAAGCCCCGAAGTGGCCGCCGTAGATGGACACGGTATCGACGATAAACTGGCGCAATTCCTGGCTGAGCTGAACCAGCTGGTCCTGGCTGAGCTTCTTGAGGTCGTCGGGCGAGTCAATAGCCGCCAGCAGTTCACCGGGTTCAACAATCATCTTCGGATGGGGTAAGCAGGGAATGATAGCAGGGCAACAAGCAGGTAGCTCAAAAGGTTAGCCCACTGAATGCTAGTCCACGGATTGGCAAAGTTACGATTTTTATCAGGCGGCGGTTATAGCACGGGCCGGGGAATACGCGGGTGGCGGGTCTTTTGCTTTCTTTAACTCAGCCCCACCTGACCGTCATACCGAGCGCAGTCGGGGTATCTCGTATGCTGACGTTGCACTGGTAAATCCTGCCAATAGCACCGAAGTGGACGAGCTACCTCGACTACGCTCGGTATGACGTGCTAAAGTTGGGGCGTGACGCTGCCGGGGCGAATAATACCTACTTTTGCGTTGGCCCACTCCTCCCCTGCCCATGCCGCTTACCCAGCAGAATAACCAGGAAAAACAGCTGCTGCATAAGCTTCGCCCGTCGCGCATCGTGCTGCCGGTGCTGCTGGGCCTGAGTGTGGTGGGCTTCATGTTCTGGCGCAGCTACCGGCCCGGCGACCTGGCCCCGCTGGCAGATGCCAAGCTTCACTGGCTGCTGATTATGGTGGTGGTGCTGCTGGCCCGCGACCTGGGCTACGTGTACCGCATCCGCCACATTGCCGAGCGGGAGCTGACCTGGCGGGCCAGCCTCGACGTGATTATGCTCTGGGAATTCGCTTCCTGCGTGTTGCCCTCGGCTGCCGGCGGCACGTCGATAGCGCCGTTTATTCTCAGCAAGGAAGGCATCAGTCTGGGCAAGTCGCTGGCCTACGTGATGGTGACGGCCCTGCTCGACAACCTGTACTACGTCATCACGGTGCCGCTGGTGGTGCTGGTGGCGGGCGACGCGCTGTATCCGCACGAGGTATTGCAGGGCGGCCTGATTACCACGCTGCGCATTGCGTTTGTACTCAGCTACCTCTTCGTCAGCGTGTACGCGGGGCTGATGCTGTACGCGCTGTTCATCAACCCGGTGGCGGTGAAGCGGCTGATGGTGCGGCTGTTTTCGCTGCCCGGTCTGCGGCGCTGGCGGGCCAAAGCCTACCAGCACGGCAACGAAATGGTGTGGGCTTCAGCCCAGCTGCGCGGCAATGGCGCGCTGTACTGGTTCCGGGCCTGCGCTTCAACAGCCTTCGTCTGGACGGCCCGCTACGCCGTTATCGGCTGCATTATTGCCGCCTTCACCGAAGTCAGCGCCGGCGAATTTGCCCTGATTTTCGGCCGCAACCTCACCTACAAAGTCATCCTGCTGATTGCCATTACGCCGGGCGGGGCGGGCATTGCCGAAGGCGCATTTCCCACCTTCTTCGGCAAGTTCATCGGCACGCCCACCATGACGAACTTCATCGTGCTGCTCTACCGCATCGTTACCTACTACCTGTATCTGGTGCTGGGGGCCGTCTTCCTGCCTCGCTGGATTACGCGGGTGTTTGGGCACCATCAGGCCCCATCCGAGGCTACGGCTTCTTTGCGTTGAGCGTAGGCGCGGGCTCCGCCGGGGCGGGGCGCTGGTAGGTTTGCCAGAACGCCGGGCGGTGCTTCACAAAATCAAGCTGGTAGGTTTCACCGCCCGCGAACCGGGGGTCCAGCTCCGGATTCGCGGGCAGCGGCGGCGTACCGGCCGGCAGCACCGAGAAGTGCTCCTCGCAGAATTTCTGGTTGAAGAAGGGCCGCTTGCCCAGCACCCGGCCCGCACTGATTCCCTGCGCCACGCTGGTGGCCACGTGGTAGCGGCCGGTGGCCGCCTTCTGGTAGGTCACCACGTGCGAAGTCCGCGAATCGGTCAGGACGCTGGCGTACAGCCGGGCCGTCAGATTCTGGCGGCCGTAGTATTTGTGGGCCGTGGCATTCATCTGCACGGTGTCGCCCTGCCACAGGGCCTCGTAGCGTACCACCGCGTAGTCCTGCCGGCGCACGTACACGCGGCCGGAGTAGCCGGCCTCCAGGTAGGTGCCGGTGGTGCGGTGGTTGGCCCGCTTCGCGGTGAAGCTGATCAGGTAGGTGGTTTCGTCGCCCTGCTGCAGCACGCTATCCAGGCGCAGCACGAATTTGCCCAGGGTCCGGCTTTTAAACAGGGGCGAGATACGCACCGGATCGGCGGCGGCGGAATAGAAGCCCTGTCCGCCTTCGGCCAGGTCGAACGGGCCCAGCGGAGTAGGGCTCTGCACCAGCACCTTCGTTTCCTGCACCCGGTGTTTCTGAGTAGGCCCCATCATCAGGAAGCCGCCCCCCCAGTGCCGGTAGCCCGCCGGCTCAAAAATCTGGCTCACGTACTCCACCGCGTGCCGCAGCGTGTCGAAGTTGCTGATCTGCCGGCGCGTGTAGACCTGCGCCACGTAGTCGTTCTGCTCGTAGTTGGCCGGGGCCGCCGCCAGCACTTTCTTCATGATTTTGCGCGGATTCAACGATTCCCCGCTCACCCGCACGTTGCCCAGCGCGTAGGCCTGCGGCGTGAGCACCACCGCCAGCGGACCAGCCCCCACGGCAACGCTGACCATCCCGTAGCCCACGCTCGACACCTGAAGCGTGGCTCCCGTGGCGGTGCGGGGCACGGCCAGCGCGAAGTTGCCCTGTGCATCGGCCATCACGCCCAGGCCCAACGCGGGCAGGGCCACCGAGGCAAAGGGCACGGCGGCGCGGGTTTTGCGGTCCGTTACCCGGCCCCGCACGGTCAGGGTGCCGGCGGCCGGAGCGGCGCGGCGCAACACCAGGCCGGGCGTAGCACCGGCCGGCGCTACGCCCGCGGCGGCCCGGGCCACCTGCCCGGCCGAGTCGGGCACGGCTACCAGTTCAGCGGCCGGCCGCGTCCGGAGGCGGGGCGGCCGGGTGGTTTTCAGAAACAGGACGCCATCTACCACCTGCGCCCACTCCGCTACCAGCGGGGTATATTCCATGATGGAGTAGGCCGAAAAGCGGCGGCTGCCGTAGTTCTGCTTCAGGTTCAGGAACAGATACTCCGCCCCCAGGCTGTCGAGGCGGGCCTCCATGCTGCCAACGGGCGGAGCGGCAATGGGCTGACTGGCTTCGCCCACGGCCGCGTAGCTACCGCCGGCCGTGGCCGTACCCAGAATGTAGGCCTGCGCGCCCAGAGCTTTTTTCACGTGCCAGCCCATGGGCCGGAACTGCTGAATCTCCGCGTTGTCGACCAGCTGCATCTGGTTGGCAAAATGGGCCGTGGCGCCCCAGCAAATCACTTTCTCCTGGGGGTGCTGGCGCAGGTACCACAACAGGTTGTCGGCCATCTGGGCGTCGCGGGGGTTGTTGTCGCGGGCCTGGAAGGTTTGGTGGTCTTTCACCCCGGGGTCGTTCTGCACGTAGTCGCGGGCCATGGCCTGCAGGCTGCGCAGCGTCTGGCGCCACTGCTCGGCGGCGGCCCGGCGGGCGGGCGTGGTGCCCGCGTTGGCCAGCAGGCGGTCGGCCAGCTTCACGTTCCGTTCCCACTCGCCCAGGGTGTGGCCCGCCGGGAAACCGTTGAAATGCTGCATAAAGCCCAGCACCTCGTCCAGATAGTCGTAGTTGATGGCGGCACTGGCTTTCTGCGACTCCAGGAAAACCTCCAGCTCATCGGCCAGCTCCTCGCCGTATGCGCCCGTCAGCTGGGAGTCGAAACCCGTTACGCGCAGCTTGCGGGCCGCCACGAGCTCTTCCACGGGCTGAAATTCCTGGGTGGCGGTCCAGATGCCGAATACGCTGTTGCCCAGCGCTTCCGGAGCCGACACTCCGGCATCGAGCTGCTGCTGGGCCTTGTTCACCTCGTAGAAGCCGCTCTCGAAAGCCAGGGTAGTGAAGCCCATGCGCTGCTGCAGAAAGCGCACGAGCCGGGCCTTGGCCTCGAACACGTTGCCCTCGCCGTGGCTGGGCTCACCCAGCAGCACCACCCGGGCCGCACCGATTTCCCGGGTCAGAAACTCCAGGTCGGCGAAGCTGGTATCGGCGGCACTGATACTGCGGATGGGGTGCACCACCAGCGCAGGAGTGGTAGTCTGGGCCTGGGTGGCGAAGCTGGCGCAGAGCAGGCCGGCCATCAGCAGGCGGGAAAGCAGGGACATTGGGTAATGATTGAAGTAAGCAGAATAAGACGGTGGCAAGCTAGCGGCTTTCTCCGGAACCAGCCAGACCCGCCCGGTCCTGTTCCTCATGCAGAAACAAAAAAGCCCTTTCGCACGGGGCGAAAGGGCTTTCAGCAGTTTGGTTGATTCCGGGGCCGGAGCCTTACTCAGCTTCCAGCATCAGGGTGGTGCCGTCGGTGCCTTTCAGGGTGATTTTCTTCTCCGTCAGGTTGGTCACGTCGAAGGCCATACTGGTGGTGGCGCCGTCGGGCGTGAGGGTAATTTTCTGGCCGGGCTGGTCGAAGGTGTACTTGCCCTGCATGGTCTGGGCCGGGGAAGTCATGTTGAACGTGCCGTTGGCGAAAAACTTCAGCTCCGTATCCTCGTCGGCATCAGTCTGGGCTACTTTGTCGCCGGTGGCGGTGGTTTCCTTATCAGTCTTCCACACTTTGCTGTCGGTACCGTAGAGCATGTTGGTTTCGCCCACTTTATCGGGCTGACTGCAACCGGACATAAGCAAAGCAACAAACAGCAGCAGGCTGGCCAGGTAGTGGAAGGGAGTGGCTACGCGTTTCATAGGGTTGGTGTAATGGTTGGGGGAGGATTGCAGCGGCCCGGATGCCCGATCAAGGGCTGAAGCCGGCGTTTCTTACGGGGTCTGGGGCAAAGGGTTAAGCTGCGATTTTATCCCTACTTCCCGGACAACCTAATCAGGAGGCCGGCGTAAGAACGTCAGATTCCGTGTGGCTTAGCCCCGAATCCCCCTTTCCTCCTTCCACTTCTAACCGACACGCAACCATGGGACTGTTCGATTTCCTGACCAATAAAGGCGAAGAAAAACCGGTTGAGCCGGCCGTGAAGCCCGCCGCTGCCGGCAACACCGACTTTTTCGGCAACAAAGATGCCGCCAAGCCCACGGCTGCCGGCAGCAGCTACACAGTGGTCAGCGGTGATTCGCTGTCGAAAATTGCCAAGCATCATTACGGCGACGCCGCCAAGTGGCACCAGATTTACGATGCCAACAAAGCTACCATCGGGGCCAACCCCGACCATATCGAAGTTGGCCAGGTCCTGACGCTCCCCACGCTATAAGTTTCGTTTTCCGTTTTTTAAGGCTCGCTTTTAGCTGCTGCGCTACGTTCAGTAGTTGGACAAAAACAAAAAACGAATAGCTATAAACGCAAAAAAGCGCTGTTCCGGCCCGGAACAGCGCTTTTTTGTGCCCGTAAAAAAATCACGGGAAATTTTTCACCGGACTTGCGTTTTTCAATTCCGGGTGTACATTTGCACTTACCAACCCGGTACTCCCCGCTAACGGCGGCGCAGTTTTCAAGATTTTATACAGAAGTGGCGAGAGAACAGGCTCCGTGACCCACTGGCAACCTTCGGTAAAGCGAAAGGTGCCAATTCCTGCCCGCGGTGCTCAGGCCCACGGGACAGATAAGTCGAGTACCATGAAAAACTCCCCTTTCTCCGCCTGCTCCAACCCCTCCGCCCCGGCTGCCTTATGGCTCGCCGGCCTGCCGATGGGTTTTCGTGTTTCGGCCGCCGTGGCCGCCCCCGCCCGCTGGGCCGGGCGAATGTGCTGTTGTCAGGCGTGTTGTTGCTAGCCTGACTCAGTCCTAGCGTCCCTTCCCTTCTTTTCTGTTTCTCGGCTTACTCTGCCTCCGGCGGCCATTTTTCGGGCGCTTTTCGCCGGATTTCCCCTGGTCTCAGCACCAGTTGCCCTGGTTGCGGAGCCGGCCTCAGCTAGCGCCTTTGGGGCACTGACGGGCCCAAATTCCGCCTTTTTCTTCCTGAAATTCCTCTTAACCCCGTCTCATCATGTCAACGCCAGCCCTGCATTTCGAAACCCTCCAGCTCCACGCCGGCCAGCAGCCCGACCCCACCACGGGTTCCCGCGCCGTGCCGATTCACCAGACGACTTCCTACGTCTTCAAAAGTGCCGAGCACGGCGCCAACCTTTTTGCCCTCAAGGAATTCGGCAATATCTACACCCGGCTGATGAACCCCACCACCGACGTGTTTGAGCAGCGCGTGGCAGCGCTGGAAGGTGGTGTGGCGGCCCTGGCTACCGGCTCGGGGCAGGCGGCCCAGTTTATTGCCCTGAACAACATTCTGCAGGCCGGCGACAACTTCGTGAGCAGCGCCTTTCTCTACGGCGGCACCTACAACCAGTTTAAGGTAGCCTTCAAGCGCCTGGGCATCGAAGTGCGCTTCGCCGACGGCGACAACCCGGCTTCCTTCGAGGCCCTGATCGACGACAAGACCAAAGCCATTTACCTCGAAACCATCGGCAACCCGAGCTACAGCGTTCCGGATTTTGAGCGGATTGCGGCCATTGCCAACAAGCATGACCTGCCCCTGATTGTCGACAACACGTTCGGCGCGGGCGGCTACCTGTTCCGGCCCCTGGAGCACGGGGCCCATATCGTAGTGGAGTCGGCCACGAAATGGATCGGCGGCCACGGTACGAGCGTGGGCGGCGTAATCGTCGATGGCGGCACCTACGACTTCGGCAACGGCAAGTTCCCGCAGTTCACCGAGCCCTCCGAAGGCTACCACGGGCTGGTGTTCAACGACGTGTTCGGCAAGGGCGGGCCGTTTGGCAACATCGCCTTCATTATCCGGGCCCGGGTGGAGGGCCTGCGTGACTTCGGCCCCGCCATCAGCCCCTTCAACTCTTTCCAGCTGCTGATTGGCCTCGAAACCCTGAGTCTGCGCGTGGAGCGTACGGTGGAAAACGCCCTGCGCGTGGCCACCTGGCTCGAGCAGCACCCCCAGGTGGAAAGCGTGAACTATCCCGGCCTGAAAAGCAGCCCCTACCATACCCTGGCCCAGAAATACCTGAAGCGGGGCTTCGGCGGCGTGCTCAGCTTCAGCCTGAAAGGCAGCAAGGAAACGGCCACCCAATTCATCGACAACCTGAAGCTGATCAGCCACCTGGCCAACGTGGGCGACGCTAAAACGCTCATCATTCAGCCTTCGGCCACCACGCACCAGCAATTATCCGAAGCCGAGCAGCGCGCGGCGGGGGTCACGCCCACCTCCCTGCGTCTGTCGGTCGGCATCGAGCATTTCGACGACATCCGCGCCGACCTGGCCCAGGCGTTTGAGGCCGTCCGCAACGCGGCTACGCCGGATGAATCAGGCCGCACGCTGCTGCAGCCCAAACCAGAACACGCGGCTCCGCTGGAAGTATAGCGGGAGCGTTGAGAGCTGAGATTTTAGCGCTCAGAGCGGAGAATCAGCTAGCTGACAGGGCATCCGGTTATGGTTTTGCGGCGCGGCAACTCATCCAGCTAAGCGCTTAAATCTCAGCTCTCAGCTCTACCTTCTAAAACCCCAGCTGTAAGCCAGAATATATGACCAACAACCAGGTGTTCCGCCTGCCCGCGCCGCTGCCCCTGGAAAGCGGGGCCGTATTGGCGGAAGTGCGGGTAGCCTACCAGACTTTCGGCACCCTCAACGCCACCCGCGACAACGTGGTGTGGGTGTGCCACGCCCTGACCGCCAATGCCGACGTGCTCGAGTGGTGGCCCGGCCTGTTCGGCCCCGGCTGCCACTTCAACCCGGCCGACTGGTTTATCGTGTGTGCCAACATTCTGGGTTCCTGCTACGGCTCCACGGGCCCGCTCACGCCGGGTGAGGACGGCGCGGCGCCCCTGTATCAGGCGTTTCCGCTGGTTACGGTGCGCGACATGGTAGCCGCCCACGAGCAGCTGCGGCAGCAGCTGGGGCTGACGAAAATACACACCCTGATTGGCGGTTCCCTGGGCGGGCAGCAGGCGCTGGAATGGGCCGTGCAGCAGCCGGCCGCATTCGAGCACCTGGTGGTGCTGGCTACCAGCGCCCGGCATTCGCCCTGGGGAATTGCCTTCAACGAAGCCCAGCGGCTGGCCATTTTCGCCGATTCAACTTACTTTTCGGCTACGCCCGCCGGGGGCCAGGCGGGCCTGAAAGCGGCCCGGGCCGTGGCGCTGCTCAGCTACCGCAGCTACGAGGCCTACACCACCAGCCAGGCCGAGCCGGCCGACGAGCCGCTCACCGGTTTCCGCGCCAGCTCCTACCAGCAATACCAGGGCGACAAGCTCGTGGCCCGGTTTGATGCCTACAGCTACGTCGCCCTGAGCCGGGCCATGGACTCGCACCACGTGGGCCGGAACCGGAGCGGCGTCGAGGCGGCGCTCCGCCGGATTCAGGCGCGCACCCTGGTCATCGGCATTAGCTCCGACGTGCTGTTTCCACCCGCTGAGCAACAGCTGCTGGCCCGCCACATTCCCGGCGCCCAGTATGCCGAAATGGATTCCGGCTTCGGCCACGACGGTTTCCTGATTGAAACCGCGCAAATCACCCATCTTCTCGAACGATTCTATGTCCAGTCTTTCGCCCGCTAAGGCCAACCCGGCTTCCGCTCCTGTCCACCCCGCGCCCCTGCGCATCGGGCTCATTGGCTTTGGGTGCGTGGGCCAGGGCATTTATGATATCCTGCTGCGCCTGCCCGAATTCGGGGCGGAGGTACGCCGCATTGCCGTCAAAAACCCGCTTAAAGCCCGGACGCTGCCCGCCGAACACTTTACCTACCACGCCGATGAGCTGCTGGCCGACCCGGACCTGGATGTGCTGATCGAAGTAATCGACGATGCCAATGAGGCTTTCCGGCTGGTCAGCGCGGCGCTGCGCCAGGGCCGCCGCGTGGTGACGGCCAACAAGGCAATGGTGGCGAACCACCTGCCCGAGCTGGTGGCCCTGCAGCAAAATCACGGCGGCACCTTATTATACGAAGCGGCGGTGTGCGGCAGCATTCCGATTGTCCGGACCCTGGACGCCTATTTTGGGCAGGAGCCCCTGCGCAGCGTGAGCGGCATTTTCAATGGCTCGTCGAACTACGTGCTGACCCGCATGGGCACCGACGGCTCCGACTACGCCCCGGCCCTGGCCGAGGCGCAGGCCAAAGGCTTCGCCGAAACCGACCCCACGCTCGACATGGCCGCTTTCGACCCGCGTTCCAAAGCCGTGATTCTGGCCGCTCACGCTTATGGCGTATTGCTAAGCCCGGCACAGGTGCTGAACCTGGGCATTGAGCACATCAGTGCCACCGACATTGCCTACGCGGCCGTGGAAAGCCAGAAAATAAAGGTGGTGGCCGGCCTGTACTTATTGCCCGACGGCCAGCTCACGGTGCTGGTCACGCCCCAGCTCGTGAGCCGCGAGTCGCCGCTGTACGGAGTAGATGAGGAATTCAACGGCGTTGTCATCGAGGCCGAATTCGCCGGCACCCAGTTTCTGCGCGGCCGGGGCGCGGGCGGCTACCCGACCGGCTCGGCCGTGCTGGCCGACCTGGCAGCCCTGCGCGGCGACTTCCGCTACGCCTACGCCAAGCTCCGCGCCACGCCCCTCGCCTACACCACCGATCTGGAGCTGGAAATATATCTGCGCACCGACAACGAAACCCTGCTCGACCAGCTGGGCTTCACCGACATCACCGAGGAAGCCGACGAGGACGGCTACATCGTAGGCTACGTGCCGCTCGATGCCCTGCTCCAGCACCGCGACGCGCTGCGCAAAGCCGGCGCCTTCGTGGCCCGCACCGGCAACGTGCGGCCCGCCCCGGCGCACTCAGCCGCAAGTCAGGAGCTTCAGGCGGTGAGCTCTTGAGCTTGCTTTAGCTGGTACTCCCCTAATATCGGGTGGATTGCTGCCCGGTCAGCACCGGGGTTTGTTGCGTAAGTTCGCGGCTCCCAAACGCTGCTTTATGCCTACTACGCCGCCCGCCCTGCGCCCCCACGACCGGGTCGCCATTGTCAGCACCGCCCGCAGGGTTTCGGGCGCAGACGTGGCGGCCGCCATCGAAATTCTTGTCGGCTGGGGGCTGGAAGTGGTACTGGGCGAATCTATAACGGCCGCCCACCACCAGTTTGCCGGTTCCGACGAGGTGCGGGCCCGCGACTTTCAGCGCCAGCTCGACGACCCTGGTATCCGCGCCATCCTGTGTGCCCGCGGCGGCTACGGCACCACCCGCATTATCGACCAGCTCGACTTCGCCGGTTTCGCCCGGCAGCCCAAATGGATTGCCGGTTTCAGCGACATCACTACCCTGAACTGCCACCTGCTGCGCCGGGGCCACGAAAGCATCCACGGCGTGATGCCGCTGCTCTTCGACCAGGCCGGCGGCGAAGAAGCCCTCGAAAGCCTGCGCCGGGCTCTGTTTGGCGAGCCGGTGACTTACCAGGCCCCGGCTCATCCGCTCAATCGCTCCGGCACGGCCACCGGGGAGCTGATCGGCGGCAACCTCTCCCTGCTCCAGAATCTGACCGGCACCGCCTCCGACTGCCCTGCCGCCGGCCGCATTCTGTTTCTGGAAGACATCGACGAATACCTCTACAACATCGACCGGATGCTGGTCCACCTCGACCGCACCGGCAAGCTGCGCGACCTGGCCGGCCTGCTCGTGGGGCACTTCACCGACCCGCACGACAACGCCGTACCCTTCGGCCAGACGGCCTACGAAATCATCGACACCTATGCCCGCCGCTACGATTTTCCCGTGGCCTACAATTTTCCGGTGGGCCACGAGCCCCGGAACATGGCCCTGATCTGCGGCCGGTCGGCGCGCATGGTGGTGACGGCCGACGGCACCCGGCTGGACTATGTCTAGCGCAACCGGCAACAAACGCAAAAAGCCCCGAAGGTCTGCTTCGGGGCTTTTTTTATAAACTTTGTACTCCCTAAAAAAACAGGAAGTGCTTCTTCTTTTGGTGGGTGAGCGGCTTGCCTTTAGGGTCGATACCGGCAGCGGACCGGCTAACGCCCCGCTTCTGCAGGGCCGTGCCACGCTTGTCTCTGAAGTTGAGCACCCTGAAGCCGCCGCTACCCTTTTCCAGCTGGCGGGCCGGCCCCGAGGCGCGGCCAAAGCTGGTGTTGGCGGTGCCGCCCCCGGCGCGGGCTTCCAGCACTTCCATCTGCTGGTCGCGCTTGGCCTCGTTAGGGTTCATGCTCATCCGCTGCTGCATGCGGGCAATATCCTCACCTGACGCCTTGCGCGCCCTGGCCTTAACCTTGGTCTTGCGCGGGCCGGCTTCAGTAGCCTTGCGGGCTTCTACGGAATAGTCGGGAGCCTGGGCGTGGGCGGCGTGGGCCATGAGTCCCGTAGCAGCCAGCAACAGAGCGGCAATCAGCTTTTTCATGTAGCGAGAAGGAAAGGGGATGCAAGGAGGAAATGGGCGCTGACCAGCCGGGGGCGGGCTTCTTCAGATTTGGCCGAAAAACTGGGACGCCCCAAAGATAGTTCAAATCACTAAAACTTGTAAGTCAGCCCGATACCCAGGATTTCCTTGAACTGAATGCGGCGCCCCCGCCCATCGGGCACCCCATCCTCGTTCTCGTCGAGGGGCACCAGCACGTCGTCGTCGTACACGAGGGTGGTGGCAATGCTGCTGCTGATGAACCTGTTGACCTTGAAGCTGACCAGGGTTTCCCAGTTCACGTCGATGTTTTGCGGGTTGTGCAGGTAGTTGCTGAACAGATCCAGCTTGGTCTGGAAGACCACGTTTTCCCACACCGGCTTGCGGTATTTCACGTTCAGGTACGCCCCCAGCTCCTTGCGAAACCGCTGCCCCGTGCCGCGGATAAGCTGGCCGGCGGCGGTCCGGTCGGCGGCTTCCACCCCGAAAGCGCCGGCATCGGCCAGCGTCTGGTTGGCTACCACGGTGAACTTGCCGGTGATGGGCGACCCGAACACCGACAGCTGGTCGTTGGGCTTGTAGTCGATACCGATGGAAGTCAGGATAAATGCCGGGGCGAAAAAGCCGGACAGCAGCGAATCGGGCTTTTCAATGGCCTTGGTAGGCGTGAGCTGCGTTTTGACGTTCACCTGAGCGGCGTAGTACAGCACTTTGGTAAACTGGTGGCCATACTTGGCATTGAGCTCCAGCTTGTCGTCGTTCTTGCGCATCCGGGCCTTGCCCGCTTTCAGCGTGCCGTAGAGCAAATCCAGGGACGTATCGAAGGTATTGTCGCCACGGCGGTGGTGGGCAAACACGTTACCAATGGCCAGCACCGAAAGCGAGCTTTGACCACCCGGGGCCCAGTTGGTCAAACTCACCTGGCTGAGGTTGAGCGTACCCACGCCGCCGCGCCGCCAGCCCTGTACCGTATCGGGCGCGGCAGCCGTGGTTTCGGAAGTCTGGGCGAGCAGGGGCAACGGCCAGCCCAGCAGCAGCCATAGGCCCGGAACCCGCAGCCGGGACGGCAACCTGCAGAGAATTTTCATAGAGGAAATAAAGTAACTGAACCGGCCCGAGCTCCATCGGGAAGCTTGGGCCGGCTGAAGCAAGGCCGGGCCGGAAACTACCGGCTGCGCAGGGCGTCCCGGATTTCCATGAGCAGCAGCTGGTCTTTCGTGGGGCCCGGTTCCACGGCTACCACCACTTCCGCGGGCCGTTTGAAGCGGTTGGCAAATTTGACGATGAGGAACACGCAGAACGCAATGATGACAAAATAGAGGATGGCGTTCAGAAACAGGCCGAAATTGAGCGTGGCCGCGCCGGCCGCTTTGGCCTTCTCCATCGTGTCGTAGCTGTTGCCGTCGAGGGCCAGAAACCAGTTCCTGAAGTCGAGTCCGCCGGTGGCCAGCCCAATCAGCGGCAGCAGGATGTCTTCGGTCAGCGCAGTCACGATTTTGCCGAAGGCGGCCCCAATGATAACGCCGACGGCCAGATCCAGCACGTTTCCCTTGGCAACAAACTCTTTGAACTCAGCGACAAATCCCATGTGCTTGCGGTAGTTGGAGGGAAGAAAAGAAACCTATGGCTAGGGTAAATATATCAATTTGCCGATGCCCCCGGCCCCCGGCCCGGCTCAAAGCAGCGCCGCTCGTCCGCACGGCCGGGCCGTTTTGACCAGCGGGTGGACCTACCGGATCCGGCGCGCCGCGTTCCGGTTTGGCCCGCCGCCGCGCCCCTCCCCCCCGGCTCCGGTTTTGCTCTATCTTTGCGCCCGTTCTTTCCACTTCCTGCTCCTGATGGCTTCTTTCGAAAACCTGCTCTACGCTCCCGATGCTGCCACCGGCATCCTGACCATCACCCTGAACCGCCCATCCAAGCTCAACGCGCTGAATGCGGCTACCATTGAGGAAATCCGGCAGGCCATGCAGCTGGCCCTCGACGATGCGCAGGTGCGGGGCATCATCCTGACGGGCAGCGGCGAAAAGGCTTTCGTGGCCGGAGCCGACATTTCGGAGCTGGCCGCCCTGAACGACATCAATGCCCGCCGCGCCGCCGAGCTCGGTCAGGAAGCTTTTTGCCTGATCGAGGAAAGCCCCAAGCCCGTAATTGCCGCCGTAAACGGCTTCGCTTTGGGCGGCGGCTGCGAGCTGGCCATGGCCTGCCACCTGCGCGTAGCTTCGGACAATGCCCGCTTCGGCCAGCCCGAGGTGAACCTGGGCCTGATTCCCGGTTACGGCGGCACCCAGCGCCTCACCCAGCTGATCGGCAAAGCCAAGGCCCTGGAGCTGCTGCTGACGGCCGATATGCTCAAAGCTGATGAAGCCCTGCGCCTGGGCCTGGTCAACCACGTGGTGCCCCAGGCCGAGCTGCTCGACTTCTGCCGCCAGCTGCTGGGCCGCATTCTGACCAAGGCTCCCCTGGCCGTGGGCATGGTGATTGACTGCGTGAATGCCCATTACGATAAGGAGCGCAACGGCTTCCAGACCGAAGCCACCCTGTTCGGCCGCGCTTTCGGCACCGAGGACTTCCGCGAGGGCACCGCCGCCTTCCTGGCAAAGCGCCCGGCCCTTTTTAAGGGTAATTAATAATCAGTAATTGATAATTAAGAATTGAACCCAGCCGCAATGAAGAAGAGTGGTGCGCATCGGCACACCAAAATCAATTCTTCATTACTAATTCTTAATTACTAATTCATCAAAGATGGGTGTCGCGAAAAAACTGGTCAGCCAGACCGCCGTGTACGGGGTGAGCAGTATTCTGGGCCGTGTGCTCACGTTTCTGCTGGTGCCGCTCTACACCCGTACGTTCGCGCCGGCCGAGTACGGCGTGGTTACGGAGCTGTTTTCGTACGTGGCCTTTTTCAACATCCTGTTCACCTACGGGATGGAAACCACTTACTTCCGCTTTGCCAACCAGCCCGGCGCTGACCGGCAGGCGCTGTATAGTAAGGTATTCAGCTTGCTGCTGGTCAGCAGTATCCTGTTTAGTGGGCTGTTTATGCTGCTGGCTTCGCCTATTACCAGCGTTCTGCACTACCCGCCGGGCCAGGAGCAGTACATCATCTGGCTGGCCCTGATTATGGGGGTGGATGCGGCCACGGCTATTCCGTTTGCCCGGCTGCGGCTGGAGAACAAGGCCCGGAAGGTAGCCACGGTGCGCTTCCTCAATATTCTGGTCAACGTGGGCCTCAACCTGTTCTTCATCGTGCTCTGCCGCGACGTGGCCGCGGGCAAGTATCTGCCTCAGCTGCGCCCGCTGGTGATGCTGGTGTATAACCCGGCGCTGGGCGTGGGCTACGTGTTTCTGGCCAACCTGATAGCCAACGCGCTGTATATTCCCCTGCTCTGGCGGGAGCTGTCGGACTTCCGCTTCCGCCTCGATTTCACGGGGCTGAAGCCCATGCTGAAGTATGCTTACCCGCTCATGCTGATGGGCCTGGCGGGCATGGTGAACGAGACGCTGGACCGGCCCCTGCTCAAATACTGGCTGCCCGCCGGCTTCTACCCCGGCCAGTCGAACATGACGGCGGTGGGCATATATGGGGCCTGCTACAAGTTCGCGATGTTTATGACGCTCGTCATCCAGGCTTTCCGCTACGCCGCCGAGCCGTTCTTCTTCGCCCAGTCGACGGACAAAAACTCGCCGGCCACGTTTGCCCTCGTGCTGAAGTGGTTCACGCTGTGCTGCGCCTTCATCTTCGTGTTCGTCAGCCTCAACGTGGAGGATTTCGCCGAGTTTCTGCTGGGCCGCGCCGAATACCGCGCCGGGCTGGATATCGTGCCCATTCTGCTGCTGGCGAACCTGTTTCTGGGCGTGTACTATAACCTGGCGGTGTGGTTCAAGCTCACCGACAAAACCTACTTCGGCACCTACATCAGCTTCGGCGGCGCGGCCCTGACCATCGGGCTCAACTTTCTGCTGATTCCCCTGATCGGCTACCTGGGCAGCGCCTTCACCACCCTGGCCTGCTACTTTATGATGGCAGCCGTGTGCTGGTACCTCGGCAATAAGCACTACCCGATTCCCTACCCCATGGCGCGCCTGAGCTTGTGGCTGGCGCTGGCCATCGGCATCGTGGCAGTGGGCTGGTACACGCCCGTGGCCGACTACTGGCTGCGGCACGCGTTTCACCTGGGGCTCTGCACGGGCTTCGCCGGGCTGATTTTTCTGGTTGAGCGGCCCCGCCGAACCATAACGCCCGCCGCCTGAGGCGGGGTTATTGGGGAAATCAATAGCTTGCCCTGATTCCCGAATCATAGTCCTCCTTCCCAAAATCATAGCCATTCCGCGGTCTATCTTTGCCCTCCGAACCGCCGCTGACCTCATGCCGATGCAGATTCCTGTTATCAACCGCTCCCACCATCCGCTGCCCGAGTACCAGACGGCTCATGCCGCGGGCCTGGACGTGCGGGCCAACCTCGCCGCGCCCGTTACGTTGAAACCCCTGCAGCGCGCCCTTATTCCCACGGGTCTGTTGCTGGAAATTCCGGTAGGCTACGAAATGCAGGTCCGGCCGCGCAGTGGGCTGGCCTACAAGCATGGCATCGGCATCGTCAACAGCCCCGGCACCATCGACGCCGACTACCGGGGCGAGCTGAAAGTGCTGCTGGTGAATCTGTCGGACCAGGACTTCGTGGTGCAGGACGGGGAGCGGATTGCCCAGCTCGTGGTGGCCCGCCACGAAACGGTGGCCTGGCAGCCCGTAGCGGAGCTAACCGAAACCCGGCGCGGCACCGGCGGCTACGGCAGCACCGGCGTACAGTAACGACAGACCCCTGAAGTCATCTGTCATCCTGAGCCAAGCGAAGGACCTTAGGCCAGCCGAACGCGTCGTTTCAGCGTGATAAGGTCCTTCGCTTGGCTCAGGATGACCGAATAAAGGATAACTGCCTTCCTAAAGAAACACCCTCCAAAACAACCCCAGCTCCAACCAACTCCTACTATGAAAATTATCGTTCCGATGGCCGGCATGGGCAAGCGCATGCGTCCCCACACGCTCACCGTGCCCAAGCCCCTGATTCCGATTGCCGGTAAGCCCATTGTGCAGCGGCTGGTGGAGGACATTGCCAAAGTATGCGGCGAGCAGGTCGAGGAAGTGGCGTTCATCATCGGACGGTTCGGCGACGCGGTAGAAAAAAGCCTGATTAAGATTGCTGAATCCGTGGGCGCCAAAGGCTCGATTTACTACCAGGATGAGCCCCTGGGTACGGCCCACGCCATCCTGTGCGCCCAGGATTCGCTGAGCGGCCCGCTGGTGGTAGCCTTTGCCGACACCCTGTTCAAGGCCGATTTCACCCTGGACAGCTCCGCCGCCGGCACCATCTGGGTGCAGCGCGTCGACGACCCCAAGCCGTTCGGCGTGGTGAAGCTCGACGCCGACGGCCAGATTACGGACTTCGTGGAGAAACCCCAGGAATTCGTTTCCGACCTCGCCATCATCGGTATCTACTACTTTCAGGATGGCGCCTACCTGCGCGAGGAGCTGCAGTACCTGCTCGACAACGACATCAGGGACAAGGGCGAGTACCAGCTTACCAACGCCCTCGAAAACATGAAGAACAAGGGCACCACCTTCGTACCTGGCCGCGTAACGGAGTGGCTCGACTGCGGCAACAAGGACGCGACGGTCTTCACCAACCAGCGCTACCTCGAATATTTGCAGGAGCGCGGCGAGGAGCTGGTGGCCAAATCGGCCCAGATCACCAACAGCGTCCTCATTCCGCCGGTCTACATCGGCGAAGGGGCCATCATCACCGATTCGGTGATTGGGCCGCACGTGTCGCTGGGCGACCAGAGCAACGTGCGCAGCTCGGTGGTGTCTAACTCCATCGTCCAGCAGTCGGCCACGGTGCTGCACGCCAACGTGACTAACTCGATGATCGGCAACCATGCCACGGTTGCCGGCACGCCGGATGATCTGAGCCTGGGCGACTACAACACGCTGCGCGTGTGACATTTTTTCCGCTCAGGATGTTAGTAGCGCGGGCGTCTGTCCGTAGAGTTGTTTCTTTGGGATAATTCCTTTCTTAAACGGTCGCGGGTCGTCCGTGCTACTGCATTCATGCGTCGACTTAAGATCACCTTTATTTTTCTGCTGAGCCTGCTGCTGGCTTTGCCGGGGTATGCCCAGCAACCCGCCAGCACGGAGGCTCCGGCGGCCAGACCCGTGAAGCTGAGCCGGCGCGAGCGGAAAGAGCTGGCGCGGCGGGCCGAGCTGGATATTGCCCGGCAGCAGGTGCGGGTTCTTTCCGAGAAGGACCGCGAGATGAGCGAGTCCTTCTTCGTGGAAGGCGTCAAGTTTGTGCTGCTCGAAGACTACAACAAGGCCCTGGAGCGGCTGCTGAAAGCCTACGCCCTGAATCCGACCAACGCGGCCATCAACTACAAGATTGCCGAAACCAACCTGCTTAGCGGCAACTTCAAAGACGCGACTAATTTCGCGCTGGTCGCCGTGAAGCTCGACCCCGGGAATTCCTACTATTACCTACTGCTGGCCCAGATCTACGCTTCCCAGAAGCAGTACGACCAGGCCGCCAAAGTCTACACCAGCCTGATTAAGGACGTGCCCGACTCGGGGTACTACCTCTTTAATCTGGCCGATCTGTACATGGCCCAGGGTAAGCTCAATGAGGCGCTGGCGACGTTTGAGCAGGCCGAAAAGCAGTTTGGCCCCCTGGATGAGGTGTCGTTCAAAAAGCAGCAGATTTACCTCAAGCAGAATAACCTCGACAAAGCCCTGCAGGAAGGCGAGGCGCTGATTGCGGCCAACCCCGACGAGGTGCGCTACGTGATTGTGCAGGCCGAGCTCTACGCCTCCAACAACCGCCTGCCCGATGCTATCCGGGTGGCCGAGCAGGCGTTGCGCCAGGACCCGGACAACCCCCAGGCCCGCATGATTCTGGCCGACATCTACCGGCAGCAGGCCAACCCGGCCGAGTCGGAAAAGCAGATCAAGCTGGCTTTCGAAAGCCCCGCGCTGGATATCGACGAGAAAGTGCGCATTCTGCTCGACTACATCAAGCAGCTGCCCAATGCCGTGCTGGGGCAGACGGCCCTGGAGCTGGCCATTATCACCACGCGGGTGCATCCGAAGGAAGCCAAGGCGTGGTCTATTGCCGGCGATATCCAGACCCTGACCGACCATAAGAAGGACGCCCGGGACTCCTACCTGAAAGCCATCAGGCTCGACAACTCCAAGTTTCAGATCTGGCAGCAGGTGGTGCTTATCGATGCCGAGCTGAATCAGGTGGATTCCCTGCTGCGCCATACCACCCGGGCGCTGGAGCTGTTTCCCAATCAGGCCCCGCTGTGGTACTATAACGGCGTGGCGCTGATGCTCAACAAACAGACGGCCAAAGGCATCAGGGCCCTGGAATATGGCCGGAAGCTGGCCCTCGACAACCCCGAGCTGCTGGTCCAGATTGACACCCAGCTCGGCGACGCCTACCACGAAATGAAAGACCACGCCCGGTCGGATGCGGCCTACGACGCGGCCCTGGCCTTTGATGCCAACAATGCCCAGGCGCTGAACAACTACAGCTACTTCCTGTCGTTGCGCGGGGAAAAGCTCGACAAGGCCAGGGAAATGTCGGGCAAGCTGGTGAAGCAGTTTCCCGACAACGACACCTACCTCGACACGTATGCCTGGGTGCTCTACAAGCTCAGAGACTATACGGGGGCCCGGACGAATCTGGAAAGAGCCCTTAAAACGACCAACGACGCCACCGTGATTGAGCATTACGGCGACGTGCTGTTTCAGCTGGGCGAAAAAGACCGGGCCCTGACCGAATGGCAGCGGGCCAAAAAAATAGGCGGGGCATCAAATCAGATTGACCGCAAAATCAAAGACAGTAAGCTGTATGAATAAGTGCTTTTCGCTGGTGCTGCTGTGGGGGGCACTGGTACTGGGAGGCTGTAGCGCCAAACTGGTACCGACCAAATCAGCCCGGGCTACCACGCCAGCCAAAGCCGCCGAAATGGTGAAGGCCACCAACGTAAACTTCCGCTACCTGAAAGCGAAGGGCAAGATCAACGTGGATGCGCCGGGCCTGCAGCAAACGGCTAATCTGAACCTGCGCATGCGCAAGGACAGCGTGATCTGGCTGTCGGTATCGTTGGGTATTGAGGGCATCCGGGCCTACATCACCCGCGACTCTATCCAGGTGCTCAACAACCTGCAGCGCGAGTACTACGCCGGCAACTTCACCTACCTGAGCGAGCGGCTCAACGTGCCTATCACCTTCGAGCAGGTGCAGGCGGCACTGCTGGGCAACTACCTGAGCGCCCCGGCCGGTTCCGCCCCTACTATTACTACGGCGGCGACCACTCAAACCGTAGAGTTCAGCCAGGCCAGTGTGCTGGTGACCCAGCTTATTGAGCTGGCCCGGGGCCGGGTGAGCCAGCTGGCGGTGGTAGATTCCAAAACCCAGAACAAGTTTTCGGCGGATTACTCCGACTTCCGGCCCCTCGACAATTCTCCGCTGCAGTTTGCCTATACCACCCTGGTGAAGTCGCAGCCCGCAACCGGAGCAGCCGCCACCCTCACCATCAACTACCGCAACGTCGACATCGACAAAGAGCGGTTGATGTTCCCTTTCTCGGTTCCCAAAGGCTATGCGCGGAAAAAGTAGCGGCGCGGTAGCGGTCCTGTTGATCCTGCTGGTGCTGTGCGGGCCGGGGAACCTCACTCAGGCGCAGCAGCGCAAGCGTACCCGGACAGCCACCAGCACCAGGAAAAGCAAAACCCAGCTGGAGCGGGAGCGGCGGACTAACCTGCGCCGCATTCAGGAAACGAGCCGTATTCTGGCGCAGACCCAAAAGCAGAAGCAGGCGTCGCTGGGGCAGCTCAATGCCCTGAAGGAAAAGCTGACGGTGCAGAAGAGCGTCATCAGGACGATTTCGTCGGAGCTGAAGTACCTTGAATCGGATGTGCGGCAGACCACAACGCAGGTGCAGCAAACCCAGCAGAGCCTGGTTCAGCTGAAAGCCGAGTACGCCCGGCTGATTTATGCCTCGGCCAAAACGGCGAACAGCTACAACCGCATCATGTTCCTGTTCGCGGCCGACTCGTTCAACCAGCTCATGCTGCGCCTGCGCTACGTCCGCCAGTATTCGGAAGTACGGCAGAAGCAGGCGGCCCAGATCACCAGCACCCAGCAGCATCTGAGTAGCCAGCTCACCGGCCTCACGGTGAAGAAGCAGGAGAAAAGCTCTCTGCTGACCACCCAGGTGGCCGAAAGCCGAAACCTGCTCACCCTCAAAACCCAGCAGGACCAGGTTGTTACCAAGCTCAGCCAGCAGGAAGAAGGCCTGCGGCAGGAGCTGGCCGCCCGCCAGCAGGCCGTCAGCCGCCTCGACAATCTGATTGCGGTGCGGGTGCGGGAAGAAATTGCCCGCGCCGCCCGCGCTGCCCGGGCTATGGCCGCCCGCAACGCGGCCAAAGCCGCTACCGCCCGCGCCACTCCGCCCACGACCACCCGCCGCCCGGCGGAATCGTCTGACCGCGCCACCCCCGGCACGACCGCCGCCACGCCGGAGGCTCCCGCGGAGGAGGCCCCGGCCACGCGTACCGACCGGGTGGCGCTGACGCCGGAAACGGCGGTACTGTCGTCGTCGTTTGCCGATAACCGGGGCCGGCTGCTGTGGCCCGTGGGTCGCGGATTTATCTCCCAGCGCTTTGGCCGTCACTCCCACCCCGTGCTCAAAAACGTCATCGTCGAAAACCGCGGGGTCGACATTCAAACCGGCGCCGGCGAGCCCGTGCGGGCCATTTTCGACGGCAAGGTGCTGACCGTAGCCAGCATTGCCGGCATGAACAACATCGTTATGATCCAACACGGCGAGTACTTCACCGTGTACGCCAGGCTGCGGGGCGTGAGCGTCACGGAAGGCCAGCAGGTGAAGATGCGCCAGCAGATCGGAACGGTGTATACCAGTGCGGAAGGCACGTCGGAACTGCAATTCCAGGTGTGGCGCAACAGCTCCAACCTGAACCCGGAAAACTGGCTGAGCCGTAACCGTTAATCCCTGATTCTCGCTGATCAGATTGATTGCGCTGATTTCTTTCCCTCCACTTGGCAAACTGTGGGCTCTCAAACCCGGGCCGACCCGCCCGGCCGGACCAACGCCTTATGTGGTCCGGCCGGGTGGCCCGGGGAATAAAAAATCAGTGCAATCAGCCTGATCAGCGGAAATCAGTGATCAAAAAAAACACCGTACAACGCACGGTGCCTTTCTGAGCTATGAAAACAAACTTAGCTACCAGCCCGTGGCGGACTCCGCAGAAGTACTTTAACGTGTTCTTCCGGGAGTCTGTCATTCTCCGGTAACATGACGAAAGATAGGGGCAGGCCTATCTAAATGCTACTAAATTCGCTGAATGCGGTTTTTCTCTCGGTGAAGAGCAACATTACTGCTGCTCCCGTTGGCCGGAGCTGAAATTACACCAGGTTAAGACGGCTCAGCAGAGCGGCTTTGTAGGAGCTGCCAATGGGCACTGGCAGCAGATTGGCCGTATGCTCCGTACTGCGCCCCGTATCCACTACCACCGCGTCAGCCTCAATGGCGGTGATGCGGTCCAGCCGCACAATATACTTGCGGTGAACCCGGGCAAACTCCCGCACGGGCAGCTTGGTTTCCAGCTCCTTCATGGTCGTGTATACGGTATGCCGCTCCCGGCCCGCATAGATGTTTACGTAGTCGCCCAGGGCTTCCACGTAGCGGATATCGGCGGTATGCACGCGCACCAGCTTGTGGTCCTGCTTGATAAAAATTTCCGTACGACTGCCCATATACAGCGACTCCGCCGTGTCGTTGGCCATCCGCAACAGGCCTTCCAGTTTGGTTTTTTCCTGTTCCAGCTGTAAGCGGGCCCGGCGCAGCTCCAGGTGCGACACCACTTCCCGGGCCAGGATCCGCAGGGCTTCCCGCTGCGCCTCCGTCAGCCGATGGGGTACCGTATCAACAGCGCAGATAGTGCCAATTGGAAACCCTTCCGGGGTGATCAACGGAGCGCCGGCATAAAACCGGATGCGCGGATCGTCCACCACCATAGGGTTGGTCTGGAAGAAAGAGTCTTTCGAGAGATCCTCGATTTCCATAATGTCCTCGGCCATCATTCCGTAGTGGCAGAAAGACGTCTTCCGGGGCGTACTATCGCCGCCCTGGAAACCGATGGAAGCCTTGAACCACTGTCGGTCAGCATCAATCATCGACACCATGGAGGTCGGGGTGCCGCAGATATAAGCCGCTAACCGCACCAGGTCGTTGAAGATATCTTCCGGGGGCGTATCCAGAATCTGATAGTTGCGTAACGCTTCCAGCCGCTCTGTTTCGTCGATAGTCCGGAGGGAGAGACCCGGCACGGGCGGGAAGGGCGGAGAAGGGGGCATCTTTACAGACATGGCCAGAAAAGAAAGCTCGGCTTCCTCAACAAAGCAGGGACGCTTGTGCCGGAGCCGGGCTGGTGCAGTTAAAGTACGACGAGCAAAATCGGAATCCTTCTCTTCGCCTGGCAGGAATCCTGAATCTGCCGGTAAAGTAAGCCTTGTACGCGTTGAACAACTTCCAGGGCTACGCAATCCGAAACAACCCGGATTGCGGCCCCCGGCAGAACTGTTGGCTTTGCCGGCTGCCGGAACTGTTTTGGAAATTATCGGGTACCTTTACAATCCTGAATGGAGCAAACCCGCGTATACAAGCCTTTGCACCCTAAAATGGCCCCGGGCCACTTCCCAATGACACTCGCCTCCCTTTTTCTGATCGGCAACTTCGGTACCACCGAAATTCTGCTGATCGTATTTGCCATCATTTTGTTGTTTGGCGCCAAGCGTATTCCCGAGCTGGCCAAAGGGCTGGGCAAAGGTATCCGCGAGTTCAAGGACGCCTCCAAGGACGACAAGCCGGAATTCCATGACCGGCCCGTTAACCCGAACGACCCGAACCAAACCCGCCTGTAACCCCTCTCAATCATGCAGACTCCCCTTCTGTTCTTAGGCGACCTGGGCGGCGGCGAAATCATGCTGATCGTGGTCGTTATCCTGATTTTCTTCGGGGCCAACAAGATTCCGGAGCTGGCGCGGGGCCTGGGTAAAGGCATCCGCGAGTTCAAGGACGCGTCCAGCGAAATCCGCAACGAATTCGAAAACGCCGGCCGGCCCACGCCGCCACCCTACAACCCCACCCCGGCTTACCAGGCCCCGGCTCCGGCAGCACCGGTGGCAACCGAAAATTCCTTAGTTTCGGACGCTCAGCCCGTAGCTCCGGCTTCGATTACTCCGCCTGCATCCGGCGGTAGTACGCCGCCTCAGCCCGAGCGGCCCCGATTTGACCAAATGACTAACGAATAGCACCACTTGAGACGGTTTAATTCTCTTACGGAAGTTCACAGCGAGCTGACGGCAGGCACCACCACCTGTCGTCAGCTCGTGGAGTATTATCTGGATAACATCCAGCGTAAAAGCCACCTGAATGCCTTTCTGGAGGTTTTCGCTGATGAGGCCCGCGCCCAGGCCGACGCCGTGGATGCCAGGCTGGCGGCCGGGACGGCCGGCAAGCTGGCCGGCATGGTTATCGGCCTGAAGGACGTGCTGGCCTACAAGGACCACGCCCTGCAAAGCAGCAGCCACATCCTCGATGGCTTCCGGAGTCTGTATACCGGCTCGGCCGTGCAGCGGCTGCTCGATGAGGACGTGATCATAATTGGCCGCCAGAACTGCGATGAGTTTGCCATGGGGGCTTCCAACGAGACCTCCTATTTCGGGCCCGTCCGCAATGAGGCTGACCCGGAACGCGTATCCGGGGGTTCCTCGGGTGGTTCGGCCGTAGCCGTGCAGGCCGATTTGTGCCTGGCCTCGATTGGCTCCGACACCGGCGGCTCGGTGCGGCAGCCGGCGGCGTTCTGCGGCATCATCGGCTTCAAGCCCACCTACTCGCGCATTTCCCGCTACGGTCTGGTGGCCTATGCCTCGTCGTTCGACCAGATCGGAACCCTCACCCGCTCGGTGGAAGACGCCGCCCTGCTGCTACAGGTAATGGCCGGGGCCGACGACTTCGACAGCACCGCCAGCCAGCAGCCGGTACCGGCATACAGCGAGCTGCTCACCCCCGCGCCCCACTACCGCATCGGCTACATCCGCGACACGATGGAGCGGCCGGGCCTGAACCCGGAAATAAAAGCGGCCGTGGAAGGGGTGCTCGATACCCTGCGCGACCAGGGTCACGTGGTAGATGCCGTTGATTTCCCCTACCTCGACTTCATCGTGCCCTCCTACTACATCCTGACTACCGCGGAGGCCAGCTCCAACCTGAGCCGCTTCGATGGAGTGAAGTATGGCTACCGCGCCCCCGATGCTACGGATCTGGAGTCGTTGTACAAGAAAACCCGCGCCCAGGGCTTCGGCCCCGAGGTGCAGCGCCGTATTCTGCTGGGTACCTTCGTGCTGTCGGCCGACTATTACGACGCTTACTACACCAAGGCCCAGAAAGTCCGGCGGCTGATCAAGGAGAAAACCGACGAGCTGCTCCGGCAGTACGACTTCCTGGTGCTGCCGACCACGCCCACCACGGCGTTCCGCATCGGCGAAAACGAGAAGGACACCCTGGCCATGTATCTGGCCGACATCTTTACGGTGCAGGCGTCGCTGGCGGGCGTACCGGCTATTTCGGTGCCCGCGGGTACCGATTCGGCCGGCCTGCCCATCGGGGTCCAGATGCTGAGCGGCGCGTTCCGCGAAGAACATCTGCTGGCTTTCGCGAAGTCGGTCACCGAAACCCTTACCCCCGCTATGTGATGAGAAGGTCGTTGGGTCGGATTACTTTGCTGCTGCTGCTGGCGGCCGGTGCCCGCCCCGTGGCGGCGCAGGTCCAGCCCCCGCTGAATCCGGATCTGCTCAACGACTCGGCCCACGTGCAGCTCCGCCTCCCGCCCGATTCGCTGGTGGCGGAGCCCCTGCCCGCCGCGCCCGACTCGGCTAGGCTGGTGTGGCTGCAAACTCCACCCGAGCTGCGCGACCTGGTTGCCGACCGCGTAAACTGCTTCGACACCGACGTACCGCACGTGTTCAACAACACGGTGATGAGCTTCGTGAACTACTTCACGGTGCGCAACCGGGCCTATACCCAGCGCATTCTGGAGCGGCAGAACCTGTACTTTCCGCTGTTTGAGAAGTACCTCGCCAAGTACCACCTGCCCCAGGATCTGAAGTATCTGGCGGTGGTGGAGTCGGCGCTGCTGCCCACGGCCCGCTCCCGGGTGGGAGCCGTCGGGCTCTGGCAATTCATGGGCCCTACGGCCGGCGACCTGAAGCTGGTGCGCAACGAGTATATCGATGAGCGGATGGACCCCGAGAAGTCCACCGAAGCGGCGTGCAAGTACCTGCGGGATTTGTACCGGCAGTTCGGCGACTGGGAGCTGGTGCTGGCGGCCTACAACTGGGGCAGCGGCCACCTGAGCCGGGCCATGAAGCGCACCGGCACGCGCAATTTCTGGGCCCTGTATCCTTCCCTGCCCAAAGAGACGCGCAACTACGTGCCCACGTTCACGGCCCTGCTCTACACCATGCAGTACGCCACCGAGCACAACCTGCATTCCGACGAGCTGCACTACCAGTATCCCGAGCCCACCGATACCCTCCTGATTTCGGGCCGCTCCCTGGACCTGCGCAAGTTCTCGGCCCAGTTCGGCCTCGACTCCGGCGCTATTCAGAAGCAGAACCCGGCCATCCGCAAAACCTACCTGCCGGCCAGTGCCCGCGCCTATACCCTGTTGGTACCGCAGTGCGTAAGCGTCGAAATGGCGGCCCTGGACCGCAATACGGTGCTCGATTTCTGCCAGGTGACGCTGCCGCCACCGGCCCCTCTGATGCCCGTAGCCCCGGCCCTGACCGCGTCGGACTCGACCCAAACGCTGGTTGCGGCGGCTGAGCACGCGCCGACCGACAAGCCCCGTGCCCGGCGCGTGCGCCATACCGTGCGGCGGGGAGAAAACCTAGCCGCCGTGGCGAAACGGTTCGACGTTACGCCCGCCCAGATCCGCCGCTGGAACGACCTGCCCGCCAAAAAGCCTTTGCTTGCGCGGCAGCAGTTGGTGCTGTTTCTGCCCGCCGCCGTAACCGAAGCCGCGGCCCAGGCAGCCGGGCGCAAACCCCCGATTCCGGCCCGTTTGCCTCTGCCGGCTGATAAAGTGACGGTGGCAGTTGCGCCGGAGAAACTACGGGAAGATTCGGGGGCTCCGGACCAGCTGGCCGATGTACCCGGGTCGGCCCTGACGAAAGCAGTTGCGGTTGCCCCGCGGACCGCTAAAATTGCCCGCGAAGCAGCCGTGGCAACCACCGATCCGGGCGTAACCGATGACAGCTTACTGGCTGCCTACATCGTGCGCCGGGGCGACTACCTGACCAAAATTGCCCGCGAGCGGGGCCTGCTGGTGGCGCAGATCACAGCCTGGAACAAGCTCACTGCCGAAACCCTGGTGCCGGGCCAGAAGCTGATCTTCACCGCGCCGACCGCAACCGAACCGGCCACGCTGACCACGACGGCCTCGGTCACGCCGCCCAAAGCCCGCCGGGTCGCGGCGGCGGCCGCGCCGAAACCAGCCCTGCCGCCCCTGACGCTGCCCCGAACCCACCTCGTGCAGCCCGGCGACACGCTCTACAACATCTCCCGCCGCTATCAGGGCGTGACGGTGGATCAGCTCCGCAAGCTCAACAACCTCAAATCCGACGAGGTGAAGCCCGGGCAGCAGCTGGTGATAGTGCAGAGCTAATTTTCCTTCCCAGCGCAAGCAAGGCAAAGGCACCCGTGATGGGTGCCTTTTTTTGATTGTTCAAACATCTAAGCTGATTGCTGAAAATAGCACTCTGCTGGCGTGCGACCAGCCTTTTAGCTCCTCCAAGAAACCAAAAAACGCTGATCTAGAAGGTCAGGCAGCTCTATATTCTGGCTTTGCTTTCAAGTTGCATTACCCCGGAATACTTGTATCGTTGCCACCGTTCTCGGCCGCCGCCCGCACCTGTTCCTTTACCGCGCCGGGCCGGCTCTGCCTCACCTACACACCTGTTGCCCCTGTTTCACGCGCTACACCGCTGCCGCTTCGGTGGCCGGCTCCGCTGTGTACCTGGGGCTTTTTGTTGCACTTTTTTTCACCTTTTTCTTCTCTCGCCACGAAAACACCCCTTGTTCTGCTCTTTACGCTCGGGTTGCTCAGCGCGGCGGCCTGCAAAAAAGAAACTGAAGTGGACGCGCTGCCCAAAGCTACCCAGGAGGGCAAGCACACCTTCGGCTGCCTTGTGGATGGCAAAGCATTCGTCCCTAAACCTAACCAGGGTATTTCTAGCAGCACCCGCGAACCTCTCGAAGCCAGATTAACCGCACTATAAAATGGAGGGCCGATTTGAGGCGTTGAAGGCAGTTTCGCAGAATGGCCAAGCTGCTTTTGAACAAGATTCCTGTGTTTCTAAAAAAGCAAAGGGCCTTCTGAATCAATAGGAGCATGTCGGCTCTACATAGTGCGGTTCATCTGCTCTCGAAGCTTATATATACCGCACTGATCTACTAATTTCTGCAAGAGGCACTGGATATGTGGACTTTGCTCTACGTAATGCTTCGCAACCTGGCACCAAGGCAAACGCATGAACATTGAGCACTAGCGTTTCCAGCAACTGGCGGTTTCGGCTGCATAGTCTGCCGCGAAACGGCACCAGCTCCGCAGCCCGCGCCCATAGCGGCGCTGTACCCAAATCCCGCCGATGGTGAAGTGCTGCTGACGCCAAACTTTGATAAGGCAGCCGCAGTATCGACCAGCTTTCAAACCACTGTCTATGACGGGCAAGGTCATTTGGTAATAGAGCCGACTGCTGCCCAGCCCACCTTGCGCCTGCGCACTGCAACCTGGCAGCCGGGGCTCTATCAAGTCGTTATCCGTCAGGGCCAGCGGGTATCGCGCCAACAGCTTAGCATACAGCATTAGCGCATTTTCAGAATCCAGCCGGAGCGGTAGAATGACGAGCGAAACTCCCCGGACGTCTCAGGTCTGAGGACCCGGCAGGTGGGTAACAGCTCTTGTTTACCAGCGTTTTTGAGAAGCGTAAATCCCCTTTGCCCAACCGTGGCAGTAGCGCCCCAACCAGCAATGGCTTGGGGCGTTATCGTGCCGGGCAACCCGGGGCCAACTTTGATTCCGGCCAAATTCGCCCCAACTTGCCTTACGAGTACCCGCGCGCGTACCCCACCCTTTGCTCCTCCCATGCTCAAAATAAACAAACAGGAAGCCCTCGACTACCACTCCCAAAGCCCCGCCGGCAAGATTGAAGTCGTGCCCACCAAGCCCGTCAGCACCCAGCTCGACCTGGCCCTGGCCTACTCCCCCGGCGTGGCCGAGCCCTGCCTGGCCATTGCTGCCAACCCCGACGACGTATACAAGTACACCGCCAAGGGTAACCTGGTCGGCGTCATCTCCAACGGCACCGCCGTGCTGGGCCTGGGCAACATCGGGCCGGCCGCTTCCAAGCCGGTGATGGAAGGCAAGGGCGTGCTGTTCAAGAAATTCGCCGGCATCGACTGCTTCGACATCGAAATCGACGCCACCGACCCCGACGAGTTTATCCGCATCGTGAAGTCGCTGGAGCCGACGTTCGGGGGCATCAACCTGGAGGATATCAAGGCCCCGGAGTGCTTCGTGATTGAGAAGGCCCTGCGCGAGCAGATGAACATTCCGCTGATGCACGACGACCAGCACGGCACGGCCATTATCTCCTCGGCGGCCCTGCTGAACGCCCTGGAAGTGGTGGGCAAAGCCATCGGCGACATCCGGCTGGTGGTGAGCGGGGCGGGCGCGGCGGCCATTTCCTGCCTGCGCCTGTACCGGGAGCTGGGCCTGAACGTAGCCAACGTCATCGTCTTCGACAAGGATGGCGTGATTAACCGGCAGCGCACCGACCTGGCCGAGCTGCAGATGCAGTTTGCCACCGACAGCCCCATTACCACCCTGGCCGAGGCCATGCAGGGGGCCGACGTATTTCTGGGGCTGTCGGCCGCCAACGTGCTGCCCGCCGAGCTGCTGCTGCTGATGGCCGACAACCCGATTGTCTTCGCCCTGGCCAACCCCAACCCCGAAATTGCCTACGACGTGGCCATGGCCACCCGGCCCGACCTGATTATGGCGACCGGCCGCTCCGACCACCCCAATCAGGTGAACAACGTGCTGGGCTTCCCCTACATCTTCCGCGGGGCGCTGGACGTGCGGGCCACCGAAATCAACGAAGCCATGAAGCTGGCCGCCGTGCAGGCCCTGGCGGAGCTGGCCAAGGAGCCGGTGCCCGAAATGGTGAACAAGGCCTACGGCGACAACACCCTGGCTTTCGGCCGCGCCTACCTCATCCCCAAGCCCCTCGACCCGCGCCTGATTATCACGGTGAGTACCGCCGTGGCTAAAGCGGCCATTGAAAGCGGCTCGGCCCGCCGCATCATCACCGACTGGTTTGCTTACGAAGATGAGCTGCGGGCCCGCCTGGGCGTGAACCAGAAGCTGATGAACCGCATCATCAGCGCCGCGAAGAGCAACCCCAAGCGCGTCGTTTTCGCCGAGGCCGACAACTACAAAATCCTCAAGGCGGCCCAGATCCTGCACGACGAAGGCATTGCCAAGCCCATCCTGCTCGGCAACCGCGCCAAGATCGACAGCATCGCCCAGGCCAACAGCCTCGATCTGGAAGGCTGCCAGATTATCGACATCCTGCAGGAAGATGCCAAGCGCGAGGAATACGCCGGGCTGCTGTTCCAGAAGCGGCAGCGCCGGGGCATCACCATCTACGAAGGCCGCCGCCTGCTCCGGGAGCGGAACTACTACGGCTCGATGATGCTCGAAACCGGCGAGGCCGACGCCTTCATCACCGGCCTCACCAAGGACTACGGCAAGTCCATCATGCCTTCGCTCCAGGTTATCGGGGTCGAAGACGGCGTGCGGCGCGTAGCCGGCATGTACATCATCCAGCACAAGAAGGGGCCGTATTTCTTCGCCGACACCACCGTGAACATTGACCCTACGGCCGAGGAAATGGTAGACATCATCGGCCTCACGGCCCGGGCCGTGCGCTTCTTCGACGCCGAGCCGCGCATTGCCGTGCTGAGCTATTCCAACTTCGGCTCCAACGCCGGCGAGCTGCCCGGCAAGGCCCGCAAAGCCACCGAGCTGGCCAAGAAGCGCTACCCCGACCTGATCCTGGACGGGGAAATGCAGGCTAACACGGCCCTCAGTCCCCAGCTGTTGCAGGAGCATTACCCCTTCAGCGAGCTGGCCGAGAAAGGTGCCAACACCCTTATTTTCCCGAACGTGGTGTCGGGCAACATCGCCTATAAGGTACTCCAGGAAATCGGGGGCGCCGAGGTAATCGGGCCGGTGCTGATGGGCATGCGCAAGCCGGTGCACATTCTGCAGCTGGGTGCCTCGGTGCGCGATATCGTGAACATGACCGCCATTGCCGTCGTCGACGCCCAGACCTACGGGCAGACGCTGTAGACCAGGCCCCGGGCGGGAGCTGACGGGTTTCCCCCGTCAGCTCCCGTTTTTCTTTTCAAAACCCCAGTTTTTGGCGTTAAAAGCCAGTATTTTTGGGATAGAAAACGAGCCGGCGCGTGTTGGCCTGCTACCGCCAGCCCGCCCCGCTGAGCGGTTTTCCCTCCCCTGTATCAGCCTATGATTGCGTATATCGACGGTAAAATAGCCCACAAAGACCCCACCATGGCCATCATGGACGTGAACGGGGTAGGCTACGAAATCAAGATTTCCCTGGCCACTTACGCCAAGCTGCCCGCCGAGGGCGATAAGGCCAAAATCTACACTTTCCAGCACATCAAGGAGGATGCCCACACACTCTACGGCTTTCTCGACCCGAACGAAAAGGCCCTGTTCATGCAGCTGATTTCGGTGTCGGGTATCGGCCCCGGCACGGGCATCATGATGGTGAGCAGCATGAGCGTAGGCGAAATCCGCCACGCCATTGTGCAGGAGGATGTGCGGGCCATTCAGAGCATTAAAGGCGTCGGGCCCAAAACGGCTCAGCGCGTGATTCTGGAGCTGCGCGACAAGATGCGCAAAGACGAGCTGCTGGCTAAAGCCGGCATCGATACGGTGCCGCTGGCCCGGGCGCACAATACCAGCCGCTCCGAAGCGTTAGCCGCCTTAGTGACCTTAGGCTTCGCGCGCACGGCGGCCGAAAAAACCCTGGACCAGATCCAGCACAAGCATGGTAACGACCTGAGCGTAGAGGAATTAATTAAGTTTGCGCTCAAGTCCCATTAGATTTTACGCGGCTTGCCGCCTGATTGCTTCCTTTGAACTCTGGTAAGAAGTTACTCACTGCCTGCGTAGTCATTTTTGCGTCGCTGGGGGCCTGGTGGTCGCAGGCGGCCCCGGCTGGTGCCCATGGCTTCGCCCTGCGTCAGCTGTGGGCCTGGCTGCCTGCCCCGGCGGCCCGCCTGAGGGTGATGATGCCCGATACGCCGCGGGTGGCACTCCCCGATACCAGCCGCTACCGGCCCAGCCGCCGGCCCAGGGTAGCCCCGCAGGACCGCGCCGGCACCCCGTTCTCGCCCCAGCGCCGCCGCTCCCCGCTCATTCTGGGCTTGCCCGGCAACGTGAACCTCAACGTGATGCCCGACGACAGTCTGGAGTACTTCGACATCCGGGAGCGGGTGGGCGCCGACATCGATTACCGCGACCCGAGCCGGATGACCTTCGAGGAGTACTCCGAATGGCAGCAGCGCGAAGCTATCCGGAGCTACTTCCGCACCAAGGCCGCCGGGGGCGTGGCCGGCGGCCCCGAGTCGCCGACGACCAAGCGCCTGATTCCCAAAATCTACCTGGGCCCCATGGCCGACCGCATCTTCGGGGGCAGCTACGTCGATATCCGCCCCAACGGCGCCGTGACGCTGCGCATGGGGGCCCGGTTCAACCGGAACCAGAACCCCACTCTCACGCTACGGCAGCAGAGGGTGGGCGACTTCCAGTACGACCAGACGATGAACCTCAACCTCACCGGCCAGATCGGGGAGAAGCTGAAGCTCACCTTCAACTACGACACCAAGGCGGCCTTCGACTTCGAGAACAACATGAAGCTCGACTACACGGGCTACGAGACTGATATCATCCGCAAGATTGAGCTGGGCAACGTGAGTCTGCCTATTTCCAACTCGCTGATTCAGGGCGGCCAGAATCTGTTCGGGGTGAAAACCCAGCTGCAGTTCGGCCGGCTGGGCGTGACGGCGGTAGCCAGCACCCTGCGCGGCACCGCCGACGAAGTACGGGTGCAGAACGGCGCCCAGAGCCGCAACTTCGAAATCAAGGCCAGCCAGTATGAGCGCGACCGGCACTTCTTCCTGGCGCACTTCTTCCGCGAGCGGTACGACGCGGCCCTGCGCAACCTGCCCACGATTCAGTCGGGGGTGGAAATCCGCCGCCTGGAAGTGTACGTGACCAACGACAACCGCTCGGCCGAAAACCTGCGCAACGTGGTAGCGCTCCAGGATCTGGCCGAGCCGGTGCGGGTATACCGCCCCAAGTTCAGCGTGAACCAGCGCCGCGCGGCCGCCGACAACAAGATCAACCCGGAATTTGCCACCCTGATTCAGGGCGGCGCTACGGCCCGCAACGACCTGACGGTAGACAACTTCCTGCAGCAGCCCGGCGGGCTGAGCCTGACCAAAAGCGTGGACTACGAGCGGGTGCGGGCGCGTAAGCTCGACCCCCGCGAGTACACCTTCAACGCCCAGCTGGGCTACCTCTCGCTGAACACCACCCTGCTGCCCGAGCAGGTGCTGGGGGTTTCCTACGAGTATATCTACAACGGCCAGACCTACAAGGTGGGCGAGCTGCAGGGCGACTACAACAGCCTGACCCAGGAACAGGTGATTTTCCTGAAGCTGCTGAAGGCCACCAACCCTGGCATAGGGCTGGCCGACCCGACCGTGAATCCCGGTAATCTGAACCTGCAGACCCGGAATCTGCCGACCTGGGATCTGATGATGAAAAACATCTATCCGCTCAACGCCAACCAGCTCAACCGCGACAATTTCCAGCTGCAGATAGTTTACAAAGACGACGCGACGGGCGTCGATCTGATTTCGCTCAAGGAAGGGGAAAAGATCAAAAACCGGCCCCTGATTGAGGTGCTCAACCTCGACAACGTAAACCCCAACAACGACCGCAACCCCGACGGCAACTTCGACTTCTTCCCCGGTACTACCATCGACCCGGACCTGGGCAAGGTTATCTTCCCGGTGGTGGAGCCCTTCGGCAGCTACCTGCGGGCCCAGTTCGACACCACGGGCGTAAATGGCGCGGCCGAGCGGGAGCTGGTGCGCAAATACGTGTATCAGGCGCTCTACAACCAGACCCAGAGCGACGCCCAGCAGATTCAGGAGAAGGATAAGTTCTTCCTGCGCGGCCGGTTTCAGGCCACGGCCACCGACGAAATCAGCCTGCCCGGTATCGGTATTGCCGAGGGGTCGGTGCGGGTGCGCTCGGGCAGTACCCTGCTGGAGGAAGGCCGCGACTACCAGGTGTTCTACGATCAGTCGAAGGTGAAGATCCTGAACCCGAGCTACCTCAACTCGGCCAACGAGCTGCGGGTGGAATTCGAGAAGAATGCCCTGGTGCAGGTGCAGCCCCGCAACCTGCTTGGCGCCCGCTTCGACTACCGGCTTAATCCGGACGTCAACTTCGGCGCTACGGTGCTGCACCTGCGCGAAAACCAGGCGCCGGGCATCAACCGCGTCAACATCGGCGACGAGCCCGGCAACAATACCATCTACGGCTTCGACGTGAACGTGCGCCGCGAGTCGCGGGCCCTGACCAAGTACCTGGACTTCCTGCCCCTGATTTCGACCAAGGAACCATCGTCGGTTTCCTTCAGCGGGGAAATTGCCCAGCTGGTACCGAGCCGCTCCCGGCTGGGCCGGGGCGAAGATGGCGTATCCTACATCGACGATTTCGAGAATGCCCGCACGCCCTATTCGCTGGGGGGCCTTAGCTCGGCTACCGTCTGGCGGCTGGCCGCCACGCCCCTGGCCGTACCCGGCGGCACCCAGCTGGGCCTGCCTTACGCCTTCAACCGGGCCAAGCTGGCCTGGTATACCGTCGACCAGAGCTACTACACCGGCGGCCCCAGCAAGCCGGGCAACATCAGCGACGCCGACCTGCGCAACCACTACACCCGGGGCGTTAAGCGCACCGAGATATTCCCCAACCGCGACGTCGGCGCTACCGGCAACGGGTTTGAGTACACCCTCGATCTGGCTTATTTCCCCGGCGAGCGGGGCCAGTACAACTACAACCCGGCCGTGTCGGCCGACGGCAAATTCCTGAACCCGAACAACACCCCCCTGAACCTCGACAACTACGGGGGTATCAGCCGCGAAATCACCTTTGATACCGATTTCGACAACGCCAACGTGGAGTACATGGAGTTCTGGCTCATGGACCCCTTCATCAAGAGTGCCAACGGGCGGGTGGTCGACTCGGAAAATGCCCCGATCAACAACACCACCGGCGGCGACCTGTACCTGAACCTGGGCTCGATTTCGGAGGACGTGCTGCGGGACGAAAACCAGCACGAGTTCGAAAACGGGCTGCCCGACGGGGCCAGCATCACGGCCCAGGACGTGCGGCAGACCATCTGGGGTACCGTCACCCGCCAGCAGTTCCTCACCGATGCGTTCAGCGCTTCCCCGGGAGGCCGGGTTCAGCAGGACATCGGCCTCGACGGCCTGACCGACGACCAGGAAAAAGCGTTTTTCGCCCAGACCAGCCCCCAGTACGGCGCCATCGGCGACCCTTCGGCCGACAACTTCCGCCACCACCTCGACGCGGCCTACGACCAGGCCGACACCAAGATCCTGGGCCGCTACAAGCAGTATAACGGCCTGGAGGGCAACTCGGCCGAGAACAGCCAGCTCAGCTCCACGGCCTTCCCCGATAAGGAAGACCTGAACCGCGACAACGTTATTTCCGATACCGAGCGCTACTACGAGTACCGCATTCCACTCCAGCCCAACAACCTGGTGGTGGGCCAGAACTACGTCGTCGACAAAATCACCAACAACATCAACGGCGACCAGGTGTCGTGGTACCAGTTCCGGATTCCCATCCGGCAGCCGTCGGCGGTACGCGGGGCCCCGGCGGAATTTGGCTTCAAGTCGATCCGGTTTCTGCGCATGTACCTCACCCACTTCGCCGAGCCGGTGGTGCTGCGCATGGCCCAGCCCCAGTTTGTGGCCAACCAGTGGCGCCGCTTGCTGAGTCCGATTACCGAAGGTGGCCGTCCCTGCGTCGGCTGCGGTCCGGATCAGACTCCGTTTACCATCTCAACGGTAAGCCTGGAAGAAAACGGGCTGTCGGCCGTGGCGGGCAAGGGCACTATTCCCTACGTGCTGCCCCCCAACATTGAGCGCGACCGGGAGTTCGGCTCCAGCACCGTGAACCGCCAGCAGAACGAGCAGTCGTTGCGCCTGTGCGCCGAAGACCTGCTCGATGGATTTGGCAAAGCGGCCTACAAGAACGTCAGCATCAACATGCTGCGCTACAAGCAGCTGCGGCTGTTTCTGCACGCCGAAAGCGAGAACAACAGCGCCCGCGATGGGCAGGTGCAGGCGTTTGTCCGCATCGGCACCGACTACACCCAGAACTACTACGAGTACCTGCTGCCGCTGATCGTCACCCGGCCGGGCGCTACCACGCAGAGCGAGATCTGGCCCGCTAAAAACGAGATAAAGATTTCCTTCCAGGAATTCATCGATGCCAAGTCGGAGCGCAACAAGGCCGGGGCCAGCTTTTTGCTGCCCTTCATCAAAACCCTGCCCAACGGCGCCCAGATTAAAGTGGTGGGCAACCCCGATTTCAGCACCGTGCAGGGCGTGCTGATCGGCATGCTGAATCCGGGGGACGACGGCGGGGCCAAGTCGCTTTGCCTGTGGGCCGATGAGTTCCGGGTGTTTGACTTTGACCGGGAAAACGGCTGGGCGGCCACGGCCCGCTTCAACACCAAGCTGGCTGATCTGGCCAACATCACGGCCACCGGCAGCTTCACCTCGGTGGGCTTTGGCGGCCTGCAGGACAAGCTGGCGCAACGCTCGCTCGACAACATCGTGCGCGGCGACCTGAACGCTACCATAGCCGGCGACAAGTTTCTGCCCGAGAAGCTGGGGCTGCGCATTCCGGTACTGCTGCAAACCGGCCACGAAAGCCGGGCCCCCCGCTACGACCCGCTGGACCCGGATACGGAGCTGACCCAGTCGCTGGAGAAGTTTGAAACGGCCGGCGACAAAGCGGCCTACCGCAAAGCCGTTGTCGATCAGACCACCAGCCGCAGCGTGAGCGTGCTGAACGTGCGCAAGGAGCGCACCAACCTGGAAAAGAAGCCGCGGCCCTACGATGTGGAGAACCTGGCCCTGAGCTACACGCTCACCGAGCGGCTGCACACCGATATCCGCACCAACCGGGATTTCACCCAGACCTATAATGCGGCCGTAGCCTACCTCTACCAGACCACGCCCAAGAACTACACGCCGCTGGCCAGGATCAAAGCGCTGGATTCGCCTTACCTCAAGATCTTCCAGGAAGTCAACTTCACGCCCCTGCCCAGCCGGTTCTCCTTCCGGACCGATCTGGACCGGCGCTACAACGAGCGGTTTCTGCAGCGCACCCAGGAACCCGGCCAGGTGCCGACGACGGCCGGCATTCCGGGTATTTTCCAGAAAAGCCTGTTCGTCAACCGCATCTACGACCTGAAGTGGGACCTGACCAAAAGCCTGATTTTTGACTACACGGCCAACAACCGCTCGGTGGTAGATGAAGGCGTGGGCCGCAGCATCGGCAGCGGCGACACGGCCCGCGTCAACCGCCAGCTGCTGCGCAACAACCTGTTCCGCACCGGCGGCCGGACCACCAACTTCAACCAGACCGTCGCGGTGACGTACCGGCTGCCGCTGGACAAATTTCCCCTCACCGACTGGATTTCGGCCGATACGCGCTACGCGGCCAACTACACCTGGGAGGCTGCCTCCACGGCCTTGCGGGCCCCGGTGAATCCGACCAACCTGGACGATACCACCACGACGCGGCTTAACCTGGGCAACACCATTCAGAACAACGCGGAAATCAGCGTCAATGGCAAGATTGACCTGGTGAAGCTCTACAACAAAGTGCGCTTCCTGAACATCATCAACAACGCCGTGCCCCCCGGCGAAGAAAGCAAAGCCGACCGCAACCGGGCTCCCCGCAAAGGCCGGCTGCCCACCATGGGGCAGCCCGGCGCCGATGCGGCGGCGGACCCCGCCCCGAAAGACTCGGTTAAGGGCCCGGAACTGCGGGCGCTGAAAGCCGTGCTGCGGTCGCTGATGACGGCCCGGTCACTGAACTTCACGTACGTGCGCAGCTCCGGTACGCTGCTGCCCGGCTATCTGCCGCAAACCAGGTTCTTCGGCCTCAACGACCAGTTTGATGCGCCTGGGGTGCCGTTCATTCTGGGTCAGCAGTCGGACCTGGACGGGCTGTTTGAGCAGGCCTACGGCAACGGCTGGTACACCGACCGGAGCGACTTTCTGAACACGCCGCTCAGCGCCCTGCTCACCGAAACCCTCACGCTGCGTACGGCCCTGGAACCGTTCCGCGACTTCAACATCCAGCTGGACGGGCGCTGGAACAAGATCCGCAACCGGGAAGTATTCTATCGTTTGCCCGTGGATACGGCCACGCTGGCCCCTTTCCCCGGCAGCATTCCCACTGCCAGTCAGGCTCTGGGCAACGGCTCGTTCAGTACCTCCATCATCACCATCCAGACGCTGTTTGGCGACCGGACCGAAAAGGGGCAGATTTCGAAGGCTTTCGACCGCTTCATTACCAACCGGGGCCAGGTGCTGGAACGGCTGCGCACGGCTAACCCTATAACGGCGGACCCCGCCAACGTGCCTTTCGGCTACGGCTACAATTCCCAGGATGTGCTGCTGCCCGCTTTCCTGGCGGCCTACCAGGGGAAATCGTCGGATGGGTATAAGGCGAAGAAGTTCAACCCCTTCGACTTGCTGCCGATTCCGAACTGGCGCATCGACTACAATGGGCTGGCGGAGCTGCCCTTCGTGAAGCGCTACTTCCGTTCCATTACGCTGAACCATGCTTACTCTTCCACCTACAGCATTGCCAGCTACACTACTTCCACGCAATACCTGAAGGAGCCCACTGCGCTTTCCAGTGAGCTCAATGCCAGCGGGCAGCTGATCCCCTACTACGCTATCGGCCAGGTCAGCATCGCCGAGCGGCTCTCGCCCCTGATTGGCGTCAACTTTCAGACGCTGCAGAAAGTAACCGGCCGGCTGGAGTATCGCACCGAGCGGGCCGTGGGGCTGAACACCACCAATGCCCAGGTTACGGAACTGCATTCCCAGGAGCTGGTAGTGGGCTTCGGCTACGCGACCAACCGGCTCAGGCTCCCGTTCCGCATTGGCGGCGAGCAGAAGGTGCTGCGCAACGAGCTGACGGCCCGGCTGGACCTGTCCATCCGCGACAACTCGACCGTTCAGCGCACCATTGAAGGCTCGGTCGACCCGGCGCTGAACGTAGCGGGCGACGTGGGCCGCTCCAGCAGCCTGACCACTAATGGCACCCGCCAAATGCAGCTCCGCCCCACCATCGACTACACCCTCAATCAGCGGCTGAATCTGCAGCTGTTCTTCTCCCGTACCGTTACCGATCCGCGGGTGCAGAACTCGTTTAAAAACTCCGCCACGGAAGGCGGCGTTCAGCTCCGCTACAGCCTTTCCCAGTAACTTATGGCCGGTTGGGTGGTTGCAAGCTACCGGGGCGAACAGCGCTTTTTTCCGGGCGTTACGCTGCGCGACGGTGGATTTAGCCATTTATCGCGCCAACGCGTACTTTTGGCTTCTACTAGAGGTTCCTCTTTCTGTTTTTCCTAAATCAAGCCCATGAATCTTCCTGCCAACCTGAAGTACACTAAAGAGCACGAGTGGATCCGTATCGAAGGCGACGTAGCCTACATCGGTATCACCGAACACGCTCAGAAAGAGCTCGGCGATATCGTCTATGTGGATATCGACACGCTCGACAAAGAGGTAGCTCAAAACGAAGTGTTTGGGACGGTGGAAGCTGTAAAGACCGTTTCCGATCTGTTCAGCCCTATCACGGGCACGGTACTGGAAATCAACGACAAGCTCGAGGGCAGCCCCGAAACCGTAAACTCGGATCCGTACGGCGACGGCTGGATGGTAAAAATGTCCATCACCACTCCGGCCGAGCTCGACGCCCTGCTGACGGCTGACGCCTACGGCGAGCTGGTGGGCGCCTAAGCCGCCTTCCGACCGTGTCTTTTACCGCGCCGCCTTCGGCCCGCCGCCGAGCCTTCGGGATTCTGCCGCTGGCGTGGGCGGCGCTGGTATTGGGGCTCACGCTGGCCCCGGCCCGCGCTATGCCTGAGGTGCCGCCGTGGGAGCTGATTTCCTTTGACACTGCGGCGCATGCTTTCGTCTTTTTCGTGCTGGCGGTGCTAAGCTATTTCTCCGCTCAACGGCAGCCCCCCGGGCATTGGCTGCGGCAGTACGCCTTTGGATTCACGCTCGCTGGCGGCCTGCTGTTTGGGGCGCTGATTGAGGTGCTGCAAACCAGTATGCACCTGGGCCGCCAGGGCGAATGGTCCGATGTTGCCGGCGACGCTATCGGCACTCTGCTGGGCTTAGCCAGCATGCACATTGTGCGGCGCTGGTGGGCATAGCCGTATTTTTCCGGGCCCTTTCTATGCGCTACCTCCTGGCCGTCTCCCGGCTTAACCAAGTTGTCTCCCTTAGTCTGGCCCTCGGTCTGCTTTGCCCGGCACCCACCGCGCGGGGGCAGGATATGGGCCAGGTCCGGGAAACCATATCCACCCTGGCGGCCCCGGCCATGCACGGACGCGGCTACGTGCAAAATGGCAGCAAACGAGCGGCTTCCTACCTGCACCGTCGTTTCCAAGCGTTGGGGCTCCGGTCCTTCACCCCTCGCTACGCCCAGCCGTTCGCCATTACCGTTAATACCTTTCCCGGCGAATTCTCCCTGCACCTTGATGGTCAGCCACTGCAGCCCGGGACTGATTTCATCGCTGATCCTGCGTCCGGCCCGGGGCGCATCAGCGGCCCGGTTCTCGCGTTGGACAGCCTGATTTTTACCAGTGAGCAAGCTGGCCAGCGCTTTCTTGCTCAGCGGTTGTCCGGTTACGTCGTGGTATTGCGCCGACGCGATGCGGAACGGCTACGGACGCTGCCGGACACCTTCACGCAACACCTGGATCAGGCCGCTGCTCTCATCACCCTCGTGCCGGATAAGCTGACGGCTTCTCTCGCGGCAACGCAGCATAGGCAGCCGCGCCTCCAGGTTATAGCCCGTCGTTGGCCGGGCCGTTGCCGGCAGGCCACGGTGCGCGTCGAAGCCCGGCTGGAGCGCAACTACCCCACGCAAAACCTGATCGGCTACGTGCCCGGCCGCATCCAGCCCGACTCTTTCCTGGTCGTGACGGCCCATTATGATCACCTGGGGCGGATGGGAAGCAAAGTTTTCTTTCCGGGAGCCAACGACAATGCCAGTGGTACCGCAATGCTGCTTGCGCTGGCGGAGCACTATGCCAAACCCGAAAATCAGCCGGCATATTCCATGGCCTTTATTGCCTTTGGGGCGGAGGAGGCGGGTTTGCTGGGCTCCCGGCACTACGTTGCTCACCCCCTGTTTCCCCTGACCAGCATCCGGCTTTTGCTTAATATGGACTTGCTGGGCACGGGTGAGGAAGGTATAACGGTAGTAAACGGCAAGCTGCTGGAGTCGGAGTTTCGGCTGCTCACCCGTTTGAATGCGACGGGCCGCTACGTGCCCCAACTGGCAGCGCGCGGCCGGGCGGCCAATTCCGACCACTATCCATTTTCCGAGCTTGGGGTACCCGCTTTGTTCTTCTATACCCGTGGTGGCAATAAGGCTTACCACGATGTTTATGATCAGCCGGCCGGGCTTTCGCTAGCCGGCTTTCTAGGCACTTTTCAACTTACCACCCATTTGCTGAACCTGTTAGGTGGTCAGCCTGCGCAACCCTCCCGCTAACTCAGGTCGCGTGGACCAGACGGGGCAACTCAATCAGCCCTGCTTGTCAGTGACCAAAGGGTCTGCTCAGGACAACGTGAGTATACTATCCATCACGAAGTGAGTTACAAGAACGAGGCCGAGACGCGACCCTTCGCGTCTGCGGGACCGCGCCGCGAAGGCATCGTTCAACGCCGGAACACGAAGGGTCGCGTCTCTACCTTGTGCGCCCGATTTTCGTAAATCACTTCGTAACGAGGGTAAGTTCCGGCGTAGTTGATTCAGTAATTTGCTGGAACGGCAGCACTTACCGGCGCAGTGGCCGTGCCGGGCTAAAGGATCATACCGGATGGTGATACCCCCGTATAAACAATCAACCCGGAATTGTCGGCTCGAAAGCGAACAATTCCGGGTTGGTTATATCTTCCTGAGAGGTTATACCGCTCTTTCTTCTAGCTGTTCGTCTTAAACGAATTCATGATCTGCTTGGCGACAGTTTCCCACTCGGGCTTCTGACGGTCGGCGCAGGTGAAGTTGCACATCAGCAGCTTGCCTTCCACGTCGGTAAAGAAAATCAGGTTGTATACCTCGTGGCCAAGCTCGGGCTTCATCAGCTCCATGTAGCCGACTTTCCGCCCATTCACCTCTTTCACGCCTTTATTGAACCACTTCGCCTCCTTGTACTGCTTCGCGTACATCTTGTAGAAGTTGTCGGCATACATGTCAATCATGTCCTGATCGGCCGTATTGTCGGTGTAGGTGAAAGCGATGGTAGCCTCCTTGTTATTGGTGTAGATAACACTCGGACGGCTCTGGGATTTCGCGTAGTTGAAATCCATTTGCTGCTCACTCATCACCTCGAAGCCTTTCGGAATCAGGATTTCAACACGCTCACTTAGAACGCGCTTTTTGATCATTTCGACCTCAGCGTATGGGCGGAAGGCCATCAGCATCAGCGTCAGGCACAGAACAGGAGCGAGTAGGGCTTTTTTCATAGTCGTAAACTGAAAAAAGGTGGAATTCAAAACTTGAGTAGGCATCCGATGAGAAGGGTCCTTCTGTTTGGATAACACAATTTACGTACAAAATCTAAACCCGCAAGTATTTCCTAAAGAAATAATCCGGGGGCAAGGTGTTCTGAGCCCGTAAACTGGGCTAAAGGGCACTTAGAGGCATTTACGGAGAATAGCTGCGTTTGGATGTAGCAACAAAATTTTCTTTGCACCCTAATTGAGTATTGGGATACTGCTATGACAAAATTTATGGCAAAAATTCAATTTCCCAGGCTTTCCTTACCACTGCCGTTCTGATAGCACTTAAAGGACATTGTTGATTTGCTCCTTAATCTTCTCCAGTTCCTCCTTCATGCCAACCACCAAATGCTGTACGATAGAGTCGTTGGCCTTGGAGCCTATGGTATTGATTTCGCGGCCTATCTCCTGCGAGATAAAGGCTAATTTCTTACCACTGTATTCTGGTAAGTCTACCGTCTCGTTGAAGTAGTTCAAATGGCTGTTCAGCCGCACCTTCTCCTCGGCGATATCCAGCTTCTCGATGTAGTACAGGACTTCCTGCTCAAAGCGAATCGGGTTGAAGTGTTCACTGACCGAAATTTCGGCCAGATGCGTTTGTAAGCGCTGCCGGACCTGCTCAATCCGGGTGGGGTCGAAGCGTTCCACTTCCCGGAGCTGGGTGCGAATCCGATCCACGTACCCCAGAATTTCGGTGGTCAGCGTCTGGCCCTCAGCCCGGCGAAACTGGTTGACGCGGTCCAGGGCTTCGTGGACCAGCGGCAGCAGCTCGTCCCAGCTTACTTCTTCCTCTTCTTCCACCGCTTCGGCACTGGGCGGCTGCAGCACGCCGGGCAGATTCAGGGCCAGGGCGAAAAGCTGATCTTTGGGAGCGCCAACCAGCTCGGCCGCTTTTTCCAGCTCGCGGTAGGCCGCCAGCAACGCTTCCTGGTTCAGCACCACGCCCAAACGCGCCGCGCCGCGGGGGCGGGTGAAGTCCAGGGTGAGGTTCACCTTCCCGCGCACCAGGCTTTTGGTTACCAGGTTCCGGATTTCCAGCTCCCGGTCCTGCAGCACCCGAGGCAGCCGTAAACTCAGGTCCAGGGTCTTGGAATTAAGGGACTTTACTTCGACGGTAGCGGAATAATAGTCGGTTTCGCGACGAGCGATTCCGTAGCCGGTCATGGATTGGAGCATGGCGAGAGAAGAGCGAAAGAAGAGTAAAACGGCCGCAAAAGTAATGATTTTCAATATAGTACAAACTGCTCAGCCAGCGCATAACACAAGCATAATACTGTAGCAATATTGACATAACAGGGTGGGGGTAATTTTGCGCAACGTTTCAACCCCCTAGTATATGCGTCGTTCCGGCCTGTTATTTTTCTTCCTCGTTTTCAGTCATTTACTCCTGGCCCAGCAGGGTTCAATCGGGGGGAAGGTAACCGATAAAAAGACGGGGGAAGGGGTCATTGGGGCTACCGTACTGGTTACCGGTACCACCCAGGCGGCCCCGGTTGACGTGGAGGGAAACTACGAGTTGAAGCTCGACCCGGGCACCTACAGTATCACGGTGACCTACATCGGCTACAAGCCGCTGAACTTCCCGGGCATCGTGGTAGCGGCCAACGCCAAGACGACCCTGAACGGCGTGATGGAGGAAAACGCCCAGAATCTGAAAGAGGTAGTGGTGACGGGCCAGAAGCAAACGGGCACGGAGGTGGCCCTGATTCAGGATCTGCGAAGAAGCGAAGTGGTCGTCAGCGGCATGAGCAACGACCAGATCGTGAAGACCCTGGACCGGGATGCTTCGGAAGTAGTGAAGCGGATTCCGGGGGTAACCATTCAAAACAACAACTTCATCGTTATCCGTGGTTTGGCCGAGCGCTACAACACGGTGATGCTGAACGACGCGCTGACGCCCTCAGCCGAAGTAGATACCCGCTCCTTTTCGTTCGATATTCTGCCCTCGTCGGTGATTGACCGGATCCTGATTTTCAAGTCGGGCTCGCCGGAGCTGCCGGGCGAATTTGGCGGCGGGGTGGTAAAAGTGTACACCAAGAACTCGGTGCTGGAAAACACGACCAGCTTCAGCCTCTCCGGCTGGGCGCGTAACAACACTACGTTCCAGAATGGCTACATGAGCAGCAACCGCACCCGTACCGACTGGTTAGGGTTCGACAATGGCCGCCGGGATCTGCCCGCCACCGTACCGGCCGGACAGGTAAGTCCTGATAACGTTCCCGCGGAACAACTCAACACCATCAGCCGCAGCTTTCGCAGCACGGCCTGGCTACCGAGTCTGGCCAAGGCCATGCCCGATCTGCGGGCTTCGCTGGGCATCAACCGCCGCTTTGAAATCGGGTCGATGTACCTGAGCAACGTGACGTCGGTTTCCTACTCCAACACCCGCGAACAATATGTGCAGTCGCGCCAGCGGGCCGGCGAGTTTGTTGAGATTGATCAGACGTATCCGCTGCAGTACGACTACAACGATACCCGCGCGCTGACGGCCGTCCGGCTGGGCGTGATTCATAACTGGCAGCTGCGCCTCAACGACCGGAACCGGGTGGAGTTCCGCAACTTCCTGAACCAGTACGGTACCGACGAAGTAGTAAACCGCCGGGGCGTTGACAAGGTAGAACAGCAGGAGCGCAACGACCATGCCCTGCACTACCAGAGCCGCACGATCTATTCCGGCCAGCTGCAGGGCACCCACGAGGTAGGCCCGGCCAGCCGCTCGACCGTAACCTGGACCGGCGGCTACAACTACGTATACCGCGACGAGCCCGACTACAGCCGCTACCGGGCCCAGCGCCCCGAGGATTCCGACCGCCAGTTTTTCGTGGTAATCCCCAATGGCGGTAACCCCTTCGATGCCAGCCGCTTTTTCTCGTCGCTGAAGGAGAACACCTACACCGGCGCCGGCCAGTGGGAGCAGCGCCTTCTGGGCCGCGACACGACCAAAGCCAATGAGTATAAGATCCGGGCGGGCTTCTACACGGAGCGCAAAACCCGGCAATACAACCAGCGCTACTTCTCTTACACGTTCAGCAACTTCGATGCCTTCAGCAAACGGCCCGACCGCGACGCTATCCTGACCTCCCCTATTGACCGGATCTTCGCTCCGAAAAACATCAACCCCGTTGATGGCTTCAAGCTGGAAGAAGGCACCAAGCCGGACGAATCGTACGAGGCTGAAAATACGCTGCTGGCGGGCTATGTAGGGGTGGTAGCGCCCATCTCCGACCAGCTCAGCTTGTCGGGTGGCCTGCGCGTGGAGCACAACCGGCGCTTCCTCGACGACGGCGGGGAAGACCCCAAGTACCAGGAGCTCAAAACCATTCCGCTCCCCTCGCTTAACGCCACCTACAACTTCAACCAGCGCAGCCTGCTCCGCCTGGGCGGTAGCGTGAGCGTGAACCGTCCGGAGTTCCGTGAAATTGCCGGTTTCTCCTACTTCGACTTCAACAACAACGCCATCATCACGGGCAACGACAGCCTGAAAACAGCCACCATCTACAACGCTGACCTGCGCTACGAGTTCTACCCGACCCGCTCCGAAATGCTGTCGGTTGGGGTATTCTACAAGCAGTTCCGCAACGCTATTGAGCAGACCACCCAATCGGTAGGGACCTCCCAGCTCTACCTCACGTACCAGAATGCGGATAAGGCCTACGACGTCGGCATCGAGCTGGAGGCCCGCAAAGGCTTCGTGGAGCTCACCGAGAATCCTTTTCTGCAGAAGTTCGGGGTAGTGCTGAACGCCTCGTTCATCCGCAGCCGCGTCCAGCTGCCCGACAATGACGCGAACCGGGGTTTCGCCCTCACCGACCGGGCCCTGCAGGGTCAGTCGCCCTTCGTGGTCAACACGGGCGTGTTTTTCCAGGATGACGACCGCAAATGGCAGGTTTCCGCCCAGTACAACGTGATAGGGCAGCGCATCTCCTTCGTGGGCGACAAGACGCAGAATTTCTCCGCTATTGAGATGCCCCGCCACGTAGTGGACCTCGCCGTAACCAAGGGCCTCGGCAAGCATCTGCAGCTGAAAGCCGGCATCCAGGACTTGCTCAACCAGCGCTACCGCACCTACTACGACCTGAACCGGGACGGCAAGATCAGCAAGGACGAGCCCCGGGTGTCGTTTGCGAGCTACCGCCGCGGCACCTACTCCACGCTGGGCCTGACCTACAACTTCTAGCGCCTACACAATAAGGTAACCTCCCGCTAACGAAACCATAACGCCCATCCTACCCCGGTGGGCGTATTGGTTTCGGACCTTCGCCCCGGCAAATCTGACCATCCTTCCTCCATCCATCCTGTCATGAAAAAGCTTCTACTCCCTGCCCTGCTCGCCTGCGCCGTAGCCGCCGCTACCCCGGTTGCCCCGGTATCGGCCCAGACCGTCTGCCCGGCTGCCCCGGCTACCGTTGCCATATCGGGCTCGATTACGAGCAACACGACCTGGACCAGTAACAACATCTATCTGCTGAATGGCTTTGTATTCGTGGAGAATGGCGCGGTCCTGACCATTGAGCCCGGCACCATCATCAAGGGCGATAAACCCAGCAAAGGCACCCTGATTATCAAGCAGGGCGGCCGCATTGAGGCCAACGGCACGGCGGCCCGGCCCATCGTTTTCACCTCCAACCTGCCGGTCAACTCCCGGGCCCGCGGCGACTGGGGCGGACTGATCCTCTGCGGTCGGGCGCCGGTGAACCAGGCCGGTACGCCCACCATTGAGGGCGGCGTAGGGGCGGTATACGGCGGCACCGACCCGAACGACAACTCGGGTACGCTGCGCTACGTGCGCATCGAATTCCCCGGTATTGCTTTCCAGCCTAACTCCGAAATCAACGGCCTGACGATGGGCGGAGTTGGCGCGGGTACTACTATTGATTACGTGCAGGTAGCCTATTCCGGCGACGACTCCTTCGAGTGGTTCGGCGGCACGGTGAATGCCAAGCACCTGATTGCCATTGCCGCTACCGACGACGACTTCGATACCGACTTCGGCTTCCAGGGCAAGGTGCAGTACGGTCTGGTGCTGCGCGAGCCGAACTCGGCTGACGTATCGGGCTCGACGGCCTTTGAGTCGGACAACGATGCGGCCGGCTCGACGCTGACGCCCCGTACGGCCCCTGTTTTCTCCAACATCACGGCTATTCTGCCAAACCCCATCGGCGTTACGGCCAACTTCACGCGGGCGATACACCTGCGGCGCAACACCAGCATCTCCATTTTCAACTCGGTGCTGACGGGCTGGCCCCAGGGCCTGACCCTGGACGGCTCGGCCGTGCAGGCCAACGCCACGGGCGGAACGCTGGTGCTCAAGAACAACGTAATGGCGGGCATGGGCAACCCCTATACCCAGCAAAGCGGCGGTACTTTCGACGTGCAGGGCTTCTGGTTGAATAGTGGCAACACCACTTTGCCGGCCAGCAGCGACCTGGGGCTGAATGCCGATAACTTCCGGGTGACGGGTACCTGCAGCAATGCGCCCTGCGTGCCTGACCTGGCGCTGCCGGCTGGCTCGGTGCTGAATACCGGCGCTTCCTTTGCCGATGCCAAGCTGGCCGATGCCTTTTTCAACAAAACCGGCACGTTCCGCGGGGCCTTCGGGAGAACTACCAACTGGGCCGCCGGTTGGTCTAACTTCAACCCCCAGACCACCTGCTACAACCGTCCGGGCTTCACGCTGGCGGCTAAGCCTGCCGCCTCTGACCAGGTGCAGGGCCTGAGCGTAGCGCCCAACCCAACAGCCGGGGCCGCAATGCTGTCGTTCGACCTGAAGCGGGCTGATGCCGCCACGGTGCGCGTGGTAGATGCGCTGGGTCGGCAGGTAGCCATTATCGAAGCGGGTCGTCTGGGTGCTGGTCTGCAGCAGCTGGCGTTGCCTTCCTCGTTGAAAAACGGCGTCTACATGGCCACCATTACCACGAACGAAACCAGCCAGATGGTACGGTTCGTAGTAGCTAAATAATTCACCTGTACGTTAGTAGCTGCTTATATCAGGAAATATAGCTAGGCGGATAGAGGCATGCTCCACATCTGGAGCATGCCTTTTCGTTGCAAAGGCGTTAAGGGCTGGTGCTCTGCTGGCGGCGCAGCCGCCGCAACGACACCACTATCAGCAAGCAGGTGGCCACACCAGCCGAGAGCAGCACTACTTGCTGGGTAAAAAAGTGGCTCAACAGCAGGTGCAGCAACAGAAACCCAAGCCCGAAGCCGGCAAACTGCCCGGCCCAGGAGCGCCAGGGTAGCAAGTCGTACCACCGCACGGCCAGGAGCCGGGCCGTATGGACCAGGTAGAAACCCGCCTGGCAGTAGGTACTGACCACGAAAGCCAGCGCCACGCCCGCCAGTCCCAGCAGCCGGTACAGCGGATACATGAGCCCCAGCGCCAGCAGTAAATCAAGCACTGCCCCAATGGTAATAATGCGTCCACAGCCTTTGTGCTGCAGCAGCGCCGTGAAGTTATAAGCCCGCAGTGGTATTACGAGCGACGACACCAAGAAGAGCGGCACGGCCGCATCGTAGCGGTGCGCGAAAACGACTCCGAACAGCTCAGCACGGAAAAGAATCAGGAAAAAGAACAGTGGAAAAACAACGCGACCAAGCACCGTAGCGGCCGTTTTCAAGGTGGCGAGCCGGGCGGCGTCGGGCAGGTCGGGCTGGCCAAAATGCAGTAACAGCGCACTGCCGGCCGCCCCCAGCAGCAGCGGCAGAAACGGTACGTCGAGCGTCCCATTGAAGTAAAGCGCGAAAAGAGCGGCGGGCAGCAGGAAGTTCAGAGCAAACTTATCTACCCACCGGAACAACACCTGCACCACTTCATTCAGGGCGGTATGAAACCACAGGCTGCGCACAGTGTGCCAGGCTACGGGGCCGGCGGCGGCGGGGTACTGCCGCCGGGCCAGCTGCGCCAGCGCGCCCAGCCGCAGCCCATTGCCTAGCAGCAGCCAGTACATCAGCTGCGTACTGCTCAGCACCTGCCCCACCAGCAACGCATGGCTTAGGCCAAAAATACCGGCGTACGCTACGCTGATCAAAGCCACCGGCCGGAACTGCCGCCCCAGCAAGGCATACGCTTCGAGCACCGCTACCGGCACGCTCAGCAACAGGAACGCGCCGGCTTGCCAGGGGGCAAAGAGTGAATTCGTCAGCCACTGCACGGCCGTGAGTCCGCCTGCCACCACTACCCACCAGCCTGCTACCGTTGCGGCCTGCTGTCGGCTCGTGCCCTGCACCAGCCCGTTTACCAGCGCCGCCGGATATGTAAGCACCAACGTCGGCAGGCCCAGGCAGGCTACGACATGCAGCACTTGCCACTGCACCCAAAAACTCTGGTAGCGCCCATACCAGCCCGCACTCATGTGCCGCGACAACCACACGAGCGCCACGACAGTAGCCAGAGCCGGAAAAAATCGAATCAGGAAAATGTACGCGCTATTTCCTAGCAGCGTGCCGCTCGTAGGTGCTTCGGGCTTGCGCATCACATTCTTCGCGGTTCAGATGTCTTAGAATTCGGGCCGGGTTGCCTGCCAGCACGCAGTAGCCCTCCGGAAAGCTCCGGGTTACCACGGCCCCGGCTCCCACTATTGTAAAATCGCCCAGCGCCACGCCCGGCAGCACAACAGCTCTCATACCCAGCCAGCAGAAGCTGCCCACGCGCAGAGGTTGAGCTGCCACACCCACGCCATTATCTACCGCATCATGGTTGGCCGAAATCAGCCCAACCTGGGGCCCCAGGTTGGTGAAGTCGCCGATGCTGACACCGTTATCCGCGTTGATATACACGCCGGGCGAGTCGCCGGGAAAGGAGCCCCGACCAGCCGTCAGCCGCTCGGGGCTGCGAATGGTGCTGGTATGATGCACTGCCCAGCGCACCCCGGCATTTTGCCGCAGTAGCCGCCGAAACACCACATCCAATGCGTAAAAGCTCAGCGGCATTTCCGGCCGCGCCGCCAGCAACCGGCTGAGCAGCTGCTTGATTCCGTTTTTCACGCGCCCCGCGTTGTGTGCTCCTGGCTGCCGGGGCATTAGCTGATGGGTACTTTGCGCAGGATGGCGTCGATCAGGTCCTGGGTGCGGATACCGTCGGCTTCAGCTTCGTAGTTGAGCAGGATGCGGTGGTTGAGCACGTCACCGGCGACGTCCTTGATGTCTTCGGGCAGCACGTAGTCGCGCTCATCCAGAAAGGCCACGGCCTTGGCGGCGCGGTGCAGGGCGATACTGGCCCGGGGGCTCACCCCAAACTGCACGTACTGGGCAAACTCGGCCAGGTCGTAATCGGCGGGCTTGCGGGTGGCAAATACCAGCTCGATGATGTATTTCTCCAGGGTTTCCGAAATCTGCACCTGATTGATCAGATTACGGATGGCGAAGATATCGTCCTTGGTCAGCACTGGGTTTACCTCGCCCACGTAGCTCATGTTGGCCATGCGGCGCATCACTTCCAGCTCGTCGGTTTTCTTCAGGTAGTCGACGTACACCTTCATCATGAACCGGTCGACCTGGGCCTCGGGCAGCGGGTAGGTGCCCTCCTGCTCCACCGGGTTCTGGGTGGCCAGCACCAGAAACGGCAGATCCAGCGGGTAGGTGGTTTCGCCGATGGTGACCTGCTTTTCCTGCATAGCTTCGAGCAGGGCGCTCTGCACCTTGGCCGGGGAGCGGTTTATTTCGTCGGCCAAAACGAGGTTGGCGAAGATGGGCCCCTTTTTCACCTCGAACACCGACTGGCCCTGGTTGTAGATCATGGTGCCCACGAGGTCCGACGGCAGCAGGTCCGGAGTGAACTGCACCCGCTGAAAGTGCAGGTGCAGCACCTTGGAAAGGGTGCTGATGGTAAGGGTTTTGGCCAGCCCCGGCACGCCTTCGAGCAGGATGTGGCCGCCGGTAAACAACCCGATGAGCAGGCGGCCCACCATATACTGCTGGCCCACGACGACCTTGCCGACCTCGGCAAAAACCTGCTTGACTTTCTGCTGATAGTCCGGTTTCTGCTCGAAAACCGGCGACGGAGGCAAAGGGGAATCGAACATACGGACGGAAAAACCGAAGGGAGATTCTCAAAGGTAGACAAAGGCCCGTGATGCCCCACGGCGACGCGGCGACGCGGCCCGCCCCGGCATGAACACCACCCCCAGCTTACTCAGCCCGAATTCCCCCGGTTTACGGGCGGTGGTTTGGCGACTCCCGCACAAGCTGGTATATTTCGCCTTATGCAAGCTGCCGCCGCTCCCGTCGTTACGCCTCCCCTCCGCCGCTTTCTGGTACTGGCCGTCGTGCTGTACGGAGTTTGGTTTTTGGGCTACGAACAATGGCTGGCCCTAGATGGCCGCCTCGACGCGGCTCTTTCCGCCAACATCACTGCCGCCAGTGCCCGGGCCCTGCGCCTGTTTGGGTTCGAGGCCAGCGTAGCCAGCGCCGATCCCTATATGCTGCTGCTTAACCGGCAGGAAGTGGTGCACGTGGGCAATCCGTGCAACGGGCTGGTGCTGTACGCGTTGTTTACGGGCTTCGTGCTGGCTTTTCCGGGACCAGTACGCCGGAAGCTGTGGTTTATTCCCCTGGGCATTCTGGCCATTTACCTGCTCAATATCATCCGGGTCGGGGGTCTGGCGCTCAACCATCTGTATTACCACGAGTCAGTAGATTTCAACCACCACTACACGTTCACCTTTGTCGTGTACGGCTGCATCTTCCTGCTCTGGATGATCTGGGCCCGGCGCCTGGCCAGCCCACCGCCGGTAGTAGCCTCATCAGCGGCGTATGCGTGATCTTCACCCCTCGCCGACTCTGGCACCGCCGGGCCGCTGGATTGGCTCTAACCTGCTGCGTTGGGTGATAGCGGCTCTGTTGGTGCTGGGGATTTTCGGCGCGGGCATGTATGCGGATGTTGTTCGTTCAGCCAGCGACCAGTTCTGGCAGCAGCTACTCACGCTGGTAGGGCTCACTGACCGCGCCGCGGCTCTGCAGCAGGGCATCAGCGGCTTGGTTACCAAGCGCAGTCTGGTTTCAGTGGTCACTTATTCGCTGCTGTATACCAGCGGCTGCCTGCTGCTGCTGGCCGTAGTGCTCAACACTACCCAACAGGTCTGGAGAGTGCTTCAACTCTACGGAGCGGTGTTTACTACCTGTGCGGCGCTATTTTTACTAGGCAAGCTGGCCGGTGATGCTCCCTGGGCGTACCAGCTCGCCCGCCGCCTCATCGACTTCATCGTGTCGCCGCTACCGGTTATCATTCTGGTGCCGCTGCTGCGCTGGTATCAGCCGGCAGAAGTCAGGCACCCGGGAGTGCCGGGCGCTGAGGCTTAGCCTCCGGCCCGTTGTTGCGGCCTTCCGGCTCGGTCATGGTAATGAGCACTTCGTAGTAGGGCCGCCCCACAATGCGGGCCCGCAGCCAGCCGAAGAAGCTGAGCACCTGCAGATCTTCGCGCTCCTCGGGCAGGGCCCGCGGCATCTGGTCGACCCGCGCTACAAACTCAGGAGCTTTCACCACGTCGGGGTTCTCGATAATTTCGCGCACCAGCCGCAGATAAGTCAGCACGTGCTGGTAGGTAGTGGCTCCTTCCGCGAACCGCTCTTTCAGGCTCCGCTCAATGGCGCGGGCGCGGTTCAGGGCCAGGTCGGGGTTGCCCATTTCCAGCTGTACCAGCATCTCGCCCATATTCTTCATAAACACCCACTCCAGCCCCATCTGCTGCTCGCACCAGCGGTCGGTATGCCCGATGTTAATCAGAACCCGATTGGTTTTCTGGTACTGGCCGTCGGCAAAATAATGGAAGCCCAGGCCCAGGCGGGCCGTGAGCTCGTCGCGGGGACTAAGCGCCGTTTCCCGGCCTTTCAACAACTCTTCGAGGAGCTGGATACTGTCTTTGTTGCGCCGCAGAAAGGCGTAGTTCGCGGCCAGCAGGAACGTGTACTTCGGGTAAAAGTCGGCGAAATAGCTACGCGGCTCGGTGTAGAGCACGGTCTTCAGTCGCTCCAGGTACGCAATGGATTCGTCGAAGTGGCGGCTGCGGTAGAGGCCGTGCGCTATCATGTACAGCAGGCCGAGCTGGTAGTAGCGATGGGCCGGGGTGAAGCCGTGGCGCTGTTCCATCAGGCGGTAGCACCGGATGGCGAAGGGCGTGAACGACACAAAGTCGCCCCGGGCCAGCATGGCGCTGCGCGTGATGGCCAGCAGGCGGTAGAGCAGCGAGGGGCGGCGGGCAAAAGCCTCCTGCAGCTCGTACTCGCGCAGCACTTCCTGAATAATGGTGTTGAAGGCCTCCCCGGCCCGGCCGCGCAGGCGGGCTTCGCGCAGCCGTCGCCGAATCAGGCTATGGGCAATTCCGGCCCGCTCCTCTTCTTCAGCCGCTTTTTTATTCAGGTTGCGGCGGCGAATGATGTCGGTCAGGTCCTCGGCATGCTCGCTGTCGGCCTGAGCAATCTGGAGGTTGTACACGGTGTTGAGCAGCTCGTACTGCTCGTGGGTCAGGGCCAGCTTCTCGGATTTGCGCAACGCGCCCCAGGCCAGCCGGGGTACGCCGGCCTCGAACAGGTATTCGGCCAGCGTCAGCTGCCCCCGCACCGACGAGGCCGCCGTGGGGTCCTGATGGCGCTGGCGCAGCAGCAGAAAATCGGTGATATGGCTCAGCAGCCGCTTGCGCAGGGCATAATACGCCACCGGGTTAGGCTCATCGGGGTAGAGGCGCAGCACCAGCTCATCGGTAGTGTACTCCCGCTGCTGGAGCAGCAGGTCAAAAAGGCGCACGTCGAGGCGGCCCTTCTGCGCTTTGCCCTGCCGCTGAATGAACCGCCCCAGATCCTTCCGGTCCTCGGCAGGAAAGGAAAGCAAGGTGGTGCGCAGATCATCCATAAGAGTATAGCCAACGATACGTGAGAGGGGTCAAAGCTACGGAAAACAGCTTGGTGCCCGAAGCCTGTTTTATATCGGTTTGCCCAGCAAAAAGCCCTTCTCACCAGTAGTGAACTTGTCCTTCCCCAAAACTTTAGCAGGCTGCTGAACCGGAGCAACGAGCAAAAATTTGGGCAAGGGCAAGCTCACCGGTAGTGAAAGGGGCTTTTTGTACCAGAGACGAAAGTATTTCAAACGTCCGAAGCTGTTTAGGAGGTCGTTTTCGTGTCATGCCTTATCTGGAGCGTTCCGAACAACTGCCTAAACAGCTTCGACATGAGATAAGTGGACAGCCAAAGGCGAATACATTGCACTCTGTTGAACCCGCACCAAACTTTATTAAGTTAAATATTATCGTGAATACGTACAATTAATCAAACTTGTGTTTATATTTGATTTCGCATATATGGCATCTTCTTGGCTTTTGGCCAGGGCCTTAGCTGCAAAATCCGCTTCCGCCACCGTTGTCCCCAAGCCAGATCCACTGCGCTCTGTATCACCTTAAACACCCTCGAAAGTGAAGCCGCTTAGGCGGACCAGCGACCCTGCTCCCGTTGGGAGATTGAAAAGCGCTTCCGCGCGCTTGCCTCACGAAAAGCGCTAGCACCCGATCCCGCGCAAACGCGCGGTTCGGGTCGCCTTGTGCCCACACACCACACCTTATGCGAAACGAATCTACCCGAGAGGTTCGCACGGCCAAGCCATGCGCGTCCCGAGAGCGAATCCACATCGAAGGAAAATTTTTGATGTGGGGAAAACAAAAATTTTACCTCAAGGGCGTCACGTACGGTACGTTTCGCCCCACGGATGACGGAAGTCAGTACCCCCCGGCCGACAGCGTGGATATCGACTTTGCCGCCATGGCTCAAAACGGCATCAACTCCGTCCGAACCTATACCGTGCCGCCCGCTTATCTGCTTGACAAAGCCCTGGAATACGGCCTGCACGTGATGGTAGGCCTGCCCTGGGAACAGCACCTTACTTTCCTGGACGACCCCGCGCAGAGCGCGCGTATCGTGGCCGACATGCGGGCCAGTGTGCACACCCTGGGGCGCCACCCAGCCGTGCTCTGCTACGCCATCGGCAACGAGATACCCGCTTCCATTGTACGGTGGTACGGCGAGAAGAAAATCAGTGGCTTCCTGCAGCGCCTTTACCAGGCGGTTAAAGCAGAGGATCCGGAGGGGCTGGTCACCTACGTCAACTACCCCACGACGGAGTACCTGACCTTGCCCTTCCTCGACTTCTTCTGCTTTAACGTTTACCTGGAGTCGCCGGAAAAGCTGAACGGCTACATTGCCAAACTGCACAACCTCGTCGGCGACAAGCCCCTGCTCCTGGCCGAAGTGGGTCTGGACAGCCAGCGTAACGGGGAGGAAAAGCAAGCCGACAGCCTCGATTGGCAGTTGCGGATGATTTTTGCCAAGGGGTGCGTAGGCACCTTCGTGTTTGCCTGGACCGACGAATGGTGGCGCGGCGGCTTTGACATTGAGGACTGGGATTTTGGCCTCGTCGACCGCAACCGCCGGCCCAAACCCGCGCTGTATGCGGTCAGTAAGGCCTATGCCGATGTTCCTTTTACCAACGACGCAGCGCTGCCATTCATCTCGGTGGCCGTGTGCTCTTACAACGGCAGCGCTACCATCCGCGACACGATGGAAGGCCTCAAGGCGCTGGACTACCCGAATTTCGAGGTAATTGTGGTAAACGATGGCTCCACGGACAAACTGCTGGACATCCTCACGGAGTACGACGTACAAATCATCACTACCGAAAACCAAGGCCTGAGCAATGCCCGCAACACGGCCTTGTACGCCGCCCAGGGCGACATCGTAGCCTATATCGACGACGACGCCTATCCCGACCCACAGTGGCTGCGGTACCTGGCCTATGCTTTCCTCAACTCGGAACACGCGGGCATTGGCGGACCCAACCTACCGCCCGCCGACGACGGCCTGATTGCCCATTGCGTGGCCAACGCGCCGGGCGGCCCGGTTCACGTGCTCACCACCGACGAGCTGGCCGAGCACATTCCCGGCTGCAACATGGCGTTCCGCCGCGAGGTGCTGCTGGAAGTCGGCGGTTTCGACCCTATATACCGCGCTGCCGGCGACGACGTGGACCTGTGTTGGCGCGTGTTGCATACCGGGCGTACCATCGGTTTCCACGCCGCAGCCTTTGTGTGGCACCACCGCCGCAACTCCCTGAAAATGTACTGGCAGCAGCAGAAGGGTTACGGAAAGGCAGAGGCACTGCTGGAGGGAAAATGGCCGCAGAAATACAACAGCTTTGGCCACCTTACCTGGACGGGCCGCATTTACGGCAATGGCCTCACGCAACCTATTCAGCTGGGCAAACGCAAAGTCTTCCACGGAACCTGGGGCTCGGCACTGTTTCAATCGGTTTATGAGCAAGCGCCCAACTCTATGGCCTACTTGCCGCTTATGCCTGAGTGGTTCCTGTTAATGGGTCTGCTGGGGGCATTGTCGATGCTGTCAGTATTGTGGCAGCCTTTGTTGTGGGCCTTGCCCTTGCTCATCATCACTGGCGTGGTGGTGCTTACCCAAGCCGGGCTTAGCGCCGCATATGCCGACCTACGCCACGTGCAGCGTTGGTCCCTGAAGGTGCAGCTGTATGGCCTAACCATGCTGCTGCACCTCATGCAACCCGTAGCCCGGCTCGTTGGCCGCTTGCAGCATGGCCTCACGCCCTGGCGTAAGCGTGGCAGCGGCGAGCAGTCGTTCAGCAAACTGTTGCAAAGGGTGCGCGCGCAGGAGCAATGGTCAGAAGACTGGCACCCGGTGGAAGAATTGCTGGCCCGGGTAGAACACGACCTGCTGCGTCGAAAAGTGCGCGCCCGCCGCGGCGGTACGTTCGACCGGTGGGACTTGCAAGCCAGTTGCAGTTTTTTCTCCGGCGCCCGTGCCATCATGGCCATCGAAGAACACGGCGGCGGCCGGATGATGGTGAAATTCAAGTCGTGGACGGTGCTAAGTCAATCGGCCTACGTTATCACCGGGCTGCTGCTGGCGCTAACAACGCTTTCGTTACTGGATAGAGCCTATGTCTTATCGGGGCTATTCGCCATGGGCACGGCCCTTTTCGCGGTGCATCTGCTGACCGACGTAGCACGTTCGATGAGCGACTTGTCGCTGGCATTCGGCAGCCTGTTATCCGTACCAGCTGCCGGGGCAGTGGAAAACGTGACCGAGCCGGAAAACCCGGCATTCGAGCTGGCAACGGAATACGGCGAATACAAACTGGTCTGAGGGCGCTGCTTTGAAAGGCCTATACAGTTCCACAACTACCGGCGCTTGGGGGGCAGCCCCCCCAAGCACCCTGGAAAATCTGCCATGCGCAACGTTCAACTTTTAGCCCGCCTCTGGCGGCACGTGTTCCACTGCACCAGCCAGTTACTGCTGCTCATGGTCATTGGCCTGGCGAGCCTAGGGCTCGGAGCGGTAAAGCCGCTTCCAATCAAGCTCGTCATCCACAACGTACTGGGCACCATGCCGCTGCCTTTCGGATTGGAGCGCTGGCCCGGCGCTGCACGCTTTGCATACGACCAGCCCCAGCTGCTGCTGGTGCTGGTTGTGTTCACAGCTGTCGTGACGGTTGGCAGCGCGGCATTCTCGGCGGCCGTGGTGCGCCTGACAGTCAGCCTGGGGCACAAACTGGTGTATAACCTCTCGTTGAAGCTTTACCATAAAATGCTGCGCATGTCGCCTACTTTCTACGCGCAGCACAAACTTGGCGACTTGCTGCAGCGCATCACCGGGGACGTGTTCGTGGTGTACTTCGTGGTAGCTTATATTGTCGTACCCGGTATCATTTCGCTCATGTGTATGACGGCCATGGGCTATGTAATGGTACAACTCGACCTGCTGTTGGCCCTGATAGCCATGTCAGTAGTTCCCCTGCTGGTGTTGGCGTTGGCGTTGTTTTATAAGCCCATGGACCAAACCACCGCCGAGCATTTTGCCCGGCAGGGGGCTTTGTCGGCTTTCGTGCAGCAGAGCCTGACGGGCATTCGTACCATCCAGAGCTTCGGCCGCGAACGGCTAATGCAGCAACAGATAGAGCAGCAAGTCGCCGAGTTCGGGCAGGCGTTCCAGCAAGCCCCCGTGGTGGGCACGACGTACAACCCGCTCACGGCGCTGATTACCGGTCTGGCCTCCGCAGCACTGTTGGGCGCAGGGGCCTACCGCGGCCGGCAGGGCCACCTCACGGCAGGTGACTTATTCCTCTTTGGGCTACGTAGCCGCGCTCTGCGCCCCCTTTAACGCCCTCACGTCCGCCAGAGGAGCCAAATATTACTCCTCACGCAAAACCTTCGCCTTTTATCTGGAATAAGCTTCAAAGAATGGAGACTCAGGGCAAACGCATGAACGAACGGTCAAAGGCATTTGCTGCATCTGAAGCCACTTCACAAAGCCGCGAGTCTGAAACCCAGTTGCGGCAAAAGTGCCTTCAGTTGCTGGAAACGCTAGTGCTCAATGTTCATGCGTTTGCCCTGATGGAGACTAGCTGAAACCGGAACCCACGAAATTTTGCATAAGGAGAGAAAAGTATACGCAGAGCTGCATAAGTTTCAGAATATCGGCTGACCCCATGGAAAAGCTAAGAATCGTTGTCGGAGGCTTTATTGGCTTATACCCTACCGGAGGTGTTACGTGGGATTACCTCCAGTACCCTTTAGGCTTTCAACTGCTTGGCCATGATGTGTTTTACATTGAAGACACTGGCCAATATCCCACATACAGAAAGACCGACCGACCTTTGGATGATCCATTTGACACTGTTACTTACTTGCAAAAAACAATGCAGGAATTTGGCTTATCTCAGCGCTGGGCTTATCGTGATACATTCAATGGTAAATGTTATGGCATGTCCCTCGCGCAGGTTATGGAGATATGCGCTACTGCTGACATATTCATAAATGTTTCAGACGCGACTATTTACCGAGAGGAATACCTTAAAATTCCTACGCGCATTCTACTAGATTCAGACCCGATGTTTACCCAAGTACAAACAACAGAAGTTGAAAGTATAGACTTAAGGTATCATACCGCAAAGATTCCCATGTCCTGCTACACCCATTATTTCAGCTTTGGAGAAAATATTGGAGCTGAGAATTGCCGGATTCCCACGCTAGATATTAATTGGTTGCCTACCCGCCAACCAATATGCTTTGACTATTGGAACAAACAAGCAATGAGTGCGCAAACTTGCAAATTAAGTTTCTCGACAGTCATGAACTGGTCGACTCGTACTAAACTATTCTTTGAAAAAGAAGAATGGGGGCAAAAGGACGTCGAATTCAAAAAATTTATTGACTTACCTAAAATGTTTGATGACATAAATTTTAAAATAATTCTTGCTGTATCTGCTGGCTTTAAAAAAAATGTTAATCCTTCTCACATAGAAAACTATGGCTGGAAGGTCCTGGACCCAATGGATGTTATTGCGACGACCCATGACTATAAAAGGTTTATTCAAAGTTCGTCAGCTGAATTCTCAGCCGCTAAGGAAACCTATGTTAAGTCCAACAGCGGATGGTTCTCTGGCCGTTCTGCGTGTTACTTGGCAGCAGGAAAGCCAGTAGTTGCCCAGGATACTCAGTGGTCTAAATATATTCCATCAGGGGAAGGCTTGCTTGCTTGCAGCGATTTGACAACTGCAAGCGCGGCCATCACCGATGTGATACAAGATTATCCACGGCATGCTAAAGCTGCCAAATCCATAGGTTATGAATATTTTGACAGTGGCAAAGTTCTTTCACACCTCTTAGCCCTAGTCGATTAATCAAATAGCAATCTCCCCATTGGATAACGCACGGATAACTACCACAATTTCATGTTCTTAAATGGTTATCTACTCGTTAGATAGCTCCCGCTCCTGAGCGTTACAACACCTGGTTGATCTCTTTTAAATTATTGACATTAAAATTTGTAAAATGAATTTTTCTACTTCTTACTTATTAAAAAGATCTTTTGATCAAGCTCGCCCTCACTGGCTGTATATTGCAGGTATATTTATCTGTAATTTTTTTACTGTGCCTATTACTTTAATGAAGCCTTTGGCACTAAAAATTCTTATTGATAGTGGCTTTGGTGCTAAGCCAGTTCCCAACTTCATAACTTTCTTTTTTCCATCCAACTACGAATTCTCTTTTGCGTCAGTAATAGGACTGTCTATCTCACTGGTTATTTTCGTTGCCTTGATTGATAATATATATATCGTTGTTATATGGCTTCTTAATACTTATACAGGTGAAAGACTTGTAAGGGATTTTAGACTTCATATTTTTAATCATATCCAACAACTTTCCCTTGCTTATCACGATCGCAAAGGAACTGCAGAGTCAGTTTATAAAATCCAATACGATGCCTATGCAATTCGAACCTTAATAATAGAAAATTTATCGCCCATATTATCATCATTTATCACATTGACGGGAATGATAGTGGTAATGCTTAATATTAATTGGCATTTTGCCATCATAGCATGTTCTGTTATCCCTCCAATGGCTATTCTTATTCGTTTTTCTTCAAAAAAATTAAAAAAAGAGTGGCAAAAAGTCAAGGAAAACGAGAGTAATGCTATGTCGGTTATTCAAGAAGTGCTTACGTCTTTACGCGTAGTAAAAGCATTTGGACAAGAAAATGGAGAAAGCGGGCGATTTATGTCAAAAACTGATATGGCGATGAAGGGGCAATTAAAAGTCGCTTGGATTGATGCTTCGTTCTATTTTTGCATAGGAATGACTTATGCGATAGGTACGGCTTTATTTATTTTTTTAGGGGCAAAGTATGTTTATTCAGGAGAAATGACCCTTGGTGAACTAACAATGGTAATGACTTATCTGGGTCAGATATACGGACCTCTTGACACAATCAGTCGTAATTTGAACGAAGTACAATCATCATTAGTAAGTTTAGGGCGGGTTTATTCCTTGCTTGATGAAGAAAAAGAAGTCAAAGAAATAGCAAATCCTGTTAATTTTATACGCGCAAATGGTTTATTTGAATTTCACAATGTGAGCTTTCATTATAAAAAGGAAACTAGTATTTTAAATGACCTGTCTTTTAAAATTTACCCGGGAGATAGGGTTGGAATAATTGGATCTACCGGAGCAGGTAAGTCAACATTAATTAGTTTGATTACTAGATTTTACGACCCTACTTACGGTCAAATTTTAGTCGATGGTGTAAATATAAAAGAATACAAACTATCAGATTACCGTAAGCAATTTAGTATAGTACTTCAAGAACCGGTATTATTTTCAACAACAATAGGGGAAAATATTGCTTATGGCCTTCCTAATGCCAGTAAAGCAGAAATTACTGAGGCCGCTAAAATGGCTAATGCTCATAATTTTATCATTAATTATCCTGACGGATATGATACTTTAACTGGAGAAAGAGGAATGAATTTATCAGGTGGTGAGAGACAACGCATTTCAATTGCCAGGGCTTTTATCAAAAATGCCCCTATATTAATTTTAGACGAACCCACAAGTTCATTGGACGTAAAAAATGAATCTCAAATAATGGAGGCAATGGAACGTTTAGTGAAAGGACGTACAACTTTTCTTATTACTCACCGTCTTGATATGTTAAATTCTTGCAACATTATATTACATCTTGAAAAAGGATGTTTAGAAGAAATAATAATCAATAATGAGACTGATACGATTGCCAGAATAAAAGCAACCTTTCTTTCAAGTATATAATATTTTAACGGGTGTAATTCAAATCTTCGCTTGGCTGCTTTTGAGTAGTTGGGTGACGAGGTCGAACTTGCGGCTTTTGTAGGCTACGCGTAGCCGTAGCAGATGGTCGCAGCCGTGGTTGGCCCAGCGTTGGCCAGAGCGTTTCATGCGTACTTGCAGCACACTGCGGTGCGCGGCCTCAATCGGGCCGCTGCCGATAAGCAGGCTGTCGGCCTGGACAGGAGCCCATGGCGCATGCGGTAGTGATTGGCCCGCAGGTAGCTCCCCAGGCCCTGCCGGTCCGCCGCGGGTAGCTGCCGCAGCCCGGCCACGTGGGCTTCGACCCGTTCGCTCTCGTCGCAAAGCAGGTGCTGCTGTTGCCGGGCCAGCCAGGTGTCGCCTTGCGGCAGTTGGCGGGCCACGGCGGCCAGTTTCTCGACCACGTGGTAGTAGTCGAGGATGTGGGTGGCGTCAGGGTAACTGGTAGAGAGCCACTGACCAATCCAGGCAGCCCCGTCCGTGATAAAGACCTTTCGCACCGGACTGTCGGGCGGCAGCAGGCGCTCGAAGTGAGGCGTGAAGCCCGTATAGCAGCCCCGGTGGGCCACGTACTCCGATGCTTGCGGCCCCGCAGATTTGTTAGCGGACAGGTCAGCGGCGAACACGCGGCCGAGTTTGGTTTCCTGCCAGCCGTGATCGGTGAAGAGCATACTGCCGTCCACCATCCCCGGGGCCTGCGCTTGCTGGGCCGCCAGCGCGGGCGAGGGCGTACTCAGGTGCTGCTCGTCGAGCCCATCGGCGATGCGCTGGCACTGCCGGTACACCTGGCTCTGGTTGACGCGCAGGCCCAGCAACTGCTCGACCAACTCGGGCACCTGGCCAAAAACGGTCAGCGTGCTGAGCAAGGCCAGCTTCTCCTGCAGGTAGGGGCTGGTGCGGCTGCCGAGCACGGGCCGGCTGAAAGCGTGGCTAACGGCTACTTCAATCTTGCCGTAGCGGCTGCGGATACCGTTTTTTTTCGCTTGTCGGCAGGCACCGGCCCGACCGTCTGCTTCAGCACCTGCCGGCCCAATCCGGTCCAGACCTGGTCAAATTCTTTCTCAAACGTGTAGAAGTCGGCGTGGCGCTCTAAGGCGCAGAGCGCCTCGAAACGAGTTTCAGCCAGGGCCAAGTAGTCCGCTTTGGTCATCATCACAAGGGGGGCAATGGTCTCCTTCAAAGATAGCAGCCCCAAGCGAAGTTTTGAATTACACCCACCATGTTTATATACATATATATAGAATTGTTTTTTTTCATAATGATTAAAAGCTTTTTAATAAGTCACGTAAAACCTTATTTGAGTCAAAATATTCTTCAACAATCTTTCGTGCCTCATTACAGTGGTATTCGTAGTCACCGTTTACCTTCTCAATACATGCTATAGATTCTGCCATGTTGGTAAAAGTTAACAATCCTTTTCCCACAGGTAAAAAATCAGAGAATCCTGTATTCTGCACAATTACCGGGCGTCCACTTGCCATGTATACCGCACTTCTTTCGCTGAACCACCCACTTTTTGTAACAACATAGCCCTGCTTAGCAACGCTCCATTCACCTTTAGAGTTACATATAAATTGTTGGTAAGTTTCAGTAGTAAGCGTAATTCCTAAAGGATCTTTAACCTTCCATCCTGCGTCTATCAATTTGCATTTTGTGACAGCATGACTGCCCAATGCTAATTCAAAAATATCCTGAACTTTTGATGGCATATCAATATACTCATCAAATGATGCTGATTTCATTCCATACACTTTCCCTTTATACTCCTGGCTTTGGTAACTGTCCCATTGCATAACAGTAGTCCAGTTGCGATTTTGTGTAGATTGGCTAGTATTCCATTTACCTAAAACTACCGGCTGTCTTGTTGGCTTCCAGTCAATCCCGTCGTTGGGAATGGAACAGATTGCCTTACCAAAATTCTCGCCATAAGTAGCAAAATGAGTGTGTGCTTTGGCTATTTCTAAGGCCGCATTATTAGTGATATGTTTTATCTGTGTAAATGCAGGGTCGGTATCTAGATAGCAACGCGTAGGTACATTTAACCACCATTCGCGGATTGGATTGATGCCTGAAAGGTTTAAAACTACATCCGCATTATTGCAAAAATTTTCCACTGCTTTTTTGCTCAACCCAAACCAGCTATTAGTATGTTCATCATAATAACTCCAGTTGTGCTGCAAGTTGTGTTGGGTAAAAATATTCTTACAGAATTGTAGTCCGTAAGATGGATCAGTTGTAACCTCATTCGTTGAAGGGTTGTAGCAGGAAGCATAACCATCGCTATCCTCTAGGAATAACACCTGGTGCCCCATATTTTTAAGACCAATTACATATTGCAAATGATGCCATGCCATTCCACCCAGGGGGCCTCTAACAATATATCCTAAGACAAGTATTTTCATGATAACGGGTGTTGAGAAATTATTGATCTGAAAATTATGTCAACAAATTCTTTTTCTCTTGGATATAATTTTCATTATAATCACGTACCATGTCTATAAGTCTGCCGTCTTCCATATGCATAATAATATTGCAGTTAGCAAACTCAAGCACTGGGAGGCATCCAAGAGGTAATCTTTTTAGCGTTTATACAAGATTGGCAAACAGGCAGTTTATCAAAAAAAGTCAATATTTTATTGTTATCAAACTAATTTAATGAAAATACCAAAATTATGTTAGTTTATGTATGGTTGCAGCCGTTTCGCAAAATTGAATGTTTGAATCGTTTGAATCATAGAAATCGCGACCCTTCGCGTCTCATCGTTGAACGATCTCATCCGTTGCCGTCCTGGCAGGAGAAGCGGAGGATCGCGTCTCTACCCCGCCTGTACGCCGTTCGCGAAACCGCCATATTTTCAGCCTCTCGTCGAGCAATTATCTAACTTCAGCACCAAACTCATATCGGTATCTGGCCCGATAGGAATGCGTTCAAGGCGGTATGGAAGGGCGCTCTTTACTTCAAAGGAAGTGCCGTTATATAAGCAGGCAGCTCGGTAGCCCGCTTCGGCAAGTAGCTCTTCAGTTTGACTACTGTTTAGTCCGTCATCGCCATAGGGAAAAGAAAAAACCTTGAGCGTCTTGTTAAGTCTGGCTTCAATTTCGGCCTTTGATTGAACGACTTCCACTACCTGTTCCGCTACTGAAAGCGTAGAGAAATGCCGATGCCAAACGCCGTGTGATTGGACCGATACCCCTTGTCGCTCCAACTCCTTTAATTCCTCCCAGCTACAAATAGGCTCCTCCGGCTCGTAGAAGATATCGGCATCAAACGCGTTATAGCCATCTATAAATCCGGTGGGAACGAAAATAACGCCCGGATAGCTAAATTGGCGCAATAAAGGCAACGCGACGATCAGGTTAGATCGATAGCCATCGTCAAATGTGATAAGCACTGCCTGATCCGGCAAAATTTCTGGCTGCTCGAACCCTTTTAAGAAAGTGTCGAGGTCAATAACCGTCCATTGATTCTTTGCCAAATAAGCAAGTTGTTGTTCAAAGACGGAAGCAGACACATAGGACCATGTGGGCCACCCCTTCTCGGGCGGGTCCCCAATTTTGTGGTAGGCAAGAATGGCCACTATGGGATTCCTTTCTATGTTTTTCATCATACAAGGCGTAGCTGATTAAAAAAAATAATGTACTGTATAAATACTATTTTACCTTTTAAGGAAGTGCCTTTTCTAATAAGGCCGCTGTTACTTTACGGGCATCAAAATATTCTTCGGCTAAGGAGCGAGCTAAAGCACTTTGCTTATTATAGTCAGCTGCCACATGCTCAAGACTGCGTACAGCCTCCTGCATCGTATGGAACCGAAACAAGCCCGCCGCGTCGGGCAAGAAGCGTGACGGGCCGGTATGCTGCACTACGACTGGCTTGCCGCTGGCCAGATAACATAGCGTTCGGTCACTAATCCAAGCATTTTGCTGGCGGATACAGGAAGGTTTGACACAGCTAAACTCGCCGGATGACTTCTGGATATAGTACTGATACTTGGTTGGGGTCGCGGCTATATTCTGACTGTCCTGAACGCGCCATCCGTAGCCTTCCAGCATTTGTCGGTCTTGCTGGTCATCTTTCCCCAAGAAAATAGCCAGCTCCAACTTGACAGCAGTATGCAAGGGTAATTCGAGAAAAGGCAGGAATCCATTGCGCTTGTCATTCTGGTAAAGCCCATCCTGGTCTGTTTCCCACAATTCCATGTTCCAATGACTGACGGTCGTAAACACTGCCGGCGCCGGAGTTGGAGATACTGGCCATGCCTCTAAGAAAACACAAGGGGGAGTGTAATGCCAGTTGCGGCCCGCGTCCGAGAATCGTGCGCCTGGCTGGCCTACGGTTTCTCCAATGGTAAAGTATACATCATGGGGCGCTATGCGTATGATACCGCTGGTTAACCACACCTGGGTCAACCCTGGGTCTATGTCAAGCAGAGCGGTTCGCTTAAACCGATTTACAATAGTAGTCGGTAGGGCATACTTTTGATTAAGCAATAAATCGGTAGCAGCCGCGGCAGATTCTACATCCAGACAGCTTCCAAGCTTTTCTGGGGGTAGTGCATCGCCAGTAGAGGAGCACAGAGCTACTTCGTTAGCCAGTCCGTAAGGCACTAGCCTGCTTTTGAGTATGGCAACATGTATATACAACTCCGGTGCGGACATATCGGATTTAACTTGCTCCAACCAGATCACGCGGCAGCCAATAGAACGGAAGCCCAGCGCCCAGTTAAGATACGCCCATAGATGCCCGCCACCTGTTGGATAATGAATTGTATTAGCAACCAAGCATATTGTAGTATTCATAACAGACCCATATTTATGGTGTGTCGGGCTCCGGGGCTATAATTAGATTCCGGTATATAATATTTAAACTGTTATAAGTACCCAACAAGAATTAGTTTGACCTATTTGGAACGTCATGCTGAGCTTGTCGAAGCATCTCTAACGAGTCGTTAAACGATTGGTTTAGTGTGCGGTAGAGATGCTTCGACAAGCTCAGCATGACGTGCTTTTTAATGCAAAACGATTTTCGCCACCTACTTAGCAGTTTTGTCAACGGGGTAGTGGTTGGGATTAGTAACGCGGCCTTTGTAGGTCGCGTATCCGAACGACCCAGCGGCGCGGGTACGCGACCTACAAAAGTCGCGACATACTACACAGTTCGTGAAACCACTATGACAATTTAAATATTATACATGAATATACAAATAGTAAAAATGGGTTCCTATTTTTGTGATCAGACTGAGCTTGACTTTAGCCTTTTGAACCAGGATTAGGGGCAAAAAAGAAACCCGCCGGGTAGAGCAGGCTTAGCTTTGGGCAACGACACCGTCCTGCTATGCCCACCTTCCCAAGCGAGTTCAAGGCCGTATGAGGTGGTCCGGTTAGACTAGACAGTTTAGGGCGGTAGTTGGAAGAAGGTGTTGGTGAGCGAGATAGGGCGTCTGACAACCAATGCTGGAGTGCAGCCGCTCGTGATTATAATAGTCAAAATACTCCGCGACGCTGGCCTGCGCGTCGGCCAGATCGGCAAATACGGGCCACTCGCGTAGTTCGAGCACTTCCGTTTTAAGGCGCGACCAGAGGCTTCCAAAACCTTTATCCGGTTTTCAGCCTGAGCATTGTCGTAGCACTCGCCCCGGCGGCTCTGGGAGCGTACGGCTCCGTGCTGGTGCAACAGGGCGCGGTAGGCGTTGCCGCAATACTGGCCGCCGCGGTCCGAGTGCACGATCAGCTCCGGGGTGGGCGGCTGGGCTAAAAACGTCCGTTGCAGCGCCGTGAGCACCAACTCCTCGGGCATGGTGGCGGCCACGTGCCAGCCCACCACATGTTTGATGGCCGCGTCCTGAAAGGCGCACAAACAGGCCCATCGGCCGTCGGCGAGCGGTAAATACGTGATGTCCGACACCCACACCTGGTTGGCCTGGGTGGGCTTGGGCTGGTCGAGCAACCGATTCGGGGCGCAGCGCAGCCCGTGGGTCGAGTCGGTCGTGCGCGGGGTGTTGGCCTTGGGCTGCAGCGCGCGCAGGCCCCGGCGGCGCATGGCCGTACGTAGGCGTTGGCGGCCCACCCGGTGCCCTTTCTGGCGCAGGGCCACCTGCAGCCGACTCGTGCCATAGCGGCGTTTATGGTGCCCAAAGACCTTGACCAGAGCGACTTCCCACGCGGGCGTTTGCGCGCCCACCGCCCGCTGCTGGCCGGCCTGCCAGGCGTAATAGCCGCTGGCCGGCACGCCCAGCACCTGACAGAGCTGCCGCACCGGGTGGTGGGCGCGTTCGGCGGCGATAAAGCGGTAGCAGCTCATGGCGTCGCCGGGGTCGAGAAGATGGCAATGGCTTTTTTTAAAATGGTCAGCTCCTGCGCCTGCCGCCGGTTGTCGGCCCGCAGTTGGCGCAATTCAGCCGCCGTGGCCGCATCCAGGCTGGCCCCGGCCGCCACGGCGACGGGCGTTTGCGCCCCTTTTTGCCAGTCATAAATCAGCTTTGCCCGGATGTTAAGGGCGCGGGCCGCGGCCGCAACCGAGCGGCTTTGCTCGGCCAGGCGCAGGGCTTCGGCGCGGAAGGCGGCAGCGTACTTGACGCGCTTGTCGACTTTTTCGGTGGGGTTATTCGGCATGGCAAGAGAAATATACCACCCTATTCTGTCCCGTTTACCTAGACCACCTCAGGGGCGAGTGGTGCTGGTGCAAGGTTTCATTCACGCCGCCGTTGGTTTCACCGCGCAAATCTGGCCGGCCCGCGTCTCCACGCTACCAGCAGCGCCCAAGTGGCCCTCCCAAATCCGCCGCATGGTCTGGTGCTGCAGGTCCTCCACCACCTTAGCGTAAATCAACGTGGTTTGAATCTTGGCATGGCCCATTACCTTCTGCAGCACTTCCACCGGCATCCCGCGCAGCAGGCTTTGCGTGGCGAAAGTGTGACGGGCCGTGTGCGAAGTCAGCAGCTCATATTTCGGCACCGACTTTTTCACCATCTGCCCGGCCACCCGTTCCACCAGCACCACCGGAGCCGTGAGCCCGGCGTACTTACCCACCTGTTTCAGGTGCCGGTTCATCACCTGGTTGGCCAGCACCGGTAGCAGCAGCGCCCGCTCCCCATCCGCGGCGTACCTATCGATGATGGCCCCGGCAGCTTCCGTCAGATAAATGCTCACGCCGGTGCGCGGCTTGGTTTGCACCAGCCGCAGCACCCGCGCCCCGTCCCACTCGTGCAGGTTGCCCGGCTGCAGCGCCCACACGTCGGAATAGCGCAGCCCGGTGTAGCAGCAGAACAGCAGCACGTCCCGTACCCGCGTCAGGTGCGCCGGCAGCATGGCCGTAGTCAGCGCCGCCAGGTCCTCGGCCGACAGCCCCATTTTCAGCACGTCGGCATGCTTGCCCTGCAGCTTGCGCAGTTCCACCGGCACCGACATGCCCCGCTCTTCCCGGCACCACCGCAGAAACACTTTGAGCCCGCGCACAAACGAGGCAACGGTATTCTGCGCCAAGTTGCGGTCAAAACGCAGGTAGTGCAGCACCCGGTCATGCGTCGCCAGGTCGTAGGTCGTCGGGTCCAGCAGTTCGCCCCGGTCCCGCTCGTAGTTGCCCAGCCAGCTGCACAGCATCTTGCGCTGCCGCAGCGTGTGGTTGGCGTAGCCCCGCGCCCGTAAGGCCTCGCGGTGCTCGTCGTTCAACACCGTAATAGACCGGCGGACCGGCACTACAACCACCGCCTCGACCACCGGCTGCAGCGCCGCTTTCAGCCCCGCCATCGTGGGCGTGCCGCCCGCCGCCCGCACGGTCCGCCACCATTCGCTGACCAGCGCGGCCCGCAACTCCAAAAAGTTGTTGGCCTTCTCAGCCCCGGTGAAGGAACCCCGGAACCGTTGCCGCCCTTCGTTCCATTCGGAGGGCTTGCACTTCTCGCCGGTAGCGCATTTCAACCGCAGCCCATCGAAGTAGGCTATCAGATGCACCGGGCACCGGCCGGCACCGTCTTTTTTGTCAGTGCGCAACACAAATTGAGTTGTCATAAAAAAGTAGGGGGCGTAAAAGGGGGCGTTACTCGCGTAGCACATCCCACATGAAGCGCCGTTCCTACCGATTGGCCCGGACGCAAAAAACCCGGAAAACCTCTTCTACTACTTGAGAAGGTGTTTTCCGGGTCTTTTGGTTGTTAGTTATTGTACCAGAGACGGGAATCGAACCCGTACGTCCGTGAAGACAAGGGATTTTAAGTCCCTCGTGGCTACCAGTTACACCACTCTGGCTTAGATTTTTACCTTGTTTTTACCCCGATAACTCTTCGTTAGAGCGTGGCAGTTCGGACAAAGTAACTGTAAATTTTCGATTCGATGGTCATTGTGTACGCCATTTAAATGGTGCAACTCCAGTGGAATAAGCTGCCCCTGCCGCTCCTGTAGGCCACACTCCTCGCATTGGTGCTGCTTCCATCCTTCCTTCAGCAGGCGGCCGCGCAGACCGTGAGTAAAGGCATAGGGTGAGTTCTCCACCAATATTTCAGGCAGGAAGGCTTTGCGCCCAAAGCTGCGGTAGCGAAGTCCGGTATTCCAGCCCTGCCCCGTAAAGTGTGCAGTACTCAACTGTAAGCGGGCAATGCGGGCCTGTACGGTTTTGTAGTTGCCGCCGGCGGGTACCAAACCCAGTTGTTGAATCACCTGCGCCACCGATAGGCTTTGGGCCACAACCTCCCCGAATTCCGCATCCGTCCATTTAGCTTTCATATCCAAGCCATTTCCCGAATATAAGCGCTTTCAACCAAGAGGTTGATGTAGATCCGACTTAAGGCCGCGTCTCTTCCTTAGGCGGGGAACAAATAAAAAAAGGATGCCGCCGAAGCAGCATCCTTTTTTTTGAGCGGGAGACGAGGTTCGAACTCGCGACCTCGACCTTGGCAAGGTCGCGCTCTACCAACTGAGCTACTCTCGCTTGAGGTAAGCCACCGTGTTGTAGTGGCTAATGGTGCGACAAAGGTAAGCAGGTTTTTTTCAGAGGCAAGAACCGGTCGAAAAAAACTCCCTGCATTTGCCTGGCAAACCCGCTTCTGCCTCATTTTCAGGCAGATTATTTTCAACCAGGCCCCGGGTATTGCCCTGCTTCCGCCTGCCGTTTTTTCACCGCTTCTCCCCTTTGTCGCCCAGCGCCAGCTTCAGCTCATTGATTTTGAGCAGCGCTTCGATGGGCGTCAGCGTATTCACATCCAGCCGCTGAAGCAGGTCCCGGACGCGTTCCAAAGCGGGGTCGGCGGGCTCGAACATACTAAGCTGCAGGCTGGGCCGCGGGGCCGTGGCCACGGCCGCGGGCGGTTGCGCCTTCGGGCTGCGGCGGGAAGCGTCTGCACCACTGCCAGTGGCAGGCGAAGCGCCATCCAGACCAGCCAGCACGTCGTCGAATTCGGTGGTGGCTTCTTCGGTATTGGTGCGCTCCTGCTCAAGGTGGTGCATGATTTCGTTGGCCCGCAGCACCACCGAAGTGGGCATGCCGGCCATGCGGGCCACGTGAATGCCGAAGCTGTGCTCGGAGCCGCCGGCCACCAGCTTACGCAGGAACAGGATGCGGCCGTCGGCTTCGCGCACGGCCACGTTGTAGTTGCGCACCCGCTCGCAGTCGTCGGCCAGCTGGTTGAGCTCGTGGTAGTGGGTGGCGAAGAGCGTTTTGGCGCGGGCCTTAGGGAAGTTGTGCAGGTGTTCCACAATGGCCCAGGCAATGCTGATGCCGTCGTAGGTGCTGGTGCCGCGCCCGATTTCATCCATCAGCACGAGGCTGCGGTCCGACAGATTGTTGAGAATACTGGCCGTCTCGGTCATCTCCACCATGAACGTGCTTTCGCCCTTGCTGAGGTTGTCGGAAGCCCCCACCCGGGTAAAGATCTTGTCGATGACGCCGATGGTGGCCGCGTCGGCGGGCACGAAGGAGCCGATCTGGGCCAGCAGCACGATCAGGGCCGTCTGCCGCAGCAGGGCCGACTTGCCGGCCATGTTGGGACCCGTGATGATGACGATCTGCTGGTCGTCCTGGTCGAGGCAAAGGTCGTTGGGAATGTAAGCCTCGCCGGGCGGCAGCTGGCGCTCAATCACGGGGTGGCGGCCGGCGCGGATGTCGAGCAGCGTCGAATCGTTCACCACGGGCTTCACATAGCGGTGCTGGCGGGCCGTGGCAGCGAAGGACGCCAGGCAGTCGAGCACGGCAATGGCGCGGGCATCCTGCTGAATCTGGGGCACAAACTCACTGGCCGACAGCACCAGCTCATTGTAGAGGTTCTGCTCAATTACGAACAGGCGCTCCTCGGCGTGCAGGATTTTCTCCTCGTAGGTTTTCAGCTCCTCGGTGATGTAGCGCTCGGCATTTACCAGCGTCTGCTTCCGGATCCAGGTAGCCGGCACCTTGTCCTTGTGCGAGTTGGTGACTTCGAGATAGTAGCCGAACACCCGGTTATAAGCCACTTTCAGCGACGAAATACCGGTATTCTGAATTTCGCGCTGCTGGAGCTGAAACAGGTAGTCCTTGCCTGAGAAGGCAATGCTGCGCAGCTCATCCAGCTCGGCATTGATGCCGTCGTTGAGCACGTTGCCCTGGTTGGTGAGCACCGAGGCATCGGGCCGAATTTTACCCTTTATTTCCTCCCGCAGCGTTTCGCAGGGGTTGAGTTGGTCGGCCAGCTTCTCCAGGGCTTTCATCCCGGAGCCCGCCAGCAGCTCCCGGATCGGCCCTACGGCCTCCAGCGCGCGGCTGAGCTGGAGCAGCTCCCGGGGGTTGATGCGGCGCACGGCAACCTTGGAAATCAGGCGTTCCAGGTCGTTGATCTGGCGCAGGTGCTGCACTATTTCGCCGAGCAGCTCCGGGTTTTCCAGCAGGCCTTCCACCGTATCGAGGCGACGCTGAATCTGCACGGGCTCCTTGAGGGGCAGCACCACCCACTTGCGCAGCAGGCGGGCACCCATCGGCGTCACGGTCTGGTCGAGAATGTCAATCAGGGGCACGCCGCCCACGTGCTGGGGCTGCACCAGCTCCAGGTTACGGACCGTGAACCGGTCGAGCCAGACGTACTTGTCTTCCTCCAGGCGGGCAATGTTGGCAATGTGGCCGACTTCGTCGTGCTTGGTTTCGGCCAGGTAGTGCAGGATGCAGCCGGCGGCGGTGATGCCTTCGCGCAGGGTATCGATGCCGTAGCCCTTGAGCGAGGTCGTCTTGAAGTGGCGCGTGAGGGTGTCGTGGGCGTAGTCGAAGCCAAAAACCCATTCATCGAGGGCGTAGTGGCAGAAATCGGGGCCATAGTGCTGCTCAAACTCCTGGCGGCTTTTCTTGCAGAACAGCACCTCGGCCGGCCCGAAATTCTGGAGCAGCTTGCCCAGGTACTCTACGTTGCCCTGGGCCACCAGGAACTCGCCGGTGCTGATATCGAGGAAGCTGATGCCGGCCTCGTCCTTACCGAAATGCACGGCGGCGAGGTAGTTGTTGCTACGGCGGTCCAGCACATTGTCGTGAAACGACACCCCGGGCGTAACCAGCTCCGTCACGCCGCGCTTGACGAGGCCCTTGGCCTGCTTGGGGTCTTCGAGCTGGTCGCAGATGGCTACGCGCTGCCCGGCCCGCACGAGCTTGGGCAAGTAGGTATCCAGGGCGTGGTGAGGAAAGCCGGCCAGCGCCACTTCCGACGAGGTCCCGGCCCCGCGCTTGGTCAGCACGATATCCACGATGCGCGAGGTAGTCACGGCATCCTCCCCGAAGGTTTCGTAGAAGTCGCCGACGCGGAAGAGCAGCAGCGCGCCGGGGTACTGCTGCTTGAGCTGATAGTACTGCTTCATCAGCGGCGTGTCAATCACCGGGGCGGGACCGGCGGAGCCGTGCATGGGAACGGGCTTTTTAGCGGGAGCAGTACTCGATTTCACGGGGCAAAAGGGGAATAGATACTGAGGGCAAATCAGAACGGTCATGCTGAGCCTGTCGAAGCATCTCGCGTGGCGTTGTCTGGTTAGTAATCAGACGTCAGCACGCGAGATGCTCCGACAAGCTCAGCATGACCCGTACAATCAACTTCAAACGACCAACGCGGGCCGGCGGGTGCCTACCTTTGGGCAAAATACCCCCTCCGCGATGCGTAAACGAACCATGGAAGAGCTGAACCGGCTCTCGGTGACCGACTTCAAAAGTACGGAAAAATTCCCCCTGACCCTGGTGCTGGACAACGTGCGCAGCCTGCACAACGTGGGGGCGGCCTTCCGCACCGCCGACGCCTTTGCCATCGAGAAAATATGGCTCTGCGGCATCACCGGCCGCCCGCCCCAGCGCGAAATCACCAAGACGGCCCTGGGCAGCACCGAGTCGGTGACGTGGGCATATGCCGCGACGACCCTGGAAGCCATTGCGCAGCTCAAAGCGGCCGGCTACGTGGTGGTAGCCGTGGAACAGACCAACCAAAGCCAGGACCTGACGGCCTTCCACCCGGTTCCCAATCAGTCCTACGCCCTGATTATGGGCAACGAAGTATTCGGCGTCGATGATGAGGTGCTGGCCTTGTGCGACGCGGCGGTGGAGATTCCGCAGTTCGGCACCAAGCATTCGTTGAACGTGAGCGTGGCGGCCGGCGTGGTGCTGTGGGACTTCATCAGCAAAATGAGCGGGGCCCCACGGCCTTCGTAATGAAAGTCTGAGGCTAAACTCCGCTCCTCAGCTGAGGAAGGGAGCTGGTTTTTGCTTAGTCAGCCCACAAAAAAGCGGCGCTTCCGCTGGGAAGCGCCGCTTTTGTGCGGTACAAGAACAGACGCTTACTTCTGAATCAGCACTTTGCGGAAGGCCGCGTCGCCGGGCGCGCCCAGACTTACCTGGTAGAGGCCCCTGGCGAACTTGCTCAGGTCAACCGGCAGGTCGAGCTGACCGGCCGCGGCCGCTACGGACTGGCGGTAGACCAGCTGCCCGAGGCTGTTGCGCACGAGCAGCTCCAGCCCGCTGGTGGGCTTGGCAAACGTAGCGCGGAGGCGGAACTGCCCCGCGTTCGGGTTAGGATACACGCTCAGACCACCGGCCGCTTCCAGGTCATCCGCGACGCTGGTGACGATGTTCTGCACGTTCAGGTTGTCGATAGCCCAGCCCCAGCCGTGAGCCCCCGGGTCGCCGAAGAGGCGGAAGCGCAAGCGTACCACGTCGCCGGTAGCAAACCGGTTGCGCAGGTTGAAGGAATGAGAAGCAAACAGCGCCGACGTACCCACGCCATTGGAGTTGCCCGCGGCCGTCGTGCTGCTGTTCCAGGTGGTTAGCCAGTTGGGGCGGAAGCGGGCGTCGTAGCCATCGGCTACCGGCGTCCAGGTAGCGCCGTTGTCTTTGCTGCCCTCCACGACCACGTAATCGTAAAACGCCTCCTGCCCGAAGACGCTGCCGGACTCGCCGGGCTCGATCAGGGCAATTTCATCAAACGACAGGGTGGTCACCACCGGCGAAATAATGATGGGCACCAGCATCTGATAAATCAGCGTGGAGTCGTCGTAGTACTGGTGGTCGGAGTGGATGGCCCCGTTGCTGAAGCCCGCGGGCTGGGTGATGGAGAAGCCTTCGCCCACGAAATCAAGCGGGGCCGCGCTGTTCAGGTTGTTGCTGTAAACGGCCTGAGCAGGCTTGAAATTCACGATGTTTACCGTGTACGTACCCGTAGCCGGGCTCAGGGCCTGGTTCACGTTGGCCGCCGCGTCGCGGGCGACAATGCGGTAAGTCAGTACGTCACCGGCAACGACAGGACCAGCCGTAGCACCCAGCGGGCCGCTGAAAATATCGGTAGAACCCTGGCGGGTGAGAACGAGGGCGGGGCGGGCAACCCCGTTGACGGCGTACTCCACCGTCACGGTAGCTACGCCCACATTGTCGGTGGCGCGCACCGTAAGCTGATAGGGCAGCTGGGAAGTGAAGAGGTAAGTCAGGGGCTTATGCTGTACCACGGGGACCGTAGCGTCGGGACCTACCACGAAGGAGTAGCGGACCACGGTGGTCACGTTGGGCCGGGGAGCGGCGGGAGCCGTGTAAGTACGGCCGGTTTCGTTGTCGGCGGCAGTAATGAAGTAGCTCACCGTGCGGTTGAGGCCGGGATTGGAAATAACCCCCTGGTACCGATTGCCGCTCGTATTAGTCATGGGAACCACAACCAGCGGACCATTATCCACGGCGTAGTGCAGCTTTACTGAGCCGGGCGTTACGGTACCATCGCTCACGATAGTGGCCGTTACGGGAAAGTTCTGCGACGTTTCGGAGTCCGGCAGCTTCGTGTGGCGGATGGCGGTGTTGAACCAGCCCATTTCGTCGAACATGCGCAGCGTCAGCGGACCGGGGTTGTGCATGGCCTCGGCCGCCCCAACCTGGGGCGACATCAGCGAGTTGATGTCGCCGGCCGGATACGTAGCCTCGTCGAGGTGGGAAATGCTGGACCCCGCCGAATACGTAGTGGGCGCGTAGATGCGCGGCCGCACGCCCCCATTAATGGCTTTAGCCAGCTCACTGTTGAAGTATACATTGTTGCTGATGAGCTGCGTTCCTAATGCCGTTGACGGGTTCGGAAACAAAGCCGGGTTGGTCAACGACTGTCCGGCCTGGTTTTCCAGGTAAGTGCTGAAGATGGATGGCAAAGTACCGTAGGTTCCCACGCCAGCGTTGTAGCTGGTACCGGCAATGAATCCCAGGCCGTGGCCCAGCTCGTGCAGCACCACCGTTACCAGATCGTACTGGCCGGCCGGTACGTTGCCATCCAGACCGTAGTACCAGGTGAAGTTGCTGTTGAAGCGGGCATTAATATCAGGCACCGTAACGGCATTCAATTCCTGACCGGCAATCTTTTCCGCCAAGGCCGCCGGGTATATAACATCGCTACGCGTAGCCCCGCTGATATCCCGGTAATAAGCCGTAGCGCCAGCTGAGCCGAGCACCCCGGCGGCAAGCGGCGTCCAAGTAGCCTGTACGCGGATGGTGATTGGCGACAGCAGCACCGATTCCCAGATTTTGACCGCGTGCCGGAATGCGGCCTGGGCCTGGGGTGTAAAGCCAGTATAAGTTACTTCGATTTTAGCGGCCGTACTGCGACGCTGACCAGTACGCTGCTGCTCCACGAAAGCGGCGGGTAGCGTCAGCTTAGTATGCATATCCTCAGCACGCGAGTAGCAGATGGTCGCGGGGGCCGGGCCGGAATCTTTCACGAAGGTTTGCGCCTGAGCAGAGTGCCAGGTAGCCAGCAGCAAGGCGGGTAGCAACAGTAGTTTTTTCATCAAGCAGAATGGGTAAAGAATGGATGGGTGGATTACTGGCTAAACTCAGGCTGTTCACTATTTGGCCAGCAGGCTGTACCAGATAGCGAGTGGCCGAAGGTCAGCGCCGATGCGCCGGGCTAACGGCTAACGCTCGGAGCTGAACTGAACTGAACTGAACTGAAAGTTAGCGTTTTTTCCGTTCTCTTCGAATCGGCGGCGGCAGGCTTTTGGGTCTCAGCGCGAGCAGTGCGGCGGGATGAGCGGGAGGCCCCTGCTCGTGCTGACTTTCCCGCGGCCATCTGAATTATTCATGCTTACATTTCAAAAAAAGTTGGCCTTAGCATTAATTGTGACAATGATTTGTGCAGATCCCTGCGTAGCTTTGAAATTGAGGCTTTATTCGTTTCTCCCCATCACCTAAAACTCATCCATTCTTCACTTCCAACTTCCCTTATGAAGTCAACTTTTACTTCGTCCGGCCTCCGGGCACTAGCTGCTGCCGCGTTGTTGGCCATTCCGGCTCTGGCAACGGCCCAGAATGTCCCGTTGGCCCGCGCGCTCAGCCAGTTGGCAGCGCAGCGCGCCCGTCTGGGCCTGAGCGAGGCTGATGTAGCCAATCCGGCCGTAACGAGCCAGTACACGGATGCCCACAACGGCGTCACCCACCTTTACCTGCGGCAGCGCCACCAGGGCATTGAGGTTTACGGAGCCGTAGCCGATATGCACCTGGACCGGGCGGGCGTACTGGCCGGAATGCACAGCAGCTTCGTGTCCAACGTAGCGGCATTGGCCCGCGGAGCTTCCCCGTCGCTCACGGCGGAACAGGCCGTAGCCGCGGCAGCCCGCGCCCTGAACGTGACGCCGCCCCGCAACCTCCAGGTGACCAAAGCCGGCTCGGCCGCCGAGGGCCTGGAATTCACCGACTCCAATGTTTCGCAGGATAAGATTTCTGCCAAGCTGATGTATCTGCCGCTGGCCGATGGTTCGCTACGGCTGGTGTGGGATGTGACGCTGGCGCCGCTGTCGGCCGACCACTATTGGAGTGCCCGCGTAGATGCGGCGACCGGCACCCTGCTCGACAAATCCGACTTCCTGGTGAGCGACGATTTCAGCGTTGCAAACCTGATGCAGCCCGTAGCTCAACTGGCGGCCGCTGCTGCCGCTCAATCGCAACAGCCGGTAGCGGTCGGTAAGCCCACTGCCCCGAACAGCTATAACGTGTGGCCGCTCACCATCGAAAGCCCTAGCCATGGCCCCCGGCAGGTGGTCACCAATCCGGCGGACGTAACCTTCTCGCCCTTTGGCTGGCACGATACGAATGGCGTAACCGGGGCGGAGTACACCATCACCCGGGGCAACAACGTGTTTGCCTACGATGACCGCCTGAACCGCAATCAGTTCGTGGATAACTCTACTGTTAGTCCCGACGGCGGAGCCAACTTGGAATTTGACTTCCCCTTCAACGGGGCCAAGGAAACGCCGGCCCTCACCAACCTCAACGCGGCCGTGGTCAACCTGTTCTATTGGAACAACCTGATCCACGACGTGATGGCCCGCAAAGGCTTCGACGAAGTGAGTGGCAATTTTCAAGAGAAAAACTATGGTCCGAGTGGCCTGGGCAACGACGCCGTGCGCGCTGAGGCCCAGGATGGCGCTGACCTGAAGCCGCCTCTACTCAACAATGCAAACTTCGCCACCCCGGTGGATGGCTCCGCCCCGCGGATGCAAATGTTTCTGTGGAACAACCCGGAGCTGACCATCAGCGTGACGGCTCCCGCCTCCCTGGCCGGACCGCTCAACGCCCGGGAAGGCACCCTGGGTCGTACGCTGGAGGCTGCCGGACCCATCACGGGCAATATGGTCCTGGTGAATGATGGCTCGGCCACGCCGGATTTTGGCTGCGTGAAGCCGCTGGCCAACGCCGCGGCCATCAGTGGCAACATCGCCCTGATTTATCGCGGCAGCTGCACCTTCGGCATCAAGATCAAGAACGCGCAGGATGCCGGCGCCCGGATGGTCGTCATGGTCGACAATGCCCCGACCGGCACTACCCCAATCGTAATGGGTGGCACGGCCCCCGATACCATTGGCATCCGCATTCCTTCGGTTGCTATTTCCCGCGTTGATGGCGACAAGCTCAAAGCTGCCCTGCAGGGTGGCCAGACAGTAAGCCTCTCCGCCTCGGGCAAAGTATATTTCCGCGACGGCGACTTCGATAACGGCATCATTGCCCACGAATACGGTCACGGCATTTCCAACCGCCTCACCGGCGGCCCCGGCAACTCTTCCTGCCTGCGAAGCCAGGAGCAGATGGGCGAAGGCTGGAGCGATTTCTTTGGCCTATGGATGACCACCAAGCCCGGCGACGTCAGCACCACGGGACGGGGTATTGGCACGTATGCCGGGTCTGAGCCCACTACGGGCCGCGGCATCCGGCCTACCCGCTACAGCACCGACATGAGCATCAACCCCGCTACCTATGCCTTGCTAGGCACTACCGGCTATGCGGTGACCACTACGGCAAGCGGCACTACAGTACCCGTCCACAACCTGGGCTACATCTGGGCCGCCACGCTCTGGGACCTGAACTGGGCCCTGATTGGCAAGCATGGCTACAACACGAATCTAAGCGCGGCCACCGGCGGCAACAACATTACCCTGCGGCTGGTACTCGATGGCTGCAAGCTCCAGCCTTGTAACCCCGGTTTCCTGGATGGTCGCGACGCCATCCTGCAGGCCGATATACTGAACAACAGCGGCGCCAACCAGGCCCTGATCTGGCAGGTATTTGCCCGCCGCGGTATGGGCTTCGATGCCGTGCAGGGCAGCAGCAACTCCCTGACCGACAACACCGCCGGCTTCGCGCTGCCGCCAGCTCTGAGCGCCAAGAGTGCCCTGAGCGAGAATATGCTGGAAGTGTATCCAAACCCGGCCAAAGACCAGCTCACGGTTCGTACTCAGGTGAGCAGCTCGGTTCCGGTACAGGTAACGCTGGTAACGATTATGGGCAAAACGGTCCAGAATACCACGGTTTCGGCCGCCCTTATGCAGCAGCAAGGCGTTCGGCTGACCACCACGGAACTCGCCAATGGCCTGTACATCGTGCGGTTGAAGACGTCGGAAGGCACCATCACCAAGAAAGTAATGGTCCAGCACTAAATGCCGGCCGCTTGCCACTTCCGGTACAAGCAAGAAAAGTCCGTCCGGCCCCGTGCCGGGCGGACTTTTTTGTTGTTCGAAATCAACCGTCGCTTTTCTCTCCTGCTATGCTCCCGCTTTCTGCTCACGACACCACGCTGCTCGCCCTGCGTCCTACCATTGCCGCCGCGCTCCCAACCGTATCCGATGCTACCCTCAGCGACTTTCTGCACCGCACGCTGCGCCCGGTACTGAAGCTCCAGAACCAAGTGCTGCTGCTTACGGTGGCCGATTTCGTGCGCGAGCATCATATTGCTTTTGCCGGTACCAACAGCGTGGAGCAGCAACGCCTCGTGGCCGGGCTGCTGGGCCGCAATGTAAAGCTCCGCTACACGATTGTCGGCCTGATCACGGGCTTGTTCACCGGGCCGGAAACGATATTCTACCGCCGGCAGCGCAGCGCGGTTAACCGGCGCCTGCTGGAGCTGGCCACGCAGCGCGTGCAGGACCAGGTAGCCGCCGTAGCCGACGCGCTTAAAGCGATGCCTGCTGAGCTATGACCACCCATTATCAGACGCTGGAGCTTAGCGAGCAGGCGACGGCCGATGATATCCGGCGGGCCTACCGCCGCCTCGTACTGCTCACTCACCCTGACCGCACCCCCGACCCGGCGGCCCATGCCCGCTACCTAAGGGTGAATGAGGCCTATGAGATACTACACAACGCTCAGCGCCGGGCCGGGTACGATGCCCTGCTCTGGGTGCGGCGCCACCCGCCGGCCTTTCGTCCGGTAGCGGTAGCCCCGGCTCACCCCATGCCGCCGCGCCGCGTTCAGGTCCGGCGGCCGCCCATGAGCCTGCAGGAACGCTACGCCCCCCAATACGCCCTCATGTTCCGGTGGCTGCGGCCCGTAATGCTGCTGGCCGTGCTGCTTAGTGCCAGCCTGCCGTTCGACTGGGGGCTGGCTCAGCTGCACCCGGAACGGGTAGTGGGGCTGAATGCGGGCGTGTACTACACGGGCGGGCGCTACCGGGATGCCCACGTGTACTTCATGCACCAAACCGACCGGGGCCGCTTCGACAGTGACTCGGCGGTAGGGGTGGGCGAAATAGTGCTGGTGCGCCGGACGCCACTGTGGAGCAAAGCCCTGCACGTGCGGCGGCCGGCGGCCCGGCGGCCCATCGAAACGGCTACCATCTACTCCGGCCTCGCCTGGCTGGTGCCGCTCGTGCTGGGTTTGCTGGCCGGGCTGACGCTCTGGACCCGGCTGAACCAGGACTACCGCCTGGGGTTGGGTCTGTGCAGCGTGCTACTGCTGGGCCTGACCGTGTACCAGATGCTGCACCATTAAACTAACTGATGTTACGCAGTCTGTTTCTGGTTGCTTGTTTCTGGTTGGCCGTTTTTGAGCCGTTTTTTGGGCGCACATTCAACCAGAAACGAGAAACGAGAAACGAGGCTGTTTAGGGTTTCGAGAAAGCTGTCATCCTGAGCAGAGCGAAGGACCTTATCCCGTCCGTACCACTTGGAATTAGGCCAACATGAGCCGTCGTGAGAAGGTCCTTCGCAAGCGGACGCCAGATGAAGGATGACAAACGACGAAAAAACCGAAACCCTAAACAGGTTCAACGAGAAACGAGAAACAACTTGAAACACCAGTTGCCAAAGTTGCCTGCGTAACAGCAGTAAACTAATTGCCCGTTTTCCGCTGCCCGATCCACGACCGGCAACTGAAAACGGGCAACGGGCAACTAAAAACGGGCTGCTCAGTCGAACTGAGAGTCGCGCAGCTGAACGGGCGGAGATTTTTTGCGCAGGCGCATATTCAACGACTCCACCAGCAGCGAGAACAGCATGGAGAAGTAAACGTAACCCTTCGGAATCTCCTGGTGGAAAGCTTCGGCCACCAGCATAATGCCAATCATAATCAGGAACGACAGCGCCAGCATCTTGATAGTGGGGTTGTTGTTCACGAAGTCGGCAATGTAGCCCGAGAAGGCCAGCATAACGCCCATGGCCAGAACAACGGCCACAATCATAACCAGCACGTTGTCTACGAGGCCCACGGCAGTCAGGATCGAGTCGAAGGAAAAGACGATGTCGATGATGATGATTTGAATAATGACGCGCAGCAGGCTGTCGTACTTGCCTACGGTGGCTTCCTCCTCCTCCCCCTGGAGCTTGGTGTGAATCTCGGTAGTGCTTTTGGCCAGCAGGAACAGCCCCCCCGCCAGCAGGATCAGGTCGCGGCCGGAGACGCCGAAATCCGGCGCCAGAAACGGCAGGTTGAGGGTGAACAGCGGGGTTTTCAGGCCCACGATCCAGGTAATGCTTAGCAGCAGCCCAATGCGAAACAGCAGCGCCAGCAGCAGCCCGATAGTGCGCCCCTGCTTATGCTGCGCTTTGGGCAGCCGGTTCACCACAATGGAGATGAAGATGATGTTGTCGATGCCCAGCACGATTTCCATGAACGTCAGCGTGAGCAGGCTGATCCACGTCTGGGGGTTGGAGAAAGCAGAAATATCAAACACTGGAGTCAGTTAAGAATTAGAAATAGGACTTACGCAAAATGCTTTCACGCAGTGTTTCGCAGTGTTAAACCGCAGTGTTTCGCAGTGTTAAACCGCAGTGTTTCGCAGTGCGAGGACGTTAAACACTGCGAAACACTGCGTGAAATGGCACCAGGAGGGTTTTGCGTAAGTCCTAAGAAATTAAGAATCAGGACTGAGGCGCAAGAATCAATTCTTAACTCCTCCTGCTTAATTCTCCCCTAGCTTTTCATATTCACGAATTGCAGGGGCTGGCCGATATCGGTGCGGCGCAGTACGGCAATGGCGGCCTGCAGGTCGTCGATTTTCTTGGCCGACACGCGCATCTGGTCGTCCTGCATCTGCACTTCCACCTTCACCTTGGCATCCTTGATGGCCTTGGTGATTTTGCGGCCCGCTTCTTTGTCCACGCCGGCGCGTACTTTGATGAGCTTCTTGATCAGCTGGCCGCTGGCTTGCTCCTCGGCCGAAAAGTCGAGGGCCGTGCCGTCGATTCCCTGCTTCACGATCCGGCCCAGCAGAATATCTTCCAGCGCCTTCACCCGCATCGAGTTTTCGGACGACAGCAGAATAGTGTTGTCTTTTTTATTGAGCTCCATGCCGCCTTTGGTGTCGCGCAGGTCGTAGCGGGTCTGCAGTTCTTTTTGGGCCGTATTCACCGCATTTTCGAGAGTCTGCGGATCTACTTTGCTCACAATGTCGAAAGAAGGCATAAGCGGTAATTGAGGTGGAAAGGATGTCATACGCCCCGCCGCTTGCCGCGGTTGGGGTTGGTCGTCAAAGGTAGGCGGTTTACGTACAGCGTTACACCACCCGGCCCCTAAACTCCGGGCCTCGCCGGCTCCCTTACCCCGCTCCGACTGCCCCTTTTATGACTCTCTCCCTCTCTTCCCCCGCCACCACTGCCGAATTTGCCGCCTACTACCGCCTGCGCTACGAAGTGCTGCGGCAGCCCTGGGGGCAGCCCGAAGGCTCGGAGCGCGCCGACGACGACAGGGCGCCGGCCACAGTGCACGCCATGGCTACCGCTCCCGATGGCCGCGTGGCGGGCGTAGCCCGCCTCAGTCCGGCTGGTCCGGATCAGGCGCAGGTGCGCTTTATGGCCGTGGCACCCGAGTGGCAGGGCCAGGGCGTAGGTCGTCAGCTCCTGCATTATCTGGAAGCCAATGCCCGCCGGGGCGGTATCCGCGAGGTTGTGCTGCATGCCCGGGAAGCCGCCGTACCGTTCTACGCGCGGCGGGGCTACGCCCTGGTCGCGCCTTCCCACACGCTCTTCGGCAGGATCCCCCATTTTCTGATGCGCAAGGCGCTTTAAAACCGCTCCCGGCCGCGCAGCAGGTCCAAGTACCGCCAAAAGTCGCCGCGCGGGGAAAACCACGGATGCTGAACGGTGGCGGGCCGGTTGTGCTCCGCAAGGCACTATCCGATCCGGGCAAAGCCACAGGTGGCTACACTACCGGCCACTGGCCCCGCCGGGCACCGCCTCACTACGGCCGGCACGGCCGCCACCAGAAACAGGGTGGTCCCGATGGAATGCCGCACCCGCGGGCCCCGGCGCTGGTGGTCGCGCCGGTAGCACGCACAGAACCCGGCGAAAGGGAGGGGGGGCCGCATGGAACAGGGCTTATCCGGTAAAGAAACCTAACTTTTCAGCCAACATCCAGTCTTTCCCTTCTTATGGAGCAACTCCCCGATGTGGCTACGCTCGTGGCCATCTACAACCAGATAAACCAGTATGGCCAGACCAACGGCATGCACCTGACCGTAACCGAAGCCGGGCAGGTGGCATACACCATGACCATCCGCAACGAGCACCTCTCCTCGCCCGGCACCTGCCACGGCGGCGTGGTTGCCGGGCTCATGGACGCCGCCCTGGGCGCGGCGGCCCTGTCGCTGGCCTTCACCGCCGGCGAGCTGGTTTCCACCGTCGAATTCAAGATCAACTACCTGCACCCGGTCCACCTGCACGACCAGCTCGTGGCCCGCGGGCGGGTGGAACATTCGGGCAAAACCCTGGTAGTGGCCAGCGCTGATATTGCCTGTCCGGCCCGCGACATCGTGGTAGCCCGGGGCATGGGCACCTTCAACCGCTACCCTGCCGACAAGCGTGACTTCCACCGTCTGCTATTCCCCGATGCCGACAGTGGGGAGGAAGGGTAAGGCTGGGCCCCGCCCAATTTCATAAACCATAATCCTACCGTTCGATGACCGGACGAAAAACCCGGTCGCTGCTTTGCGGCCACACAAAAAGCCGCCGGACGCATCTGCCTTGGGGCAGAGCATCCGGCGGCTTTTGTAAGGGGCCTGGTTATCCTAAACTAATAAAAAACCGTGCTTACAGCCGCTCCGGGGAGCCGGCCGATTCGTGCTCGTGTTCCTCGGACTCCTCTTCGTAGCCCTCTTCCCCTTCGGCCGGAGCCTGAGCCTTGCGTACGTTGCGGGCACAGTCTTCGTCGCGGTGGTTGCGGCCCACGGTGAATTCCACCCAGTCGCCTTCGCGCAGGTCGTTGAAATCACCCTCCGCCATGTCGGCGTAGCTGAAGAACAGGTTGTTTGGTGGCATGACCACGAAACCAAAGCCGTTCTTCAGGTTTTTGATGGTGCTGATGCCCACCGTACCAACCGGACCAGCCGCCGTCGGACCCGTCGGGCGCACCGGCTTCACGCTGGGGTAAGACGCGGGCTCGGGCGTGTTCACGAACAGGGTTTCAATCAGCTCGTCGCCGCTGGCCAGACCGTTGTCAATCACGTCGTGCATAGCCACGGGATACGTGGAATGCTCCAGCAATTGTTGGGAAGCCCGGGTAACGCGGTTTTCGCCCTTGAAGTCGACATACTTGAAGTCCCAGTTCAGCAGCATCACGCGGGTGCCGATGGTGTTGAGCTTCTTGATGAGGGGTACGTAGTCCGAGTCGCCGGCGATGAGCACAATCACGTCGAAGCTCTTGTGCAAAGCCAGTTCCAGGGCTTCGAGGGCCAGCCACACATCCACGCCTTTTTCCTGCAACCGGCCGTCGCGGGTTTTCAGGGGCATGTAGTGGGTGGTGATGCTCATATTCATGAGAATATCGTCGAGCAGGCGGTCGTGGAACAACCGGTCCTTGTCGCGCGCCTCAGTAGCCGACAGGCGGCCGCGGAAAAAATGGGCGTCGATAATCTGGCTCAGGCGCACGTCCACGTCTTCTTCTTCCGCTACCTGGTGGCGGATGTATTCGTGGAGGCCTTCCATGCTGATGCGAGCCTTACGCTCGTGCTGGAAGTAGTAGTAATCGCTGATTTTAAGGAAATAATTGCCGTCGTAGAAGACGCCGATCCTAATCAGGGGGCTGTTCATCTGGTTCATAAAAAAACTGGTTTGTGAGCGCAAAAAAGGTGTGTAAGCGTAGGAGGGGGCGAGGTGCCCGGTAACCACCGGGCTGGTCAAAGATACAAAGTACCCCTATTTGAAAACGGATGCGGGGGGCGGCCGTCCGTCACACACGGGCATATGACGGTATTAGCATAAGGAGAGGCAGGTACAGATATTCAGGCAGCAACTGGTTGCCTGACCATAGGCGGCAACAAATAAGCCACTACTACCTTTAAGTAGCTTGCGATAATCTTCCCTCCCTGAAGCTATTTCCTCTTGTCACAATATTAAATAAAATATATCATAAAATTAGGATATAAGCAACTGCATCGACCTGCTAATTATCCTGTAGGATGCTAAGCTAACAGCTTAATCGTGCTGGTGCAAGTTTTACCCGTTCGTGCTTTAATCCTATGCGTTTCGTGGTTTGGCCGCGCCTGCTGGATTATCCGGTAGTTTTGGCTACAAACGACTTGGCAGCCGGTATGTTTACGGGAAGCTGGTGCCCAGATCAGCCCGGATTAAACCACCGGACTGGCGCGCTACCGACGCACCCGAGTGAAATCAGCCGCTCCGGATCAGGCAGGCCGCCAACGCTGGCTAGAACTGCATTCTTCCAACAACCAGCCCCAACACCAGCAGCCCGTAGCCCAGGCATATTCCCACTTCCAGCACGTTGCCGGAGGCGGAGCCGGTAGAAATGAGCGGCAGCTTAAAGGAATAGTCCGACAAGGGCAAAAACCATCGCACGCCCGACTTGGTCAGCGTGTCGGCCAGCAGGTGGGAGGCGTAGCCCGCCCCGGCGTAGTGGGCCACGCCGTGCCAGCCCAGGGTCTGATTGGCGAGGTAGCCGATGTAGGTCCAGAGCGCCGTGGCCCAGATGGTGTGGGTCCAGGAGCGGTGGGTGGTAAACGGGGCCACGCAGATGAAGATACCCAGCAGACTCAGCCACAGAAACTCAAAATACAGCCCGGCCAGCACGGCCCCGGCGCCCGTGAACACCAGCGCCAGCTTCCGGGCCGAGCCGCCCTGCATGGCCGCGCCCAGTAGTCCAAACGCCAGGGCCGCCGTGAAGCCCATGCGCCGGTCGGGGCCAAGCGGAAGCATATAGTGCGTGTAGGCCGCCAGCCCCAGGCCCGCCAGCACGAAGGCCCAGCGCACGTACTGCTGGGTGAAGCCCAGGCGCTTGCTCAGGCGGGAGTTGGGGTGGTCGAGGTCGGCGGCCAGGGAAGAGAAGCCGGCCAGCGCAATACCGGCCGGCGAAAATGGAATGCCGGCCACCAGGCCGCCGACGGCCACGCCGGTAATGAGGCCGATGGCCAGGTGAGAAGAACCGCGCACTATCAGGAAAGGGAATTGGGAGAGGAAGCCTGTAGTACGAAGGTAGGCAGCGAGCAGTCAGGGCTGAGTTGAAAAGGAATGTTTTGGGGTTGCCAGGCTTGCACTCCGCCCCATCTGTCATCCTGAGCCAAGCGAAGGACCTTCCTCGGACCTGCTCAAAAGCATGTTTCGACGCCCAACTCCCTTTGCCGTTACCCTCGGAAAGGGCTTTGCTCAGTGAAAAAACTTTCCGCTGGTAAGAGGAAGGTCCTTCGCTTGGCTCAGGATGACAGACCAGAAAAGAGGCTAGTTCGGTACCGGCAGCAGATACACGGTTTCCGGCTCGGGCCGGGGCTCAGGGGCCGGGGCGGTCAGCCGGGCACGCTGGCAGCGGGCGGCGGTGATGCCGTGCCAGGCCTGCTTCAGCTGCTGCCAGCGCACCCAGGCGTCAAAATCAAAATCAGCGTCCTCGGCGGAGTTGCGGGTGGGATCCATGTGCAACGGGGAATTTGGCGGTTGGGGTACTCAGCGCGGTAAGGTGACTAATGTACAGGAAACACAAGCATAACCCAAGCATTCGGCGGGCCGGGGAAACTTTCGGACCTTGCGGGCGGTATTGCTTACCACAGTTTCTGCCTTGGCCCGACCGGAAATACAGCCGGCCGGGCTGCTCCTTTTTGCCTCTCCCCTAGCCTTTCCGCGTTTTGAAGGTCACCGACTTCCTCCAGCTCTACCGCCTCGACCCAACCGTACTGACCGTAGCGGCCCGCCTGAACCCGGCCCCGCGCCACTCCCTGCGCCCCGCCGGCGAAGCCGCGCCCGCCGGCCCCCTGCCCCGCCTGCACCTGCGCGGCCTCGTCGGCAGCCAGGATGCGGTGGTGGCCGCGGCTATGCACGGCTTGTTTCCGGACCAGCACCACCTGTTCGTGCTCCACGACAAGGACGAGGCCGGCTACTTCCTGGCCGACCTGCAGCACCTGCTGCCCGAGCAGGACCCGTTGCTGTTCCCCAGCTCCTACAAGCGGCCCTACCACTTCGACGAGACGGAAAACGCCAACGTGCTGATGCGGGCCGAGGTACTCAACCGGCTGAACTCCAAGCCCAAAACCGGGGAGCTGATCATCACCTACCCCGAAGCCCTGTTCGAGAAGGTTATCAACCGCAAGAGCCTGGTGGCCAACACCTTTCTGGTCAGGGTGGGCGAGAAGCTCGACGTGAACTTCATCAGCGACATGCTGGCCGAGTACGACTTCGAGCGGTCGGACTTCGTGTACGAGGCCGGGCAGTTTGCCGTGCGCGGCGGCATCGTCGACATCTTTTCCTACGCTAATGAGCTGCCCTACCGCATCGAGCTGTTCGGCGACGAGGTGGAAACGATTCGCACGTTTAATCCCGAAACCCAGCTTTCGGTGGAGCAGAAGCAGCAGATCAGCATCATTCCCAACGTGCAGACCAAGCTGCTCCAGGAAACCCGGGAGGCCTTTCTCGACTTCATGCCCCGGCACACGGCGGTGTGGGTGAAGGACGTGCGCCAGACCATCGACATCGTGACCGAGTCGTTTGAGAAGGCCGACGCGGGCTTTCAGGAGCTGCTGGCGGGGGCGGCAGGCATGCAGATTGTGAGCAAGCCCGAGCAGCTGTTCGAGACGGGTAAGTCGTTTCGCAAGCTGCTGGAGAACTTCCCGGTGGTGGAGTTCGGCAAGCGGTTTCACTTCAAGACCGGGGCCGAGGAGTTCAGCTTCGGGGCTAAACCCCAGCCCTCGTTCAACAAGGACTTCAACCGCATGGTGAAGAACCTGCACGACAACGCCACCAAAAACTACGTCACCATCATCGGGGCCGACTCGGTGCGCCAGGCCGACCGCCTGCGTACCATCTTCGACGAGCTGGACAACAACGTATCCTTCCAGCACATGCTGGTGGCCCTGCGCGAAGGCTACGTGGACGATCTGATGAAGCTCGTGGTGTATACCGACCACCAGCTGTTCGAGCGGTTCTACCGGGCCCAGGAAGCCAAGAAGTTCTCCAAGAAAAAAGCGCTTACGCTCAAGGAGCTGCGCACGCTCAGCCCCGGCGACTACGTGACCCACCAGGACTACGGCATTGCCCGCTTCGCCGGCCTCACCCAGGTCGAAATCAACGGGCATATGCAGGAAGCCATCCGGCTGGTGTACCGCGACGACGATTTGCTGACCGTCAGCATCCACGCCCTGCACAAGATTGCCAAGTACTCGGGTTCTGAGGGCACGCCGCCGACCATGAGCAAGCTGGGCTCGCCGGAGTGGGAAAACAAGAAGAAGTCGGTTAAGAAAAAGGTCAAGGACATTGCCGCCGAGCTGATCCGGCTCTACGCCAAGCGCAAAACCGCCCCCGGCCACGCCTTCGCGCCCGACTCCTTCATGCAGGCCGAGCTGGAATCCTCGTTCATCTACGAAGACACCCCCGACCAGGCCAAGGCCACCGAGGACGTGAAGCGCGACATGGAAGTGCCCCACCCCATGGACCGCCTGATCTGCGGGGACGTGGGCTTCGGCAAAACCGAAATTGCCATCCGGGCCGCCTTCAAGGCCGTGGCCGACGGCAAGCAGGCCGCCATCCTGGTGCCTACCACCATTCTGGCCATGCAGCACTACAAAACCTTCCGCGAGCGGCTCAGCAATTTGCCCGTGACGGTGGAGTACGTGAACCGCTTCAAGACCACCAAGCAGATCAAGGAAACCCTGGCCCGGGTGGCCGACGGCAAAACCGACATCCTCATCGGCACCCACCGCCTCACCAACAAGGACATCAAGTTCAAGGACCTGGGCCTGCTCATCATCGATGAGGAGCAGAAGTTCGGGGTCAAGACCAAGGACAAGCTCAAGGAGCTGAAGGTGAACGTGGACACGCTCACGCTGTCGGCCACGCCGATTCCGCGCACCCTGCACTTCTCGCTGATGGGGGCCCGGGATTTGAGCGTGATAGCCACGCCCCCGCCCAACCGCCAGCCGGTGCAGACCGAGCTGCACGTATTCGACGAAATCCTGATCCGCGACGCCGTGGCCCGGGAGCTGAAGCGCGGCGGGCAGGTGTTCTTCGTGCACAACCGGGTGAAGGACCTCGACGAGATGGGCGCCATGATCCTGCGCCTGGTGCCCGACGCGCGCATCACCACCATTCACGGGCAGATGGAGGGCGACCAGCTCGAAAAGCGCATGATGAAGTTCGTCGACGGCGAGTACGACGTGCTGGTGAGCACCAACCTGATTGAGTCGGGCCTCGACATTCCGAACGCCAATACCATCATCATCAACCGCGCCCACCTGCACGGGCTGAGTGATTTGCACCAGATGCGGGGCCGGGTGGGCCGCTCCAACAAGAAGGCCTACTGCTACCTGCTCACCCCGCCCGTGGCCGGCCTGCCCTCCGACGCCCGCAAGCGCCTGAGCACCCTCGAAGAATTCTCGGACCTGGGCGCGGGCTTCAACGTGGCCATGCGCGACCTCGACATCCGCGGGGCCGGCAACCTGCTCGGCGGCGAGCAGTCGGGCTTCATCAACGACCTGGGCTACGAAACCTACCACCAGATTCTGGACGAGGCCGTGACCGAGCTCAAGGAAACCGAGTTCCGCGACCTGTTCCTGGGCGACACGACCGGCCGACTCCAGGATGCCGTGGGCAACAAGGGCCCCAGGGAGTGCAACATCGAAACCGACCTGCAGATCCTGATTCCCGACTCCTACGTGAGCAGCGTGTCGGAGCGGCTGCAGCTCTACAGCAAGCTGGACCGGGCCAAGGGCCCCGAGGAATTGCGCAAGCTCATTGCCGGCATGGTGGACCGCTTCGGCCCGCTGCCCGCCGAGGTGGAGCAGCTCGCCGACATCGTGAAGCTGCGCTGGCAGGCCTGCCAGGCCGGCTTCGAGAAGCTCACGCTCAAGAAGAACCTGCTCAAAGGCTACATCCCCGCCACCGACAACGCCGCCTACTTCCAGGGCGACACCTTCGGCAACATCCTCAACTACATCCAGACCCACAGCCGCACCGCGAGCATGAAGGAGCGCAAGGAACAGCTCATCATCAGCATCGACGAGGTGAAAAGCGTGCAGGCTGCCAAGCGGATATTGGCCGAGCTGGGGAGTGAGGAGAAGGTGGAGGCGTAGAGTATGCGCAATCCAGAACGTCATGCTTCATCTTGCGTCCGCGAAGCCGAAGCATCTCGCGGGCTTTGTTGAACCTCACCCCCAGCCCCGGTTCGCCTGAGGCGCGAAGCCAAAAGAGAGGGAAGCCGGACGAAGCGGGAGAGAGATGCCTCGACTCCGCTTCGCTCAGCGTGACACGTTTTTTACCACCAGCTCCAAACGCCGGGGAATGAAACCCTACTCTAACCCTGTTGTTCCACGCGGCGGCAAGTACTAACTTGCCCTGTAACCTTTCACTGCACCGTGGCAAAACTCAAATACCGGGGAACCGTGAAAAGCCCCGACGGCAAAGTGATGGAAGTAGGCTTGTCCCTGCTTTCGTACCGCGAGGAGGAGCTGCACGTCATCTTTTCCCCCGCTCTGGACATGTTCGGCTACGGCCACTCGGACAAGGAAGCCCGCGCCTCCTTTGACGAAACGCTCCAGGAGTTTCTGCGCTATACCCGTAACAAGGGTTCTTTGCAGGACGAGCTGCTGCGCCTGGGTTGGAAATTGGCTGGTCGCGCCACCAGCCGCACCTACAAGGCCCCGGAGTTCAGCCGCTTGCTCCGGCAAAACGACCAGCTGCAGGATATTGTCAACCACAAGGATTTTCGGAAGTATGACCGGAAAGTGGAGCTACCCGTGCTGGCCGGATGACCATCAAAACGCTCCGCAACGTGACCATCCGGGATTACCGGACGTTCCTGGAGCGCGTCGGCTGCCAGTGTACCCGCACCAAAGGCGGCCACGAGCACTGGACCCGCAAAGACCTGAACCGCCCGGTTACCTTCCAGACGCACATCGACCCGGTGCCGGAGTTCATCCTCAAAAACGGCCTGCGCATCCTGGGCTTAGGCAAGGAAGACTTCTGGGCCGAGCTGGAAAAATAGCCCCAGCTAACCGGGCGACAGCTTCGGCAACATCCTCCACTACCTCCAGACCCACAGCCGCACCGCGAGCATGAAGGAGCGCAAGGAACAGCTCATCATCAGCATCGACGAGGTGAAGTCCGTGCAGGCGGCTAAGCGGATTCTGGCGGAGCTGGGGAGTGAGGAGAAGGTGGGGGCGTAAGGGAAAAAGTCGGCCCACTACTTCAGCGTGGGGAAACGTCTATTCGCAGGAAGCTGATATATTGCCCAAGATTACACCTGATGCAGCCAAGATGAAAATCACAATAAGGAATATAGGTCCAGTTAACAGTGCCGAGATTGATCTGCTTGGCCTCACTGTAATTGGAGGCTTTAATGATTCCGGTAAGTCAACTGTTGGAAAGACACTTTTTGCTCTTACAAAATCATTTAGAAATAAGGAGCAACAGTTCAACTACGAACAGAAGAACAAGATTACGGCGTACAGTTCGGAATTGATGTCTAAACTCAGAGGTGTTCTTGGAGGACGTTTTTCTCCCCAGAACATAAATATGATCTTGAGGAGATATACAAATTATTTACTGGAACCAGAAGCATTCGATATAGACAATATAGATGTAGCATTAGAAGCCGTAAAAAGCAATATATACAATAACATTGTACACAGGTCATTCATTCGAGAAAAGGAACTTAATACCCCAATAGTGGATGGTAACAAGGACCCTATAGATGATGCATTGAACCAATACATATCAGATCTAAAAGTCGTATTGACTTCTAATATAAATGAAGAAGATTTGTATAAGGGCTCCTATGGCCGCATGTTAACTTCTGTGTTTTCAAGAGAAATTAATAATAAAAGAAATATCCACCAACTTGGAACAATAAGCCTAAAAAACAGTGAGGATGATGAAGAAATATTTTATTCTTCATTCAAGGATAATAAAATATCAGATTTTAAAATAAAAGATTCAAGCAAGTTTGAGATATTTGACGATTGCACTTTTTTAGAATCACCATTTACAATAAACAAATACAGCACTTTGCAATCATTTTCCCCTGCCTACAGAAGCAGGGATATAGGAGATTATACAACACAAGACTTGATTCAAAAACTGAATCTTGTATCGAATGACATGGAAGCACATCAACCATTTGAATCTGAAATAATAGATAAGATATCGGAGTTGATAAGCGGGAAAATGTATTTTGACTCCGATGAAGATGAATTTGTCTACAAAACTACAGATGGATATAGTTTCAGCGTTAACAACACTGCCTCAGGGGTAAAAACGTTGGGAATACTTCAAATGCTCGTTAACCTAGGTTTGTTTACAGGCAATAATCTTTTAATTATTGATGAACCTGAAGTTCACCTACATCCTGCTTGGCAAATAGTGTATGCAGAGATTGTTGCGATGCTCGTAAAAAACAATCTCCTTTGCTTAATAAGCACACATAGTCCCTATTTCCTGAAAGCGATACAGACATTTGTTAGAACTTATGAGATTGAAAACCTAACTAAGTTTTACATTGCCGAAAAGTCACCTGATGGCTGCAACTTTCATGATATAACTTCAGACATAGAACCGCTTTACGAGTTGCTAGCTGAGCCAATGCAGTCCATAATATTCCAAAACAAGAAAGCCAAATGAATACCTCAACACATATAAAAAACCTATTAGAAGTGAACTCATTGGCTAATTACCATACAATGCATTCAATTCCTAGAACATGTTCAAAATCCACAGTCACAGTACTCGACTATGACTATATAAAAGATGCTTACTGCCGTGGGATGAGGACAATAAAATCGGCAGATTGCCTTCACCTAAATACGGGCGACAACGTCATATCGTTTATCGAAATGAAAGATATATCAAAGTTTATACAATTCACACAAGAAAAATCCAAGGACGCAAATGACTTCAATCTTAAATTTAAGGTGTATAAAAATGAATTGAAAAATGGATTGAAAGACAAGATAATGGACAGTATTGCAATGTTAATATCTACCATGGGCTATTATTCTTGCGACAGCACCATTATCAAAAACATTTTATCAAAAGATAATACCAAAATAAATTACATTATCATTGTTAAAATGACTGCCAGTGAATATTTAGACCACAGTTTGTCAACTCTTAGCACAGATCTAAATTTCAGAATTCTCCATGGTGGTGAGGCAACAATAGTTAGAGCAGCTACATTCGACAAATCTCCCTGCCTGTAACCTATGTATTGAGGAAGCTTGTAGCTCGTGCCCACCATGACAATGAGGTTCCACCTCATCTGCCACAACGCGGCAAACCGCTCCTGCGCCGCTCAAACTCCCCAACTGGCGCGAACTGGTAGCCCGTGCCCAACATGACGATGAGGTTGTACCTCATCTGCCGCCACGCGGCAACCCGGCCCCGCGCCGGTCGGGCCCACGGGTGAGGCCCAGCCCCAACTTAAGCGGGGCACTGGGACGGAGCTGCTGACCTCGCGTGGAGCCGTATGGCTATGAGTTTGCGGGTTTGCGGGATACCGGGGCAACTGTTGGCCGCTGGCTGTTCTGCTGTCTTTCGGAAGTAGGCTTTTCCGGCCCGGGTGGCGCTAGCGTTGGGCGGCGGTGCTTAACCCCTGCCTTATTTAATTTTTCTAATAATAAATGGTCAATTCACCCTTATTTATTGAATAAAAGCATGTCTCACCCTTAACCCACGTATATTTAATCATCCAAAAAAATCCCTTCTATGCGTCCTTCCTTTTTGTTTCGTCCGGCCATGCTGGCCACTGGTATTCTGCTGTTCGCTTCCTGCTCCAAAAAGCCGGAAGCCTGTTTCAGTGTCGATAAGGGCAGCCTGAGCACTAAAGTCAACGAGGAAATCCAGCTGAATGCCACGTGCAGCAACGATGCCGACTCCTACGCCTGGGAGTATGGCGACGGCGCCATTGAGGCGGGCGCAATCGTGAAGCACAAGTACCTTAAGGCCGGCACCTATACCGTCAAGATGACGGCCAAAGGGGATGGCAAGTCCGATACGGCCAGCAAGGAGGTTGTGATTCAGTAACGACGGGCTACCTGTCGGCGGGCCAAGTCAGGGGTCCTGCCCGGCGGGTATTCGGACCAGGCTTGCGGAGTTGATGCAGTAGCGCAGGCCGCTGGGGGCTGGTCCGTCGGGGAAGACGTGGCCGAGGTGGGCGTCGCACACGTTGCAGCTGGCCTCCATACGCTGCATTCCCAGGCTGTCGTCGCAGGTATATTTGATGGCGTTGGGGGCCCGCGGCTGAGTGAAGCTGGGCCACCCCGATATGGCGTGGTATTTCGTCGCGGAATCGAACAACCGGCTGCCGCAGCCGGCGCAGGCGTACAGGCCAGGCTCGTAGCAGCGGCAGTAGGCATTCCGGTACGGCGGCTCCGTGCCCTGCTGCCGCAGCACCCGAAACCGGGCCGGCGGAAGCTGCCGGGCCCACTCGGCCTCCGCAAGCTCCACCCGGCGCGGGGGCTCCGGGTTGCTGTATCGGGCAAAGGTGAGCACGTCAATCCAGCGCAGCATAGAGTAGGACAAGAAGTGAGCAGGCCAGGGCTTTGGGGTTGAAAATAATCCGGCCGCCGCGGTATTTCCCCGCCCCGGTTTTGCACTTACAAACGGCAGCTTGGGCGCACTACGTGCCGGGCAGCTTGCCACTCCTTGTTTGCGGGCCGGTTGCGGACGGACAATTCCTCAGGGGTTCATTAGCAGGAACAGCAGGTTGTGGTACAGCATCCCGAGCCCGTCGTGGTGGGTGCCGTAGAGGCCGGCGTCTTCCAGCAGGGCTTCCACTTCTTCGTAGTCCTGCACGAAGTCCAGCTCTACTTCATCGTCGTCGTCAGCGGCCAGCGTGTGGGTGAGGTAGCGGCGGCGCGCTTCCAGGGTTATGAACAGCTTCTGCCGGGGCGTCTGGGCAATCAGCAGGGCGTCGTACGGCTCGGTTTCGTCCTCGTCGACGACCACGTAGACGATGGTTTTTTCGGCCTCGGGCGTGTGCCGCAAAAAGGTGGCGTGGTCAATACTCATGCGCAAGTATACGCCCCTCGCCGCGCCGCACCGTAACGGGTGCTGCACCAGAACGATGTAGAGACGCATACTTGCGTCTCGGCGTTGAACGTCAATCAGCCGAACGTAATGGAAAAAGTCCCCAAACGGCGCGGACGCCGAGACGCAAGTATGCGTCTCTACATCGTTCTGATGGCCGGCAAAATCAACTCCGACAGCCGCGCATGAAGAACGTCCTGCTGATTATTCAGAACGTCATTCCGAGCTTGCCGAGGAATCTCGCGTGGCGTCGTTGGAGTGCTACTCTAACGTCAGTACGCGGGATTCCTCGGCAAGCTCGGAATGATGGGCGTGAAAGAAAATTTCCAGGGGACGCGTGGTATCTTCCGGCCGGCTCCCACGAACTCCTCCTTTTTCAACCCATGGCTGACTTTCTCCCTTTCTCCCCCGGCCGGCTGGCGGCCCCCGCCCTGCTGGCCCTGAGCCTCACCGCTGCCCTGAACCCCACTTCCGGCCGCGCCCAGTCGGCCCCGGCGGCTACGGCCGCCACCAACCCGCTGCTCGCGCCCTGGGCGGGGGCCTACGGCGGCGTGCCGGCCTTCGACCAGGTGCAGGTAGCCCAGTTCAAGCCGGCCCTGGAAGCAGCCATGGTCCAGAACCTGGCCGAGGTGCAGGCCATTGCCGCCAACCCCCAGGTGCCCACGTTCGAAAACACCATTGCCGCTCTGGAGCGCACGGGCCAGACTCTGGACCAGGTGCAGACCGCCTACGGCGTGTGGACCGGCACCCTCAACACCCCCGAGCTGCAGGTGGTGCAGCGCGAAATGGCCCCGCGTCTGGCGGCCTTCGGCGACCAGATCACCCAGAATACGCCCCTGTTCAGGCGCATCGAGACGGTGTACAACTCGCCCGACAAAAAGAAGCTTACCCCCGAGCAGCAGCGCCTCACGTTCGTGTACTACCACAACTTCGTACGCGCCGGGGCCCGGCTCGATGCCCCGGCCAAAACCCGGCTGTCGGCCATCAACCAGCAGCTGGCGGGCCTGTTCACGAAGTTCAGCCAGAACGTGCTGGCCGACGAAACCGACTCGGTGCTGGTGCTCAAAACGCCCGCCGACCTGGCCGGCCTCTCGCCTTCCCTGCGCGCCGATGCCGCCAGCGCCGCCACGGCCCGCAAGCTGCCGGCGGCCGGCGTCATCACCAACACCCGCTCGTCCATCGACCCGTTTCTGACTTACTCCGACCAGCGCAAGCTGCGCGAGAAAGCCTGGCGCATGTTCACCAACCGCGGCGACAACGGCGGGGCCAACGACAACAACGCCCTGATCACCGAAATTCTGCAGCTGCGCGCCGAGCGGGCCAAGCTGCTGGGCTACAAAACCCACGCCCACCTGCGCCTCGACAACACCATGGCCAAGACCCCGGAAAAGGCCATGGCCCTGATGGAGGAAGTCTGGACCCCGGCCGTGGCCCGGGTGAAGGAGGAAGTAGCCGACATGCAGGCCCTGGCCACCAGGGAAGGCGCGACGTTCAAAATAGCGCCCTGGGACTACCGCTACTACGCCGAGAAAGTGCGCAAGGAGCGCTACGACCTCGACCAGAACGAGGTGAAGCAATATCTGCAGCTCGATAAGATGCGCGAGGGCATGTTCTGGGTGGCCGGCGAGCTGCTGGGCTTCACCTTCGCGCCCGTAACCAACGTGCCCGTGTATCACCCCGACGTGAAGGTGTGGGAGGTGAAGGACAAAACCAGCGGCCGGCACGTCGGCCTCTGGTACTTCGACCCCTACGCCCGCCCCGGCAAGCGCTCCGGCGCCTGGATGAACGCCTACCGCAACCAGCAGCGGATGGATGGCGAGGTGAGCACCATCGTGTCGAACAACTCCAACTTCGTGAAGGGCCAGGACGGCGCGCCCACCCTCATTTCCTGGACCGACGCCACCACCCTGTTCCACGAGTTTGGCCACGCCCTGCACGGCCTGTCGTCGGACGTGACCTACCCGCGGCTGGCGGGCACCAGCGTGGTGCGCGACTACGTGGAGTTTCCGTCGCAGGTGCTGGAAAACTGGCTGGCCACGCCCCAGGTGCTCCAGCGCTTCGCCGTGCACTACCAGACCGGCAAGCCTATTCCCCAGGCGTTGGTCGACCGGATCGAAAAAGCGTCCACCTTCAACGAGGGCTTTGCCACCACCGAGTTTCTGGGCAGCGCCCTCATCGACATGAAGCTGCACCTGGCCGGCGACCAGAAAATCGACCCCGACAAGTTTGAGCGCGAAACCCTGACCCAGCTGGGCATGCCCGGCGAGCTGGTGATGCGCCACCGCACCCCGCAGTTTTCGCACGTCTTCTCCTCCGACGGCTACTCGGCCGGCTACTACAGCTACCTGTGGTCGGTGGTGCTGGCGGCCGATGCCTACGGCGCCTTCACCGAAGCCGGCGGCCCCTACGACCAGGCCGTGGGCCAGCGCCTGAAGCAGCAGATCCTGTCGGTGGGCAACACCGTGGACCCCGCCGACGCCTACCGCTCCTTCCGCGGCCGCGACCCGAAAATCGACGCCCTGATGCGGGAGCGGGGCTTCCCCATGAAAGGCACGAAAGCCGCCCAGCCCGCCCCGAAAAAAGCCGCGGGCAGGAAAGGCTAAGCGGTTTCCGCGGCCCTGATTGCAAAGTCCCTGGCCCCGGCCTTGTCTTTACCCAAACCCGGAGCGGGCTTGCCGGGGTTTACAGATACCACGCGCCGGCCGGGGCCAGGGAAACGGCTACGGCGTCGCCGGCGGCCATACCGGCCACCGTTGTTTTCACCGTCACGCTGCTGCCCAGCAGCGCCACCCGCACGGCCGAATAGCTGCCGAAGAACTGTACGCTGGTCACTTCCCCGGGCAGACCGCCGCTTGCCGCGGCACCCAGCGTCAGGCTCTCCGGACGGATGAGCATCTGCCCGCTCTTTTTCCGACTTCCCGCCTGCCGGGCAAAAGCGGTGAGCAGCGGGCCGGTTACGAGGTTGTAGTCGCCGAACAGGGCGGCGGTATACTCATCCCCGGGCTGCTGGTAAATCTGCGCGGGCGGGCCCTGCTGAATCAGCTGGCCCTGTTTGAGCACCAGAATCTCGTCGGCCCAGGACAGCGTATCGGCCGGGTCGTGCGACACGAGCAGACACGTAATAGCCAGGGTTTCGCTGATGTCCTGGATAACTGCTTTCAACCCGTTCCGATGCACCCGGTCGAGGTTGGAAAAGGGCTCATCGAGCAGCAGCAGCCGGGGCGAGGACAGCAGCAGCCGGGCCAGGGCAATCCGCTGCCGCTCCCCGCCGGACAGCTGGTCCGTGGGGCGGGTGAGCAGATGATCGATCCGGCACACGGCGTAGAGCGCGGCGGCCTGGGGGGCGGGCAGCTTGCTGGCATAGCGCAGCACCTGCTCGACGCGCAGAAACTTAGGCAGCTCGAAGTGCTGCGAGAGGTAGGCAATGCCCGCGTGGCCCGGCACGAGCTTTTCGGCCGGGCCCGGCACCCGCTGCTCTTCAAACCACACCTCCCCCGCCGTGGGCTGAATCAGGCCGGCAAGGCATTGGAGCAGGGTGCTCTTCCCCGCCCCGGTTTCGCCGGCTATGGCAATTTTCTGGAAAGGCTGTTGCGTGAAGCTGATATTCCGGAGGCCGAAGCTTTCCTTTTCCCGCAGACTGATTCCGGCAACGCGTAGCAAACTCATACTGACCCAGGCAAAATATGGCGGCAAAGATGCGCCAACCAGATGGAAAGGCCGTCGCGCGGCATCGCGGCCGGCACCGGCCTCAGCGCTGGGTACGCAGCCACTCCCGGGCAGCAGCCACAGCGCCGCGAAATAAAGCGCGTAACCGGTACCGGACAGTTGGCTTACGACAACCCGGCGCCGCCGGCCGTAGGCGCTTCGCAATTTCGCGGCTGGTCTGGTAGCTGCGGCGGGGCCGGCGCGTCTTTGGGTTGTCGTTTAGCAGTCGCTGCCGTCGAGGCCGCAGGCGGCGCCATCGGTTCCGGCCAGCGGCCCGGGTACGGGGCGGGCTTCTTCCCATACTTTCTCCAGCACTTCCTGAAACAGCTCGCTCGGCTGGGCTCCCGACACGGCGTATTTATCGGCAAAGACAAAATACGGCACCCCGCGCACCCCGATCTGGCGCGCCTGGTACTCGTCGTGGCGCACGTCCTGGGCGTAGCGGTCCGATTGCAGCAGCTGGGCTACTTCGGCGGCCGGCAAGTCCAGCCCGGCTGCGAGGCGCGTGAGCGTGGCCGGGTCGTCGATGTTCTGGCCTTCGGTGAAGTAGGCCCGCAGGATGCGCTCCTTCATGGCATCCTGCCGGTCGTGGGCAGCGGCCAGGTGGATAAGGCGGTGGGCGTTGAAGGTATTGGCCGGAATGGTTTTATCGAAGTTGAACTCCAGCCCTACGGTGGCCGCGTGCTGGGCCATCTGGGTGTTCATCTGCCGGCCTTCTGCCACCGACACCCCTTTACGCTCGGCCAGCAGCTCGTGAATGGTCTGGCCGGGGTTGGTTTTCATGTTGGGGTCTAGCTCGAAGCTGCGCCACTGCACCTGCACCTGGTCGGCCTGGGGAAAACGGGCCAGGGCTTCTTCGAAGCGGCGCTTGCCGATATAGCAAAACGGGCACATGATGTCGGACCATATTTCTACTTTCATTTGTCGCGGGGAGAGGAAGTTCAGGGAGGGATAAGCCGGAAATCCGTCGAAAGGTTTCCCCCGGGCCGACGCCCTGCCCCGGCGGTGGCTAGCTTTAGCGCGGTTTCGCAGGCAGTGGACGCCGTACCGCGAAGGTTTACTGCGCGACGTCCGGCGCGGGTCGGCGGGGGCCGTCCGTAACGACCCGTGAAGGGAAACTTCGCGTTACCCAGCGGCGCCCCAGATAAACGGAAAGGCGATTAAAATGAGCACAGCCCTGCACCGGCGCGTAGCCGGGGACTTTGGGCGTTGAATCAGGCCTGACAAGCTATTCGGGGAAGGTTCTGCGCTTTGCTCAGGATGACCGGCGGCGCGAAATGACGGGCTCCTCAGATCCGGATGTTCAGCACCAGCGGCTCCAGCACCCAGGTGCGGGTGTAAGTATTGTACACGCAGCGCAGGCCGGTTTCGATGGGCGTGCGCAGGTGGAGCACGTTGAAGAGCACGTTGGCATCCACCCCTACGTTGCGGTAGTCGCGCCCGCGCAGCGCGCCCGAGCGCAGCCTGGTTTCGCCGTGCGCCAGGTCCAGGAAACCCGTGGCGCGCAGGCGCTGAATGTAGAGCACCCGCCCCAGCGTCCAGTGGGTGTAGGCGATGGGTAGGTAGTAGTCGAAGCTGGCAGCCCGCAGCCGGTCGAAGCTCACGTAGCCTTCGCCCCGCGGAAACGACACGGCCGACCCGAACCGGTACTCCCGCTGCTGCTGATACTGGTAGCCCCCGCGCACCCGAATGGCCTGATGCTTGCCGATACCGGGCAGGAATACGCTGCTCTGGGCCCCGAACTGCGCGGCATCGAGCCCCATGCCGAAGGGCGTGGTGCGCCAGGTGACGAGCAGAGTCTGGCCCCGGCGCGGGGCCACGTCGCGGGCACTCTGCTTAAGCTGCCGGACGTAGCTGAGCGACGTCTGCACCCCGTTCAGCGGCTGGCTGGGACCTACCTCGCTGATACTGCGCACCGGCAGATCGTAGCCCTGCACCCGCTCGTGGAGGTAGTACGCACTGAGCGTGAGGGCCTCCAGATTCCTGGAGCGGGTGAGGTTGAAAGGCAGCCGCACGCCGGTACTTAGCCGGGTGTAGGTCCATTGGTCGCGCACCAGGCCCTGGGAAGTGAGGAAGGCCGCGTCACGGCCGCCGTATTCAATATTGGCATCGAACACCGGGTAGCGGCCCTGGTAGCTGAGCCCCCCGAATACATTGCCGGTGCGCTCCACCTGATCGTAGCCCACGCCCACCACGGCCTGGGTGGTATTCAGCAGATCCTGGGACCGGACGCCCAGGCTCAGCCCGTTGCCGGCCGGGCTCTGAATCAGGCCGTAGCTGAACACGTTGAAGGCATGCTTTAGCGGGGAGTACGCCTGCACCGGGTAGCGGGCCGAATCGGGCCGGGTCAGCATCAGGGGCTGGATCAGTTGGGCGGCCGGCTCCCGGGCGCTGAGCTGGGCGGCGTAAATACCCTGGGTGTCGGTGGTGGTTACCGGCACGGGCGTCCAGGTGGCGGGGTCGAGCGGCATTTCCACTACCCGGGAGCCGTCGGCCCGAAACTCGTGGAAAGCCAGGTGCCGCCCGTCCGGGGCCACGGCGGCGTGGTAGGCCCCCAGGGGGCGGGACGTTACCTGCCAGGTCCGGCCCGTGCTGATCTGCACCGCGTACACGTTGTCGATGCCCGACTGCGGCGAGTTATACAGCACGTAGTCGCCCCAGGGCTGGGGGTTGGTCAGGTTGATGTTGGCCACCGGCAGCAGCGCCCGGGCCGTGCCCGTCGCGGGGTTTAGCAGCTCGATGGTTTTACCCGCCGGCTTGAGCGTGACCACCGCCACCTGGCCGTCGGCTGTCCAGCGGGGCTGGGTGTAGAAATCGTTTGGGGGGTTCGGCAGCGTCTGCTGCACCGCGCCGGTGCGGGCATCCACGAGCACCAGGGCATGGTGGTAGGCCGAATCGGTCTGCACCGCCACCAGCCGCTGCCCGTCGGCGCTCAGCGCGGCCGTGGCGTAGCGCCGCTGTTTCAGGTGGGTCAGCTGCCCGCTGGTCAGGTCCAGCAGCCGCAGCTCCGAATACACCCGCTGCCTCCAGCGCGGGTCGGAGCGGAACTCCGGCCACACCACCTTGCCCCCCCCCACCGACAGCAGCTCCGGAATATTCACCAGCCCCTGCACGAACAGCCGGCGCTCGGCCCCGTGGCGGTTGAGCAGCACCAGCTGAGCTACGTCGCCGAGGCCGGTTTTCAGGGCCACTACGGTGCTGTCGTTCACGTACTGCGGGTAGCGGTACTCGGTGAACACCGGGTGCTTACCCTGGTGCTCCGGCTGCACCGCAAAGTCGCGGCCGACCGTGGTTTTCAGGTTCTGTTGCTGCCCCCGCCAGGTCGAGTCGAGGTCGGCCATGGTGCGGTCGTAGAGCTGCTCCACGGTGAGGCCGGTGGTGCGGCGGATGCTGCGGGAAAACGAGAACGGGTAAAACGGAAACGCGTAGTACCGGTCCAGCACCCGCGACCAGATGGCGGGGTCGTAGCGGTTTTTCAGGTACGAAGTCAGGAAGTAGCCCAGGCCGTACCAGTCGGGCACGTTGTCGCGCAGCGAGCCGTTCACCGCCTTCTGATAGTCGAAGTGGCGGCCCGCCAAGCGGTTGGCCCGCATGTCGACGCTGAAGTTCGGAATCCGGCCCCGGCCGCTGCGGGTCAGGGCCGTTTCGTTGCCCACCGCGTCGCCCTCGAAAAACCACTGGGGCACGCCCACCGCCGCCACGCCCAGGCCCCCGTCGCCGAGCAGCGGGTGCAGCACCCGCCCGATTCCCTGCCGGGCCTTGTCGAACTGCCCGATGTGGCGGTACTCGTGCACCACCAGCCCGTCGAGCCAGTCGACGGTACCCAAGCCCATACCCTGCTGGGGGGTGATGAAAAATTCGGCGTGGCGCGGCAGAAACGTGACGAAGGCGTTGCTCACCGAAGTCTGGTTCTGAAGCACGATGCTGATGGGCGGCGGCACTACGCCCAGCGTGGCCGTGCCCGGTTTGTGCACCTGCTCCAGCCGCCGGGCCGTGTGCTGGGCCGCCGAATCCAGCCCCGCCGGATACAGCACCCGGAAGTGCGGGGTGCGCACCTGCCGCCAGCGTAGGGTGGGCGGATTCTGGTCCAGCACGGGCAGGGTCTGGGCCGAAACGGCCAGGGCAGAAAACAGGCTCAGAACGGCCGGCAGCAAATGGAGGCGCATGGCAATGGGTTGGGAAGATGCAAGAAACCCAGAGCGCCCATGGAAAGCAACAGCCCCGGCCACCGGACCTGGTTCTTCCCCCAAATCCTGAAGGCTTGCCCGGATGTACTTCACGCAGGGTCCCGCCGGGTTAGGTAGTCGGGCAACCGTAGTCGTAGGCTCCGGTCGGGCCGCTTGAAGCGGTCCGACCGGTCTTCGTTGGCGCGGTTTGGCCCTTACGACGACCGGTCGGACCGCTTCAAGCGGCCCGACCGGAGCAACGAGCAAAAATCAGGGTAAGGACAAGCCCGAAAGGGAGGAGCTTTTGCCGGCGTCCTGACCGGGCAGATGCGGCGCCGCTATTTTTTCAGCACAATGGAAACCACCTTCCCCGTTCCGTTCACCATGAACTTGCACTGGTTGAAATCGGGGGCGCTGATGGTGGGCCGGATGTTGTTGGAAAAGGCGTAGGGCTCGGTGGGAATACCCAGAAAGTTCTTGTCGAGCTTGTCGTTGTTGTTCATATCCTGGGTGATGGCCACGGCCCACTCGCCGTGCGGCAAATCGATGGGCAGCTGAATCTGGTTCTGGCCGCCGGGCTTCACCACCCGCATAAAGGCGTAGCCGCCGTGCTGCAGAAACTTGTCGCGCACGTTGTAGAAGTACAGCTTTACCACCGCCCGGGTCGATACCAGCTCCGACACCACCACCGTCACAGACGACAGCCCGGCGCCATTATCGGCCCGCGCCGGCAAGCTGGTGAGCCCCAACAGGGTGCTGGCGGTAGCGACGAGAACGAGCGAAACTATTTTCATATGCCGGGATGAGGGAAACAGGAATGACGGGCCAACACGAATCTACGGAAAAAGATTGCGCCCGCCGGTAGTGGGCCTGCCGCCGCTGGCCAGTACGACGGGGCTGCTTCCGGCTAAGCGGTACCGGCCAGCGGCGGCAGGCCTACCAGCTAAAGACAAAATTTTATTCATAACATCATCACAGAACACCTCGTAGAGACCTAACAGTAAGGCTATTATTGCCGAGCCGGCTACCTTTCCCCACCTAACCCCCGTCCTATGAAACGCTCACTTGTTATCCTGGCCGTATTCGCTGCCGGCCTGTCTGCCGCCCGGGCTCAGACCACTTCAGGCTCGTCTACCTCCGGCACCATGACTTCCGGTACGACCAGCGGCACGATGACTTCCGGTACCACAGCGGGTACGACCAGCGGCACCATGACTTCCGGTACCACAGCGGGTACGACCAGCGGGACCATGACCTCCGGTACAACCAGTGGCACCATGACGGCCGGCACCACGAGCGGAACGATGACTTCGGGTACTACCAGTGGCACGATGACCGCCGGTACTACCAGTGGTACGATGCGCGGAAGCAACGGCGAAATGAAATCCGGCTCCAACGGCAAGATGAAGGCCAAGGGGACCCGTTCCCGCGGCAGCTCTACCAGCGGCCGGACCACCAGCGGCTCGACGACTTCGGGCTCGACAAGCGGCAGCACTACCCGCTAGGCGTTTAGCCGGAAGAACCAGTACATACCAGTACACAGAAAAAGCCGGACTTGCGTCCGGCTTTTTCTGTGTAATGGGCGGCAGCTTGCAACCGGAGTTGCTGGTTTACTTACTGATGTTACGCAGCCCTACGTATCAACTCTGCCCCCCAGCTCCTTCTCCGAAAAGGAGAGGGGGCCGGGGGGGTGAGGCGCTGCGTAAGGTCAGTTACTTAGGCAGCATTACTTTGTCGATGACGTGAATCACGCCGTTGCTCTGCGTTACGTCGTAGGTCGAGATGCAGGCCGTGTTGCCCGACTCGTCGGTCAGCACCACGTTCTTCGCGCCGTTCATCATGGCCGTCAGCTTACCCCCGCTCACGGTAGTGAGCGTGGCCGTGCCTTTACCCGCCTTGATGGCCGCCATAATTTTGTCGGCGGTCAGGTTGCCGGCTACTACGTGGTAGGTCAGCACCTTGGTCAGGGTGGCCTTGTTCTCCGGCTTCAGCAGGGTTTCTACCGTACCGGCGGGCAGGTTTTCGAAAGCGTCGTTGACGGGCGCGAATACCGTGAACGGACCTTTGCTTTGCAGCGTAGCCACCAGCCCGGCGGCCTTCACGGCAGCGACCAGCGTGGTGTGGTCTTTCGAGTTGACGGCGTTTTCAACAATATTCTTGTTGGCGTACATGGCCTCGCCGCCCACCATTACGGTGTTGGGCGCCATTTTGGCCTGGGCCGTGGCGGAAGTGGCGGTAGCGGCACCCAGCAGGGCAACGACAGCGAGCGAAAGCAGATTCTTTTTCATGAGGAGGAGGAAGAAGCAGTTGTTTTAAAGATGACGCACTTACGCCAGCCCAGTTATAACCGGATTTCCATCCCCGAATGTTTATTCATAAGAGTTGTTCCCAAATACTAAAAAGCAGGCGTCATGCTGAGCGAAGCGTAGCGGAGTCGAAGCATCTCGCCTGCTGACGGTGCAATGGCATGCCGACGAAGCGAGCGAGATGCTTCGGCTTCGCGGACGCCAGATGAAGCATGACGTTCTGTTTTTTGTGTTTTGGTATTTGGGAACAGGTCTATACTAAATATCTGCTGTTGCGCAGGGCCTTCCGGCAACCCTGTTTGAGGAGCGGGAAGCTGGAAGTCAGCATAAGAGCCGGTTGCCGAGGAAGGCGCGGCAGCCTAGTGGTCGAGAAACCTTATTGGGTCGGGTATAATTTAGCGAGTTTGATGCGGGCATCCGCCGTTTTGAATT
>NZ_BAABDJ010000034.1:29810-116538 GCF_039539565.1 Hymenobacter fastidiosus | reverse complement strand
TGAGAAAGCGTTTCAATCCCAAACGAATACGACCACTTAATGTTTTTCAACCACTAGTCACCCGTTTCGTTCCTCAATTTTTTAACGCCTGACCCCTAAACTCGTGGCTTCCCGCTCCTGACTGTTAACCGCCGGCAACCCACCCCTCACCCGGCGTAACAGCCGCTGCTATTGCAACCGGCTGGTTGGCTGGCTGGCTGGCTGCCCCCCCAAAGCCTGAACCACGTTGCAGACCGGACCATAGCGGGCCCCGGATTAATCGGGACAGCTATGCAGCCAGGTCCGGGCGGCTTCGACATCCGGAAACAGCTGCATCTGAAACTGGTCGCCAATGCGCTGGTGCAGGTCTTGGATGGAAAGCTGGCCAAAAATGCCGGGCGACACTACCTGGGCAAAATAGCGCAGGCCGGCCTGCAGAATCAGGGGCGTCCAGACGGTGGCAATCCACTCATTGGCGGCGGTGAAGCGCCCGATCAGCTCGCGGTGGTCGTTCAGGAGCCTGGCGCAGGGGTGCTGCCGGAGCATGTCCACGTAGAACAGCCCCCCCTCCTGAATCGTGGCCAGGGTTTGGATGCCGGTCCAGCGGGCATACACCCAGTTGTTGATCGGGTCGCGTTCCACCATCAGGTACACATGGCCATCGGGCCGGCGCAAATACTCAGGCATGCTGCGGACAGGTTTTAAGAGAGGAATAAAGCGCCAATCTCCGGCGGTTTTCCCGCGCATGCAAACCCGGGCCCGGTGGCTCAATTCATGTCCCCCGGCAACACCCGGGCCCCACCCCGATATCAGGGCAGGGGAGCACGGCGGCCCCGGTTGGCCAACGACGGGGCACCCCGTCGGCGTCCCGGCATCCGGCGGGGGTCCGGCCGCGTATAGCTCGGGGTGATACATAAGCCAACTCTCTACCTTCTGGGCCTGCTGCTGAGCGTAGCCGCCTGCACCCAGAACAAGCCGGCCGCGGACGAGCCGGCCGCCTTCCGTGAGCCCACCACCGGAGCCGCCCCCACCGACCTGACCGGGTTGGCCGTGGCTACTTTCGCGGGCGGGTGCTTCTGGTGTACGGAAGAAGTATTTGAGGAACTGCGCGGCGTTCGGCAGGTAGTATCGGGGTACGCGGGCGGCCCGGAGCAAAACCCGACGTACGAGCAGGTCGGCGGCGGCGCTACGGGCCACGCCGAAGCGGTGCAGGTATATTACGATCCGAAAGAAGTCAGCTACCAGACCCTGCTGGACGTGTTCTTCGTGGGCGCCCACGACCCGACGACCCTCAACCGCCAGGGACCGGATGCCGGGCCGCAGTACCGCTCGGTGGCCTTCTACCGCACCGCGGAGGAAAAGCAGCTGATCGAAGCCACCATTCAGCGCGTGAGCACCGCCAGGCACTATGCTGACCCCATCGTGACGCAGGTAACGGCCTTCACCCGGTTCTGGCCCGCCGAAGACTACCACCAGGGCTATTACCGCCTGCACCCCGACGACGCCTACATCCGTTCCGTGTCGCGGCCGAAGGTGGCGAAATTCCGCAAGGCCTACCCCGCCAAGCTCAAGCAGCCCTGAAGTCCGCGGACTGCCTGCCCGGGTCCTGCTCCTGGCCGAGCAGGACTTTTTTTCGGGCCGCCCCCCGGCCAGTGCTGGCAGCTGAAGCGCAGCGCCTATATTTGGGCAGCCTGCTACTGCCTGCCTGACCCGGCTTCGGGTTGTTTCTTCCCCGCCTTATGCCTGCTGAAGCCGTTGACTTCGATCTGATATTCGATGCCCTGCTGGCCCCTCATCTGGTGCTGGCCCCGGATCTGACGGTTGTCGCGGCTAACGTTGGCATCTGCCAGCTCCTGCACTGTAGCCGCGAGGCCCTGCTTGGCCGGCCCGCCCTGGCCATCTTTGATCAGCTGCCGGCCACGCCCCTGGCAGCCTGGCAGACCACGTTGGCCGCGGCCGTGCAGCAGCAGCAGATTCAAACGCTGCACCTGGTTTTAGCCGCGCCGGACGGCGGCCCGGAGGCATATCACCACTGGCAGATTCAGCTGCGGCCGGTACCCGATACGGGGGCCGCGCTGCGCTACCTGCTCTGCCGCATGCTCGACGTGACGGAACAGGTCCGGGCCGAGCAGCAGGGCCAGAGCAACCAGGAAGGCTTCGGCTTACTGGCCCGGGCCACCCACGACGCCATCTGGGATGCGGACCTGCGGACGGGCACGGTCTGGCGCAATGCCATGTTCAACACCCTGTTTGGGTACCCGGCCACTGCCGATACCCAGGCGCCGGCGTTCTGGCACGAGCGGGTTCACCCCGACGACCGGACCCGGGTAGAAGCCGCGCAGGCCCGGGCCATTGCCGCCCCCGACACCGTGGTTGACGTCGAATACCGGTTTCGGCGCGCCGACGGAGAATGGGCCGAAGTGGTTGACCGCGCCTACGTGGTGCGTGATGCACAGGGCCAGGCCACCCGCCTGCTGGGAGCCATGCAGGACGTAACCCGGCAGCGCGCCGCCGAACGACTGGCCCGGCAGAACGCCGACCGCTTTCAGCACCTTACCGAGGTACAGCAGCAGCTGGTCTGGACGGCGGGGGCCGATGGCGACCCGGAGTATGTGAATCCCTATCTGGAAAAATACCTGGGCCTTGATCTGGCCGGCGTCCGCGACTGGGGCTGGGAAGCCGTGGCGCACCCCGACGATTTTCCCCGGGCCCGGGAGCAACGCCGGGAAACCCTGCGCACCGGGCAGCCCTTCGAAACCGAGCTGCGGCTGCGGGAGCAGGCCACGGGCCGCTACCGCTGGTTTCTGGGCCGCGTGGTGCCTATTCACGACGAAGCGGGAACCGTTACGCAATGGGTGGGCACCGCCACTGATATTGATGCTCATAAGCGCGCGGAGCAGCATCTGCAGCAAAGCAATGAGCAGTTTCGCCTGCTGCTGGAAACCCTGCCTCAGATGGCCTGGACGTCGGAGCCCACGGGCGGGGTTACGTACTACAATCAACGCTGGTACGATTTCACCGGGGGCACCTTCGCCGAGCTGCAGGACTGGGGCTGGGAGCGGTTTATTCACCCCGACGATCTGGCGGCAACCTCCCGCCGCTGGAAGCATAGTCTGGCGCAGGGCACGGCCTTTGAAGCCGAACACCGCTGGCGCAACCGGCGGGGCGAGTACCGCTGGTTTCTGGGCCGCGCCGAACCCATTCGCGACGAGCAGAATCAGATTGTCCTGTGGGTGGGCACCAACACCGACATCCACGACAGCCGTCAGCTCCGGCAGCATATTGAGGAGAAAGATCAGCTGCTGCAACTGATTCTGAGTCAGATGCCCGCCGACATTGCCACCCTCGCCGGCCCCGACCATCGCATCACTTTTATAAACCACGGCATGAACCGGCTCTACGGGCGCCGCGCCGTGCCGGGCTTAAGTGCCGCGGAGGCGTTTCCGGAAGTGGCGGAGCAGGGCTTCGTGGCGCTGATGGATCAGGTCTATTCCACCGGACAGCCCTACTACGGCGTCGAGCAGCTCACGCTTATTCCGAACGCGCAGACTGGCGTACCGGAAACCCACTACCTCGATTTTTCTTACCAGCCCCTGCGCGATGAAGCGGATGCCGTGCAGGGCCTGCTCGTCTTTGCCGTCGATGCTACCGAGCGGGTGCTGGCCCGCCGCCGGGCCCAGGAGCTGGACGCCACCGTACGCCAGCGCGATGAGCAGATGCGCATCATGAGTGAGTCGCTACCGCAGATTACTTGCATCAGCAATGCCCTTGGCGAGCCGCATTATCTGAGTCCGCAGTGGTATGCCTACACCGGCCAGAATCCCGATGGCAGTGAAGCCAGCCTCTGGCGGGAAGTCTGCCACCCGACGGACGGAGCCACCTGTTGGGCGTCGTTTCAGGAGGCCCGGCAGGCCCGGCGCACCTGGAGCGGCCAGCTGCGGCTGCGGCGACACGACGGGCAATACCGCTGGCACCTGAGTCAGGCCGTACCCATGCCGAACGAGCAGGGCGTCATCACGCACTGGTATGGCTCAACTACCGATATCCACGAGCAGTGGGAAATTCAGGAAACCCTGCGCTGGAGCCAGGAACGTTACGAGCTGGCGGCCCTGGCTACCAACGATGCTATCTGGGACTGGACCCTGGCTACTGGTCAGCTCACCTGGAATGCGGCCATCGAGCGGGTATTCGGCTATCCGGCCTCGGTCATGGAAGTTCCCCTTGCCTGGTGGGAGAACCACATCCACCCCGCGGACGTGCAGCGGGTGTTGGCCGGTATTCAGCAGGTGCTCGCCGGCAGGCTTACCGACTGGCAGGCGGAGTACCGGTTCCAGCGGGCCGATGGCTCCTACGCCCAGGTGCTCGACCGCGGCCACATAGCCTACAACGACCAGCAGCAGCCCACGCGCATGATCGGGGCCATGCAGGACGTAACCCAGCAGCGCACCGCCGAAAATGCCCTCCGCGAGCGGGAAGCAGAATTCACCACCCTGGCCAATATGATGCCCCAGCTGGCCTGGATGGCCGGCCCCGACGGCCATATCTTCTGGTACAACCAGCAGTGGTACGACTACACGGGTACCACCCTGGAAACGATGCAGGGCGGGGGCTGGCACCAGCTTTATCATCCTGACCACCTGCCCGGCATTGTTGAAGGCTGGACCGCCGCGCTGGCCAGTGGCGAGCGGTGGAACGACACCTTCCCCTTGCGGAGCCGGCAGGGCGAATACCGCTGGTTTCTGTCGCGGGCCCAGCCCGTCCGCGACGAGCAGGGGCAGGTGGTGCGGTGGTTTGGCACCAACACCGACGTGACGGAAGCCCAACGGGTAGAGCAGCAGCTCAAGCAGCAGAACGCGGAGCTTTTGCGCATCAACGAGGACCTGGACAACTTCGTGTATACCGCTTCCCACGACCTGAAGCAGCCCATCAACAACATGGCCGGCATCTTTGAGGAGCTGACCCGCACGGCTTTCTTCCGCGACCCCGACGCCATCAAGCTCACCGCTATGTTTGAGCGGGCGCTCCAGCAAATCTATAGTACCATCTACAATCTTTCGGAGCTGGTGCAGGTGCAGAAGCTGCGGCATGAGCTGCCTACCGAAGTACTCACGCTCGAGCTGCTGACCCAAGAGGTAGTGGCCAGCATCGGTGAGCAGCTGAGTGCTATGCGGGCCGTTGTCACCACCGATTTCACGGCGGCCCCCAGCGTGGCGTTTGTGCGGCCCAACCTGCAAAGCGTACTGTATAACCTGATCAGCAATGCCCTGAAGTACGCGGCTCCAACCCGCCCCCCGGCCATTCACGTCCGGAGCTACCGGGAGGACGAGTTTGTGGTGGTGGCCGTGCAGGACAATGGGGTCGGTATTGATCTGGAACGCTACGGCAGCCAGCTCTTTCAGATGTTCCGCCGCTTCCACGACCATGTGCCGGGCTCCGGCATGGGGCTCTACCTCGTCAACCGCGTGGTGCAGAGCTACGGCGGCCGGGTAGACGTGGAAAGCGTAGTGGGCCAGGGCACCACATTCCGGGTATACATTCCGCGCCAGGGCCCCTCTTCGGCGGGGCCAGCTGGCCAGGAGGTATTTTTGGGTTGATGCCGCCCTATATTGTCTGCTTCGGTTTTTCCTCTGGTTTATATGCCGCTTCCTCCCCTCGTTTCCAAGCTGCCTGACGTGGGCACCAGTATTTTCGCCGTCATGTCGCAGCTGGCGGCGGAGTGCGGGGCCATCAACCTGGCGCAGGGCTTTCCCGATTACGACCCGCCGCAGGTGCTCACCGAAGCGCTGGCCCGCCACGCCACCACGCCCGGGCACCAGCAGTATGCGCCCATGCCGGGGCTGCTGCGGCTGCGGGAACAGATCAGCCGGAAAACCGCGTTGCTGTACGGCGTTACGCCCCCCGATCCGGATACCGAAATCACCGTAACCAGCGGCGCTACCGAAGCGCTCTACGCCGTGCTGGCCGCCGTGGTGCGCCCCGGCGACGAAGTACTGGTTTTTGAGCCGGCCTATGATTTATATGGCCCGGCCATCCGGCTGCAGGGCGGGGTGCCGGTCTACGTCCCGCTGCGCCTGCCCGACTTCCGCCCCGACTGGGACCTGGTGGCCGCCGCCCTCACCCCGCGCACCCGGCTGGTCCTGCTCAATACGCCCCACAATCCCAGCGGCGCGGTGCTGACGGCCGACGACCTGCGCACATTAGGCCGGCTGCTGGAGAATACGGCCACGCTGGTACTCAGCGACGAAGTGTACGAGCACATGGTGTTCGATGGCCGGCAGCACCGCAGCGCCCGGCAGGAACCCACCCTGGCCGAGCGCAGCTTCGTGCTGTCCTCATTCGGCAAAACCTACCACGCCACGGGCTGGAAAGTAGGCTACTGTGTTGCCCCGCCCCAGCTGACGGCCGAAGTGCGCCGCGTACACCAGTTCATCACCTTCGCTGTGAGCACCCCTACCCAGCACGCGCTGGCCGATATCCTGGCCGACACCAGCCTGTATACCACCTTGCCCGGGTTCTACCAGCGCAAGCGCGACCAGTTTGCGGCCCTGCTCCACGCTACCGGTTTTGAGCTGCTGCCCACCCAGGGCGCGTATTTTCAGCTGGCCCGCTACCAGCAGCTTTCCACCACCGATGACGTCACGTTCGCCCGGTACCTGACGCGGGAAGCAGGGGTGGCCGTGGTGCCGGTTTCGGCCTTCTACCACGATGGCCGCGACCATGGGCTGATCCGGTTCTGCTTTGCCAAGCGGGACGAAACGCTGGTCGCGGCCGCCACCCGCCTACGTAGCCCGCGCTGAGGGCGGCGGCACGCTACCCCCGTTCTGGTGAGCCGCGCAGTGAGTAAGGAGCCACAATACCGTCAATAGCATTATTCAGTTTTTGTTTATCAACCTTTTTCCTTAACATTCAGAAATTTCCTCTTCCTCATCAATTTCTACTGCTCGTGTCTGACTTAACCGTTTCCTTCGTACAGGCTTCGCTGCAATGGCATGATCCGGCAGCCAACCGGCTGGAACTTAGCCGGCACATTGATGATATCTCCATTGCTACTGATCTGATTGTGCTGCCGGAAATGTTCACCACCGGCTTCAGTATGGATGCGCCAGCTCTGGCTGAGTCGATGGATGGCGCCACCGTGGCCTGGCTACGGCAGATAGCCGTGACCCGGCAGGCCGTGGTAACCGGCAGCATTATCATCCAGGAACAGGGCCGCTACCATAACCGGCTGCTGTGGGTACGCCCCGATGGCTCGCTAAGCTACTACGACAAGCGCCACCTGTTTGGCGTAGCCGGGGAAGCGGACGTGTACACGCCCGGCACGGAACGGCTGCTGGAGGAGTGGCGGGGCTGGCGCATCTGTCCCCTGGTATGCTACGACCTGCGCTTCCCGGTCTGGAGCCGCAATACGGTGCAGGAGCCCTACGACCTGCTGCTGTACGTAGCCAACTGGCCGGCCTCCCGCCGCACGGCCTGGATAACGCTGCTGCGGGCCCGGGCCATAGAAAACCTGGCGTATACCATGGGCGTCAACTGCGTGGGCATCGACGGCAACAGCCTGGCCTACGCCGGCGACTCGGCCCTGCTGGATATGCGTGGGGAGTATCTGGTTGAAGTCGGCAACCAGGAAACCAGCATCACCCGCACGCTGCGCCGGGCCGAGCTGGAGGCGTTTCGGGAACGGTTTCCCGCCCTGCACGATGCCGACCCTTTCGACCTGCGGGAACCGGTCTACTCCACCCATCCGAACTGATACCTGAACCGGGTATTGCCCCCAAAAGCCTCCGCTGAAAGGTCGGAGGCTTTTTATTTGCAGCAAGCACGGCGGGGGCTAGCGGACGATCAGGCGCTGCACGCCCGACTGGCCGGCCGCCGTTTCGGCCCGCACCACGTATACGCCGGCCGCCAGCCCCCGCAGATCCAGCGCGTGCGTACGGGCCAGCCCCGGGGCCGAGTGCACCAGGCGCCCCGTGAGGTCCAGCAAAGTGAGCCGTACTGGCTGGGCCGTTTCGACGGTAGCCCTGGTAGCCGCCGGGTTGGGGTACACGCTCAGGGTCAGCGCCGCCGCCGCCGATCTGCGCGTACTCAGCAACAGATTGTTACGGCTGCCAAACGCGACCACCCCGCCGGTTTCCGTGCCGACGAACACCTCCGGGGCGCCGTCCGCGTTGAGGTCGGCAGTGGCCAGCGTGAAATGGTTGGTGAGCCGACTGCCCAGCCTCGTGGGCTGATACTCGTTCAGCAGGGCGTTATACAGCACGTCGCTGCGGTCCAGGAAGATACTGCTCTGGGTGCGCAGACTCAGAAACAGCCGCAGCTCCCCCGTCACGTCGACCGTCAGCAGGTCCGGGGTCCCGTCTCCGTCGACATCGGCTACCGTGGGCGAAAGGGATGAGGGCCGCTGGTTAGCCGCATTGCGAAGCTGCCCGAAATCGTTGTCGGCCAGCACGAAGGCGGAGCGCAACGGCAGCGTCCCGGTGTTGCGGTAATAGCGTAGCGAGCCGCCGGGGCAGGCATTGGTATCGGTTCCGATCAGCAGATCCACGTTGCCGTCGCCGTCAATATCAGCAAAGGCTGCCGCGTCGAGGGGCCGGCTGGGAATCCCGTCGATATAGGCCAGCGCAGCCAGATTGAATACGGCCGGCCGGTTAGCGGGAGCCGTATTCAGCACGTAGGCCACAAAGTTATAGGAGCTGCCCACGGCGTAAGCGGAGAAGGCCAGGTCCAGGGCCCCATCCCGGTTCAGGTCGACCAGCGTGGGCCGGAGCGACGCGTAGCTGCGGCCGGGCCCCGCCAGGTTCAGGTAGTTGCTGTCGGTGAGCTGGAAAACGGGCCGGGTAGCCGTACCGGTGTTGCGGTAAAACGACAGGGTAGCCCGGTAGAATCCCCGGGGAGTATTGCGGCTCACGCCGCCAATCAGCATGTCGGGCCGCCCGTCGCCGTCCAGATCCCCGAAGGCCGGCGCGGCTTTGTCGCTCACCTCAATCATGTCGCGCTGCAGAAAGTCTTTTCCCCGGTACTCGAAAACCGGCGCACCGCTGCCGCTCACATTCTCGTACAGCAGCACCGTCTGACGGGTGTCAATCGTGTCGAGGTTGTCGAATACGCTCGGGGCTACCACCAGGTCCGGCCGGCCGTCAAAAGTCAGATCGAGGGAGTAGGGACCGGGAAAATTAGCGACGTGGGCCGGCGTGGTATTCGACGGAAAGTTGGCGTCGAGGCCGGTACTGGTCATCCGGGGGGCCGTGTTGGAGCCCTGATTGACGAGCTTTGTCAGCTCGGGGCAATAGTCGCGCCCCGTGAGCATGTCCAGGTCGCCGTCACCGTCGAGGTCCAGGGTGAGCAGGCTGCTGCCTGTAGTATGGGCAACAGCCTGCGGGGAGCGGCACTGCGCCGGGTCAAACACGAAGGCAGTGCACGACGATTCACACAGGCGCGTCCCCCCCCAGCGACTGTCGGTCTGCCGGAACGTGAGGCCCCCGCACGTACTGCTCGTATTCTGAAACAGGCGGATGTCAAACGGCTCGGTGAAGTCGTGGCAGAGGATATCCAGCTTGCCGTCGCCGTTTACGTCCCGGATATCGGGCAGGTGAATGCCGCCGGTGGTGATGTTGACGTCGCCCACCGGCGGATTAGGCTCGAAAAAGAACAGGTTGGCCGCCGCCAGCTGAAATGAAGGCCGGCCGTGGGCATCCGCCACATTGCGAAATACGCGAATGTTGCCGGGCACGAGGCTGGCCGTGAACAGATCGGGGCGGTTGTCGCAGTCGAAGTCGCGCAGCAGCACCCAGTTCTGCAGGTCGTCCGGAAACAGCGCTTCATACTCGGGGGCATGCTGCCACCGCCGGCCGCCGGCTGGCGCGGCCACGTTCAAATAGGTCAGGGAACGGCGGGTGATGCGGTCAAAAATGTAGAGGTCGGGCTGGCTGTCGCCGTTCAGGTCGAGGCCGGAGAACTGGGGCGAATTCAGGCCGCCCGTCCAGGCATTGCGGAGCGTGTCGGTGCCGTGCACTACTTTTGCCACGTCGCGGTACTCCAGGCCGAACAGGGGCCCGGACTGGGCCTGCCCCGTAGTGGGCTTCACCAGCAGCAGGCTTAGCCCCAGCAGAGCACCGTATAACAGCGGTGAAACGCGCTTTTTCATAGTTCAGTAGTCAGGCACCAAGTTACGCAGATTCGCATGGAAGTAGTCGCGGCCCTTTACGAGAGATTTCAGCAATGCGCGGCCGTCAGCACCGATTCGCGGCAACCGCAGGACAACACCCTGTTTTTCGCCCTGAACGGCCCCCATTTCCGGGGTCGCGACTTTGCCCCGCAGGCGTTGGCCCAGGGGGCCCGGCACGCCGTAGTCGACGATGCTGCCCTGGCGGCCACCGATGCCGCGCGCTACACCTACGCGCCGGACCCGCTGGTAGCCCTGCAGCAGCTGGCCCGGCACCACCGCCGCCAGCTGATCATCCCCGTTATTGGCATAACGGGCTCCAACGGCAAGACGACTACCAAGGAGCTGATGCACGCGGTGCTAAGCCGGCGCTACCGGGTGCAGTACACCACAGGCAACCTGAACAACCACATCGGCGTTCCGCTTACGCTCCTCAGCATCCGGCCCGGCGAGCATGAGCTGGCTATCATCGAGATGGGCGCTAACCACGAGGGGGAGATTGAGCTGCTTAGCCAGCTGGCCGAGCCCACGCATGGGCTGATTACCAACATCGGGAAAGCCCATCTGGAAGGGTTTGGTGGGGTTGAGGGAATTGCCCGGGGAAAAAGTGAGCTGTTCCGGTTTCTGGCCCGGACGGGTGGGACGGTCTTCGTCAACACCGCCGACCCGCTCCTGCCGGCGCTGGCGGCTCCGGTCGGGCAGCGCGTCAGCTACCCCAACGCCGCCGACACTTACCCGGCGCAGCTGCAAAGTGCCACCCCCCAGGTGGTCCTGCGGCTTTTCGAGGGCACCGTAGTTACGGCTCAGATTACGGGGGGGTATAACTTTCCGAATCTGGCGGCGGCGGCGGCCGTAGGGGCCTATTTCGCGGTGCCCGCCGCCGACATTGCCGCGGCCCTGGCCGGCTACGCCCCCACCAACAACCGTTCCCAGCTGGTGCGCACTGCTCGCAACGAAGTCGTGCTGGACGCTTACAACGCCAACCCCTCGTCGATGGCCGCCGCCCTGACCAGCTTTGCCGCCCGCCCGGTTTCGGCCGCTGACCAGGTAGTCGTCCTCGGCGACATGTTCGAGTTGGGCACGGAAAGCGCCGCTGAGCACCGCATTCTGGGCGAGCTGCTGACCAGCCAGGGCTTCGGCACCATATTGCTCTGTGGCTCCGATATGCGCTACGCGGCGGAAGCCTGCCCGACGGCCCGGTACTTTCCGACCAAGGCGGCCCTCACCGGGTGGCTGCAAACCCAGGCTTTCAGCCACCGGCAGATCCTGATTAAAGGCTCGCGGGGTATGGGCCTGGAAACCCTGGTCAGCCTGGTCTGAAGGCGGATAACCGCAACTTTTCCCCGGTCAATTCCATGGGCGGTGGCGCACAGTTGATGGCCTTAACTGGCAGGATTTCTCTTGCCCCTCACTCAAACGGGGTTTCAAAGGACTTGAAGTCCGGCAGAACCTGGTCTTTATCGGAGACGACGGGCGCATCAATTCCCCAGTCAATGTTGAGCGTGGAGTCGTTCCAGCATAACCCACCCTCGGCGCTGGGCTGGTAATAGTCGGAGCAGCGGTAGAGGAACAGGGTGTTTTCTTCCAGAGCCAGGAAGCCGTGGGCAAAACCCGTGGGAATGTAGAGAATGTTGCCCCGCCGGGAGTCCAGCTCCACACTTATATGCTGACCGTAAGTGGAGGAGGAACGACGGATGTCCACTATCACATCCCGTACCCGGCCGGTGGCTACCCGCACCAGCTTAGCCTGCGCGTAGGGGGGAGCCTGGAAGTGCAGCCCCCGCAATACTCCTGATATCGAACTGGACTGATTGTCCTGCACCCATTCACCGCCGGCACCGGCCTCAGCCATAATCCGGGCACTGAACGACTCGAAAAATATTCCGCGTGAATCCTCGAAAATACGCGGGGTAAACTCCACAACGCCCGCCAGGGCATGATGCTTGATTTCCATTGACCAGGAAAGTATAATATTGCACGGAAAAGGCCGGCGTGGCCGCAAGGTAGCGGGTTTTAAAACGTGGTGATTAGCTGACGCCCACGTCCTCCACTATTTGCAGGTATTTGTCGAGCACTATTTTTTCGTCGAACTTCTGCTCCGCCAGCTGCCGGCCGGCCCGGCCCATGGCCTGTAGGGCGGCCTCATCCAGCTGTAGCACCTGGAGCATCTTCGCGGCCAGATCGGCACCGTCGCGCACCCGGCAGAGCAGCCCATTCCGGCCATCCACCACCGTTTCGCGGCAGCCCGGCACGTCGGTGGTTACAATGGGCTTCCCCATAGCAGCGGCTTCGAGCAGGGTTTTGGGAGTCCCTTCCCGGTAGGAGGGCAGCACCACGCAGTCGGCCGGCCGGATGTGCCCGGCTACGTTGTCGGAGGTGCCCAGGTATTCCACGTGGCCGGCCCGCAGCCACTCGTCGAACACCACCCGCTTCACCCCGATGTTGCCCGATTCATCGAGGCCGCCCAGCAGCTGCACCCGGGTGCCCGGCACGGCCTCGCGCACGAGGCGGGCCGCTTCGAAGTATTCTTCCACCCCCTTTTCGTAGAGCACCCGCGCAATCATCAGGAAAGTAAAAGGCTGGTGCCGAAAGAAGGTGGCAGCGGGCTGGAATTTATTCGTATCAATGCCCGAACCCGGTAGTAAATCGGTGATTTCGGGGCGCACCAGGTTGTGGTCGAGGAAGAGCTGGCGGTCGTCGCCATTCTGAAAAAACACCCGCCTGGGGAAACGAAAGGCGAAGCGGTACAACCCCAGCGCGACCTTGCTCACCAGGTTTTTAACGATAAACACCGTGCCCAGCCCCGACACGTTGTTGACGCTGGGAATCCCGGCCAGCCGGGCCGCCAGGGTACCGTAGATGTTGGGCTTAATGGTATACTGTAGCACCACGTCGGGCTTTTCGCGGCGGTAGATGTCGTAGAAGCGGCGCGTCAGCAGGGCGTCCTTTATAGGATTAGTGCCCTTATTTTCCATCAGAATCGGGACGAAACGGCAGCCCAGCTCGGTTTCGAGGCGGGCCGAATAATCGTCGGGCGGAGCAATAGCCAGCACTTCGTGCCCGGCCGCCTGCAGCGCCCGGATCAGACTGCCGCGAAAATTCCAGATGTTCCAGGAGGTATTGATGACGATGGCTACGCGCATAGGGCAAACGGGGGCTAGGGCCCGCAAAGGTAGGCAGGGCGATGGTGCATTCGTCGGGGCGAGGCGGCGGCGCAGCGCAATTCTGCCGCGGACGGGGGTCGGGCCTGCCAAAACCCGAAAAGCGCCCCCGCTAACTTACGCCGGCGCTTTTCAGGTTCGCCTTGTTTTCGGTACCGCTCAGACAGAATGGTTTCGTTGCCCGCACCCACAGACCGGCCCGTTACCCTGCGTATCTTCGTGGTATGATACGTCGTGTTTTTTCCCTGCGCGCCTCCGCCAGATTCCTGGGGGCCGGATTGATTTTGCTGCCCCTGTTGTTAGCCGGGGCCTGCGATTCAGCCGCCCCTGATTCATCCAGCCCACCTGCGGCGGCACCGCCGGTGGTGGACGCGGGCCTGGCCGGCGGTAAAACTATTTTCACGCAGCGCTGTGTTGTTTGCCATGGTCCGGATGGCCGGAAAGGTCTCAACGGGGCCCATGATCTGACCAAGAGCAACCTGAACATCACCGGCCGCGTGTACATCGTAACCAACGGACTAGGCAAGATGCCCTCCTTCACATCTCAGCTCACGGCGGCGGAGATTGAGCAGGTAGCTGCCTACTCGCTGACGCTGCGCTAGCGTAACCTTCCCGCCGGCGGCCCTCCCAGGGCGGCTACTCTAACCAATATCTCCCGAATTCAATGGCAAAAAAAGGCAATACTCAAAGCTGGAGCCCCACTAATAGCACCCGGCACCATACCACCGACGTGCCTACCACCGGCCCCAAGCGCGACCCGAACAGTGGTACCTACGACACCACCCAGGGCCAGGAAACGGCCGTGCTGGTGGCCGTGCCCGACAAGCGTCAGCCCGAAGCCCAGACCCGCGAATACCTGGATGAGCTGGAGTTTCTGGCCGAAACCGCCGGGGCCCGGGTCACCAAGCGCTTCATCCAGCGGCTGGACAAGCCCGATGTGCGCACCTTCGTGGGGGAAGGTAAGCTGGCCGAAATCAAGGCTTACGTGCAGCACACCCGCACCAGCATGGTCATTTTCGACGACGAGCTTTCCCCGTCGCAGCTCCGCAATCTGGAGGCCGAGCTAAAGATCAAGATCGTGGACCGTTCCCTGCTCATCATCGACATCTTTGCCCGCCGGGCCAAGTCGGCCACGGCCCGCACCCAGGTCGAGCTGGCCCAGTACCAGTACCTGCTGCCCCGCCTTACGGGCTTGTGGAGCCACCTGGACAAACAGCGGGGGGGCGGCGTGAGCCAGCGCGGACCGGGGGAAACGGAAATCGAAACCGACCGCCGCGTAGTGCGGGAGCGGATCGACTTCCTGAAGGAAAAACTCAAGGACTTCGACAAGCAGAGCCATACCCAGCGCAAGTCGCGCGGCGGGGTGTTGCGCGTGGCGCTGGTCGGCTACACCAACGTGGGCAAAAGCACGCTGATGAACCTGCTGAGCCGTTCCGACGTGTTTGCCGAGAACAAGCTTTTCGCTACCGTCGACTCCACAGTGCGCAAAGTAGTGCTCGACAACACGCCCTTCCTGCTCTCCGATACCGTCGGTTTCATCCGCAAGCTGCCTACCCGGCTCATTGAAAGCTTTAAGTCGACGCTGGACGAAATCCGCGAAGCCGACCTGCTGGTACACGTAGTCGATATTTCCCACCAGTCGTTTGAGGAGCACATCGCGGTGGTGAACGATACGCTCAAGGATATTCAGGCGGCTGACAAGCCCATGCTGCTGGTTTTCAACAAAATTGATCAGTACGAGCTGGATTCGGCGGCGCTGCACCAGGAAACCTTCGAAGGCATGAACCCGGACGAGGATGAGACTCCGCGCCCTACGCTGGCTCAGCTCCAGGCCACTTATATGGCCAGGATGCACGACCCCGTGATTTTCATCTCGGCTCAGGAGCGGCAGAACATTGAAGAGCTCCGGGCTTTACTGGTGCGCCACGTTTCGGCTTTGCACGCCAAGCGCTACCCGAACCAGGTGAGCGGGGACTTCGAATAGAGCCGCCTCTTGATTGACTAAGAAGCTGCTGTTACGCACTGTGAGGCGGGTTGCCGGCGGTGAGAAGTCAGGAGTCAGAAATTAGGAGTCAGGAGTTAAAAGAGGAAGGAGCGAATCAGGGGCCCAGGCAGACGTGCTTTGAATCGGCAGCCTGCTCGTATGCTGCCTTCCGGCTGCTGCCTTCTGACTCCTGACTTCTAACTTCTCACTCCTGACTCCTCAAACAGGGCTGCCGCAATGCCCCGCGTAACTATCAGGTAGTGAAAAAGCCTTCGGCAGTAGCCGAAGGCTTTTTCACTTTTTTATTGATGACAATTCTTGCAGGAATAGCCCTATCATTACAATTTTGCCATTTATTCACCGTTTATAATATTATAATTTCAATTAAACATCGTTTCCAGTGTAACCTTTGATGGCATTATCCTTATATTGTTCCACTGTTCTCAGTTCTCCTCCACACACCCCCTATCATCCTTCCTGATGAAGAAAAATTTTTACGCTGTTGCTCTCGCCTGCCTGGGCTTGGGTTCGTTTTCGGTTCAAGCGCAGGAAAACCGTTTGGCCCCGATAAGTGGCAATCCGGCCGTAATCGGCCGCAACTGCTCCACGATGGATGTCCTGCAGGCTCAACTGGCGGCTGATCCAACGCTGGCCCAACGCATGTCGGCCATTGAGCGGCACACGGCTCATATGGTTGCCAACTCCGCAGTAAATCGTGCCAACGCCGTAGTTACTATCCCGGTAGTAGTGCACGTAGTCTACAACACCGCCGCGCAGAACGTGACGCAGGCCCAGATCGATGCTCAGCTTAGAGTGTTGAACGAAGACTTCGCCAAGACCAATGCCGATGCCAGTCTGGTACCCTCGCTGTTTACCAGCGTGGCCTCGGGCACTAACGTGCAGTTCGTGCTGGCCAAGCGCACTCCGACCGGGGCTGCTACTACGGGGGTAGTTCGCCGCTCTACCAAGACCCGCTCTTTCAGCAGCAACGACTTCGTGAAGTACACGAGCAGAGGCGGCAGCGATGCCTGGCCCAGCGACCAGTACCTGAATCTATGGCTCTGCAACCTGGGCAACGGTCTGCTCGGCTATGCTCAGTTCCCCGGCGGCGCGGCAGCCACCGACGGCGTAGTTTGCTTATTCTCATCGGTACCCGGCGGCACGGCCAGTAATTACAACAAGGGCCGGACGGCGACGCACGAAGTGGGCCACTGGCTGAACCTGCGCCACATCTGGGGCGACGCCAGCTGCGGCAACGACCTGGTGTCGGACACCCCAACCCAGCAGACCAGCAACGGGGGCTGCCCGGCTTTCCCCAAAGTGACGTGCGGCAACCAGGGTGATATGTCGATGAACTACATGGACTACACCTATGATGCCTGCATGTACATGTTCTCCGCTGGCCAGTCCAGCCGCATGGACGCCTTGTTCGCCGCCGGCGGTAGCCGCGCTTCGCTGAATACGTCTTTGGGCGGTACGGCTCCCCGCGCAGCCCTGGCCACGATGGGCGCAGCTCCGAAAGTGGCCATGTATCCCAACCCCGCCAGCAACGTGCTGAATCTGACCATGCCCCGCACAGAAGTGGCTACTACCTGGAACGTATCGGTATACGATCTGCGGGGCCACGAAATGAAGCAGGCGGCTTACAACGGCCAGGGTCAGGTGAACGTGGCCCAGCTGCCTAAAGGCCTCTATCAGATCACCCTCTCCAATGGCGAGCAGACCTTGCGTCAGCGTTTCGAGAAGCAATAAGGAGCAAGCTACGGTCTGTTTGGCCGTGGGGTAGTTACGGAAAAGGCCTGCCTGACTGGCTTGTCCTTACCCAAAATTCAAAAGCCCTTCCGGCCCCATGGCCAGAAGGGCTTTTTTGCGAGGTTTACCCTGCCGTTTTATAGCTGACAAAGCAGCTTCAACCAACGGCAAAAAGGCTATTATGCCCCATCCGGAAAGACGGGGGAAGATTTGGGGAAGGACCAGCCTGACTGAGGGGCCTTTTTATGGTCCGGCAAAGACCAGGGCACAAGCTGGCTGGCTGGCGTCGGCTTTATTGCCATATTTTCAATAAAACCGCGCATCAACCCCTGTTTCAGGAGGCATTTGAATGTTACGTTATAAGTATTCACAGTTAACTGGATTGTTTGCCTATAAATATTCAATACATTAGCACTCTGTTTGCCCCTCTTCCCAACCACCTCCACCTTTCTTACATGAAGAAAATTTTTTACGCAGTTGCTCTGGCTTGCCTGGGCTTGGGTCTTAGCGCTGAGGCGCAGGCCCAGAAGGTTCGCGAGTGTGCCACCATGGAATCGTTGGCTCAGCAGATGAGCGCCGATCCTTCCCTGGCTCCGCGCATGGCGGCGATTGAAAACCAGACCCGCCAGTTTGAGGCCAATCCGATTAGTCAGCGCATCACGGCCCTGACCGGCACCATTCCGGTAGTAGTCCACATCCTGTACAGCAACGCCAACGAAAACATTTCGGATGCCCAGATTCAGTCGCAGATTGCGGCGCTGAACGAGGACTTCCGCAAGCTCAACTCCGACGTGAGCAAGACGCCGGCCGCTTTCGCCGGCCTTGCCGCCGATGCCGGGCTGCAGTTTGTACTGGCCAAGCGCGACCCTAACGGTAATGCCACCACGGGGATTCAGCGCAAGTCGAGCACCAAGACCACCTGGGGCACCGCGGATGACATGAAAAGCACCGCCACCGGCGGTCTGAATGCCTGGCCCGCGGGCCAGTACCTCAACCTATGGGTGTGCAACATCGGCGGCGGTATTCTGGGTTACGCCCAGTTCCCCGGCGGCGCGGCCAGCACCGACGGCGTGGTTATCGGCCCCAACTATTTCGGCCGCACCGGCTACCTGTCGGCCCCCTTCAACCTGGGCCGCACGGCGACGCACGAAGTGGGCCACTGGCTGAACCTGCGCCACATCTGGGGCGATGCCAGCTGCGGCAACGACCTGGTGTCGGATACCCCAACCCAGCAGACCAGCAACGGCGGCTGCCCATCTTTCCCGCGTCGTACCTGCGGCAACACCACCAACGGCGACATGTTCATGAACTACATGGACTACACCGACGACGCCTGCATGTATATGTTTTCTACCGGCCAGAGCACGCGCATGAATGCGCTGTTCGCTACCGGCGGCAGCCGCGCTTCGCTGCTCACGTCGCTGGGTGGCACGGCCCCCGGTGGTACCACGCCGCCCCCCACCGCTACCTATTGCGCTTCGAAAGGTACGAGCGTAGCCTACGAGTTCATCGACTACGTGAAGCTGGGCACGCTGGCCCGCACTTCGGGCGCTGATGCCGGCTACTACAACGGCACGACTCTGGCCGCTCCAGGCATCGGCGCGGGCACTTCCCAGACCATCAGCTACAGCGCTGGTTTCGCCGGCACGGCATACTCGGAGTACTTCAAAGTGTACATCGACTACAACCAGAACGGCCTGTTCACCGATGCCGGCGAACTGGTGGTGAATGCCGCGGCCAGCAGCGTAACAACTATCCGCAGCGCCACCTTCACCGTGCCCGCCACGGCCAAGAGTGGCACCACCCGCATGCGGGTAGTGATGAGCGACGCTTCGGCCACCACCAGCTGCAACGCCTACAGCTACGGCGAAACCGAAGACTACACCGTTAACATTACTGGTGGTACCGCTAAAACGGCTACGGTTGCCCGCATCGGCGGCGGCGTGGAATACAGCGTGTATCCAAACCCGGCTACCGACCGGCTGAACGTAGTAGTTCCGGCCGACCGTATGGGCAACACCTCCTCGGTGAAAGTCTACGACGTTCGGGGCCGCGAAATGAAGCAGATCAGCTTCGACGGCAACCAGCTCCACGTCGCTTCGCTGGCGAAAGGCATCTACCTGCTCACCATCACGAACGGGGACCAGATTTCGCACCAGCGCTTCGTGAAGCAATAATCTGCTGCGGGCCTGACTTCTGAGCCTAAGCCTCGGACGCCAGGTTTTGGCCAAAAGACCCGCCGGCTCCCGGCGGGTCTTTTTATTTTATGACCCGCTTGCCCGCCGTTACCAACTTCTCCATAACCATTTCGGGAAACGCATAGTAAAGAGGCGAATCCTACCTAGCTCTGCCATATGAAAACCCTGTATCTGATGCGCCACGCCAAGTCCAGCTGGGACTTCGACGACCTGAGCGACCAGGAACGCCCGCTCAACAACCGGGGCCGCGACGATGCGCCCTACATGGGCCAGGCGCTGGCCAAGCGCGATATTCACCTCGACCTGCTCGTCAGCTCCCCCGCCGTGCGGACCCTGAGTACGGCCTCGCTGGTAGCCCGGGAAATCGACTACCCCCACGACCGGATTGAGGTGATTGAGGGGATTTATCAGGCCGAAGTACGCGACTTGCTCACCATCGTGCGGGCCTTCCCCGATACCGCCGGTTCGGTGTTGCTGGTCGGGCATAACAACACGCTGAGCGATTTCGTCAACCTGCTGTCGCCCAACCAGCTGCCCGAGCTGCCCACGGCGGCCATCGTCTGCCTGAAGTTCGCCATTGAACACTGGGCCGACCTGGACCGGGCCAACGCCGAATTTTACTTCTACGACTACCCGAAGAACAATTAAGAATTGAGAATTAAGCATTGAAAATGTGGTCTGGGGCCCCGGCGTATGGTCGTCAGCCCCGTCAGGAAGCAACTGCCGGCCCGGGCGTACCCTCGCATTTCAATGCTTAATTCTCAATTCTTAATTCTTAATTAAAACCCCATGGAATCACCCAAGAAACCGCACCCCGTATTGCTCAACCGCGAATTAAGCTGGCTGGCGTTCAACCGGCGCGTATTGCAGGAAGCGCAAAACCCGGCGGTGCCCCTGCTGGAACGGGTGAAGTTTCTGGCCATCTTCTCGTCGAATCTGGACGAGTATTTCAAGGTGCGCGTGGCTACGCTGCGGCGGCTGGTGAAGCTTAAGAAGAAAACCCGCGCCAAGCTGGGCGAAGACCCCGGTGAGCAGCTCAAAAACCTGCTCGACGAGGTGGGCCGGCAGCAGCAGGAATTCGGCGAAACCTTCCGCGAAGGCATCCTGCCCGAGCTCCAGCGCCAGCACATCCACCTGGTGGCCGACCACGACCTGAGCGAGTCGCAGCGGACGTGGGTGCAGCAGTACTTCCGCGAGAAGGTGCAGGACCTGCTTTCCCCGGTGCTGCTCGATGAGAATCTGCACCACCTGTTTCTGAAGGACCAGACGGTGTACCTCACCTTCCACCTCACTCACCCTGCCAAAACCAAAAAGCACGACGACGACGAGCGGGTGGTGGTAATTGAGCTGCCGACCAAGCGCCACGGCGGCCGCTTCGTGCAGCTGCCCGTGGAGGGCCAGGAATATTACGTGATGTTTCTCGACGACGTAATCCGGACCTGCGCCCACGAGCTGTACCCCAAATACCAGAAGGTGCAGGTTCACGCCCTGAAACTTTCCCGCGACGCGGAGCTGGACATTCAGGAGGAAGTGTCGGGCAACATGATGGCCAAGATCAAGAGCAGCCTGCAGAAGCGCGAAACCGGCTACCCGGCCCGCCTGCTCTACGACCCCGGCATGCCCAAGGCCGTGCTCAAAACCGTGATGCAGAAAACCGGCATCGGCAAGGACGAGCTGGTGGAAGGCAGCCGCTACCATAACTTCCGCGACTTTTTCGGCTTCCCCGACCTGGGCTTGCCGGAGCTGCAATACCCTGAGCAGCCGCCCCTGCCCCACCCCACCCTGCCCCGCACCGGCGGCAAGATGCTGGCCGCCATTGCCGAGCGCGACCACCTGCTGCACCTGCCCTATCAGTCGTTCGACTACGTGACGCGCTTCATCGGCGAAGCGGCGGCTGATCCGCAGGTAACCAGCATCGGCATCACCCTCTACCGGGTGGCCGCCAAAAGCGAAGTGGCCAAAGCCCTGCTGAAAGCCGTGAAAAACGGCAAGCAGGTTACGGTAGTCGTGGAGCTCAAGGCCCGCTTCGACGAGGAGTCGAACATGTTCTGGGCCGAGAAGCTGCAGAAGGCCGGGGCCAACGTCGTATTCGGCATTCCCGAGCTGAAAGTACACAGCAAGGTATTGCTCATTACCCGCACCGAGAACGAGCAGAACCGCCTCTACGCCTACTTCAGCACCGGCAACTTCAACGAGGTAACCAGCCACATCTACGCCGACCACGGCCTGTTCACGGCCGACCCACGCCTGACCCGCGAGGCCGCCGAGGTATTCCGCTACTTCCACGACCGTCAGCCCAAAACCGGCTTCCAGCACCTGCTGGTAGCGCCTTTCGAGCTACGCGACCAGCTGAATGCCCTCATCGACCGGGAAATCAAGCTGGCCCGGCACGGTAAGGAAGCTTACATCATCCTCAAATTGAACGCTCTGCAGGATGAGCGCATGATCCTGAAGCTGTATGAAGCCAGCCAGGCCGGCGTGCGGGTCGAGCTGCTCATCCGCGGCATTTCCTGCGTGATTCCGGGCGTGGAGGGTCAAAGCGCTAACATCCAGCAGCGCGGCATGGTCGACCGCTACCTGGAGCACGCCCGCGTGTACGTGTTCGGCAACGACGGCCACGAGAAGGTCTACGTAGCTTCGTCCGACTGGATGGCCCGCAACCTGGACCGCCGCGTTGAGGTGGCCTTCCCCATTCTGAACGATGAGCTGCGCGCCGAAGTGCGCCACCTGCTCGATCTGCAGCGCCAGGACAATGTGAAGTCGCGCGACTTTGAGAACAACTACATCGGCCAGGACGACGCGGATGCCAGGAAGGTGCGCGCCCAGTCCGAAACGTATGAATACCTGCGGAAGCTGGCCAACCGGCGGCGCAAGACCACTGCTCCCGCCGCGCCGGGTGAAGCGGGTTGATGCCATACCGGTTTCAGAACCAGCTCTGCTAATAAAAGATCCAGTACTGAAAAAGGCCTTCTGCTTAGCAGAAGGCCTTTTTCAGTACTGAGGTGACCCGGTCTGAACAGGTCGGGCAAAATTTTGCGGGCCGCCGGCGCTACCGCCTCAGCATCCTGCGCGGGGGCACGATGAAGAGCTCCACCGAGGCGTAAGGCGCATTGGCCAGCTTGCTGTCGATGATTTTGATGCGGTTGTTGTTGGTCCGGTCGAAGGCGTCGAAGGCATAGTTGTAGCGGTAGCCGGCTTCGAGACCGAACCAGAGGAAGTCGTAAATCTCCCGCTCCCAACGGGTGCGGAATTTAACCTCGGTTTCGCGCAGCTCCAGCGAGTTCAGGCTGATGGAACCTTCCCGCCGCAGGGGCTGGCGCAGGTTTATGATGTAGTTGAGACCATCGACGGAATAGCCGGCGTAGAACAGCGAACGGGGGGAGGCGTTGTAGCGGGCCGTAACGCGGGCCGGAAACAGGGCCTCCACGCCCCAGCGCTTATTGAAAGTGCGGTTATACAGCAGGGCCGGATACGGGCTGAACCGCCCGAAGGTGTAGCCCAGCTGCACGCCCAGGCCCCAGGAGAACGTCGGACTGCGCTTCCAGCCGTACAGAAACTCCGCCGACATGCGCAGGTAGTCGCGCACGCTCAGCTCCGACGAGGTGTAGTCGCCGCTCAGCTCGCCCTTGGTCCGGATAATGTACCAGTTCACGTCGTTCACCGGCCGGATCACGGCCAGCTGCGCCCCCAGGGTTTTGAGGCCCTTGTTTTCGATGTTGTCGTAGAGCTCGTAGCCAGTGGGCCGGTCCCGGAATTTGAACTCCTCCCGCTCGTAGTTTATCCCCAGAATCAGCTTGAGGTGAGGATGGTTGATCATCGGAATATACCCTTTGATAAACAGCCGGGCATTCTTGGTGGCCTGGGAGTTGTAGTCGCGCAGGCCTACTACCTGCCCGTTGGAGGACACGTTGAAGCGCGGCACCCGCTCGTAGTGAAAGATCAGACCTTTGCTGGGGCCCATGCCCACTACTGAAGGCGTGGCAAACTGCTGGGGGTCGTTGGTGGCCGAAGTATCGGCAGGCGCCGGAGCCGGGAAGATGGACCGGTTGGGCGTCTCCTGGGCCGTGGCCGTGAAGCTTAGCGCCAGCAGCCCCAGCCCGGGGGGTAATAGTCGTTGGACCGGCCGGGACAGCGAGCGAAAAAGGCGGGAAATCAGCATAAGCAAACAGGGAGGGAAAGCAGCTGACGACAGCACGCCAGACGGTAGTGCTGGGCTAAACGGGATTGCAGCCAAAAGGATAGGCCCGCCGCTACGTGGTGGCGGAAATTTCCCCGGGCCCGGATTGCCAGAACCAGGAAAGGGCCCCGGCAGCCCCGGAAAACGCTCTTCTACCTGGCCCGAAAGAGCGTTTTGACGCCAACGCCTCAGGCCGTGCTGAGGCCTTAGACTTGTTCCCGAACGAGAATACAGGTAAATAGAGAACGTCATGCCGAGCGCCGCGCAGCATCTCGCGTGGCGTCGTTAGATTACTACTCAGACGTCAGCCCGCGAGATGCTGCGCGGCGCTCGGCATGACGGGCCATTTTTTATTAAGGAGCAAGTCTCTTGCCTAGAATAGAAAGTCGAAGCCGACGAAAACCAGCCTTTCCTCACCAACCGAGTAGGTGGCGTTGATAACGGCCTGCTTCAGAACATCGACCCACACCCCGCCGCCAAAGGCCGAGTGGAAAGCCCCGATGCCAGTCCGGACATCATTGCCGGAATACACGCGGGCCGCGTCGGCCAGGCCCAGGACGCCGAACTTGCCGGGCACCAGATAGGCGTTGAAAGTAAAGAGCTGGAGGCGTACTTCGGCATTGGTATACACCGAGCTGCGGCCGGCGTAGCGGGTACGGCGGTAGCCACGCAGGTTGGTGGTGCCGCCCAGCGTGTTGGCCTGGTAGAAGCGGTAGTCGCCCAGGGCCCGGCTGGCCCCGATACGACCCGCCCAGGTGAGCTGGAACGGGAAGTTGGGGCTCAGGTAGAAGCGTACTTCCGAGCGGATATTGCCGTAGGACAGCTTCTCGCCGTTGAGCTGCTTGTTGTACTGGGCTTCGTTGTACCACCGGATGCCGATGCGCGGGTTGATGGGCGAGCTGCTGGCATCGAGGTTGAAGTAGAGCCGCCCGCCCGCGTAGCGGTTCAGGCCGAAATCGGAGGCCCGGATGCCGAAGCGGGTATTTTCTACCCCCCCGGTGGCGTTCAGGCTGTCCTGAATCACCTTGCCGATCTGGCTGCGGTCGACGCGAAACTGGTCGTACTGCGGGCCGAAACCGACTTTGAGGAAGCTGAACACGTCCTTTTCCAGCGTGGGCGAAAAGTAGAAGCGCGAGAACCGGATGCGGTACGATTCCGTGACGGTACGGTTCGTCACGTTGTCGCGGTCGTTTTCCAGGGCAAAATTCTTGGTATCGTTGCCGATGCCGAAGAAGTTGTAGAGCAGCTGCGGGCCGTAGAGCTGGCTGTTGATCTTCAGGTTGAACTTACCAATAGCCTCGGTGAAGGTGCCGGTGTAGCGCACGTTATAGGCCTGGCGGGAAGGGGCGTAATTGGCCGCCAGCGTCTGCTCAGTAGCAAAGGGCGTCTTGCGGAAGCCGTAGGTGCGGTAGGTAGCCCCGCCCCCGACGAAGAGGCCGTCGTCGATGTTGTAGCCGACGTAAGCGGCCGGGCCGAAATAGTTGAGGTTGTAGTCGCCGCGGTTGCCGCGCGGGTGCACGTCGTAGCGGCTTACGTCGATACCGGGGGCCAGGCGCAGGCGGGTTTCCTTGCCGGCCACAATCACGTTGCCCGAGTCGCCGTCGTAGATCTGGGTGCGGTGGCGGAACCCGCCCACGCGGGAGTTGTCGGTGATGGAGTCGCGCCCCGTGCCGCCGATGAGGCGCACAATAGCGCCCGCCTTTTTCGACTCGCCGGTGATGGTGTACACGTCCTGGCCGGAAAAGCCGTAGAGGCGGATTTCCTTGGTGTCCTGATCGAAGGTTTTGTCGAACAGCTCCTTGCTGACCTGCCCTTCCTTGTTGATCTTATTGACCCTGACCCGGGTTTTGCCCCCTGCCAGGCGCGTGACCACAAATTTCTCCCGCTTCGAGCTGCCCTTCACTTCCACAATCCGGTTGAGGGTGCTGTAGTAGTCGGCGGCCAGCTGGGGCAGCAGGTTGCGGCGGCTCTTGAGCTTGGCCACGATTTCGGCGCCGTGCAGAGCGTAGATTTCCGGGGTCCACCGGGTGCGGAAAGCCTTTTCAATGGCCTCATCGGTGAGCCCCTTTTTCATCTCCTCGGCGGCCTTGATCCAGTCTTCCCTGGTTACCGAGGCCAGAAAGGTGCGGTCGTTGGCCAGGGCCGTCAGGTTGAGGCCTTTATAGTCGGCGTAGTCGTAGCCGAAGTTCTGGAAGTTGCGGATGGCAAACTTGCGCGAAGCCAGGAAGGGAAAAAATCCGTCGCCCTTGAAGAAGGCGACGTCGCGGTCTTCGGGGACGGCGGTGAATTTCCGGTCCCCGTCCTTGTCCTTTTTCTCGGCCCAGCGCCACTGGTCCTCGTGCCGGTCCCAGTCGCCGATCCACATATCGAAGAGGCGGGAGCGGGCGAAATCCTTTTCGTTGACGCGGTTGTCGTTGTCTTCCTCCAGGCGCTCCAGCACTTTGTCGGTACCCACCAGGTTGGTGGCGTTGCCCAGCGAAGCCACGTTGCTCTGGTCATCCTTGGCATCTTCCTCAAACCCCGCGGGCACGTTGGAAAACCGCTCCAGGTACTGGCCCAGCAACGGGTCCTGCGGAATGTAAACGGGCCGGGGGTTGGTATGCAGAATCCCGGCCGCACTAGCCAGGGGCGGAATCACGAAGGAAGCATACGGATGCTGGGCCGAAATCTGGTCCTGCAGAATATCCTTGGCCGCGCCTTCGCGCAGGGCTTCGGGCAGCACCGCGGCCGGGTCCTTATCGAGGCCGCGCAGGGTGAAGAGCCGGCCGGCCTCGTTGCGCACTTTCAGGGAAGCCGTCTGCTTGCCCCCGCCGATTTTGTAGGGCTCCAGCCCGCCCTGCTCAGTGGCCAGGTCCAGCACGTTGAACTGCACCGGCGTTGCCCACTCCTTGCGGTAGTGCTCACCAAACAGGAACTTGTGGAATTTGCCCCGCTGGTCGTAGTCGGAATTTACGGCCAGCGTCACGGTGCTGTCGCCAAAGTTGGGGCGCTTCACCTGCTGGGTTGCCAGCTTCTCGGTGACCTGGGCCGTTTCCTGGGCGTAGAGAGGCGTGCGGAACACCAGCCGGCCGGTTTCGCCCTTGTCGTTGGGCACCCAGAACTCGGTCCAGACCTCGCCGTTGTCGTAGTAGTTCACCCGGGACCAGCCCTTTTCCTTGTCCGAGAACATGGCGTTGGCCCCTTTGCCGGCGCGCACGTGCTGAGTTTTGCAGCCCGAGCCGCTCACGATCTGGTGCCAGGAGTTCACCTTAAAGTATTGCAGGTTGTGCTCGTGGCCCGAGGCATAGATGATGTTCGGGTACTTATTGAAGATTTCTTCCAGCCCTTTCTTGTAGGCCTGGTACTGCGGGTGGGCAATATCCTGGCTGATGCCGCCGTACTTGCGGGCAAACGGGTAGATGGAGCCGATAATCGGCAACGGAATGAAAGCGTACTTGTAGACGATGGACACCGGAAAGAAGTGGTCGGCCAGGGTGAAGTAGCCGCCGTGGACGCCGTCGGAATAGATGGGATGGTGGGCCACCACCATAATGTTCTTGCCCTTGTTGCGGGCAATGATGTCTTCGAGCTGGGTGAAGAAGTCGGTTTCGTTGGCCACGCCGCAGCCGCTGTTCGAGCCGTAGGGCCGCTCGCCGTTGGTTTGCAGAAACCACTGCGAGTTGATGGCAATCATCACCACGTCGTCTTGCACGCGCACTTCAAACGGGCCGGGGCAGGCATCGCGCGGAATAAAGAAGTCGCCGGTGTAGGCGAAGGCGGCGGAGTCGGAGGTGAGGTAGTTTTCCACGAAGGCCTGCTCGCGGTTCACCTGCTCTACTCCGCCCGTGAGGCCCTGCTTCCAGTCGTGGTTGCCGGGAATCATGTACTTCTCGCCGGCGTAGTCGCGCAGGGCGTCGAGCTGGGCCACCATGCGCTCCTCCGACGCTTTGCGGTCGTAAGCGCCTTCGCGGGGCATCCCGTACTCGTAGATATTGTCGCCGAGGTAAACGGTGGTACTTTTGGCCCCCGCCTTCACAATCTGCTGGTGCAGAAAATTCAGCGCCGGCTCCCCGCCGTCGGCTTTGGGGGCGGGCTTGCCTACGTCGCCGATCAGAAACACGCTGTAGCGAATCCGGGAGCTATCGGGCGGCGTTTTGCTTTCCCAGTTCTCGCCGCCGTGGTTGTAGTTGGGGCGGGTGAGGTGGGCAGTCTGGGTTTTCTGGGCCAAAGCAGCGTTCAGGTTGCCTAACAGCCACAGGCAACAGAACAGAAAAGGTCTTCTCATATGAAAGCGGAGAACAGGAAAGTCAAACGACAACACGCCGGCATAACCCGCCAGGTGGTGTGGAGTTGCGAAAAAGGACGTAAACTTAGTGATACGCACGCACCCGCAGGTCGTTGACCGGTCCGTACGCAGACGGTCCGGCTGCGGTTGGGCTAGCACCGGTATTCCGCCGACAAAAACCTCCGCTTCCGATTCGCGTTCTAAGCCGGTCAGGAGCCCGGTTTTGCCGTCAGCTCCTTATTTCTCCTTCTCCTGCATGGAAACAACTGAAACTATAAAGCCGGCGAAAGCCGAAATTCTGAAAAAGGCCAAGGCTTATATCACGGCTCTTTTTGAAGAAAAGCTCCCTCCTCAGCTGGTGTATCACTCGCTCAGGCACACGGCGGTGGTCGTGAAAGAGGCCAAAGCCCTGGGGGAAGCCAGCACCCTGAGCGCAACTGATCTGGAGGCGCTGGTACTGGCTGCCTGGTTCCACGATGCCGGTTACATCGACGTGTACGACGGGCACGAGTACCGCAGCATGGAGATGGCCGGGGCCTGGCTAACGGAGCGAGGCTACCCCGCTGACCGCATTGCGGTTATTCAGGACACCATCCGGGCCACGCACCGCAACGAAGCGTCGGAAACCCCGCTGCAGCAGCTGCTGACCGATGCCGACATGAGCGGCATGGGTCAGGAAGATTTCTTTGCCAACGCCGAGCTGTTGCGGGCCGAATGGGAAACCATGCTGGGGAAAAGCTATTCGACTACCCAGTGGGCCGAAACCCAGCTCGACTTTCTGCTCACGGCGAAGTTTCTCACCGCCGCCGCCAAGGACCGCTATCAGAAGCAGTTCAAGGATAACATTAAGGAACAGCGCAAGCTGCTGAAGAAAACCGAGAAGAAGGCCAAGAAGAAGGATGAGGAAGTAAACGGCACCTTCGCCGAGCCTAAGCGGGGCATCGAAACCATGTTCCGCACCATGTACAGCAACCACATGAAGCTCTCGGATATGGCCGACACGAAGGCCAGCATGATGATTCAGCTTAACGCGGTGCTCATGTCGGTTATCATCACGTATCTGGGGGCCAAGATGGGTCAGACCGCGGCACTGGGCAGCCTGTTTTCCAAAAACCCGGTGCTGGGCGTGCCCATGGGCATCCTGCTCATCACCGCCCTGGGCTCGGTGGTAACGGCCATTCTGTGCGCCCAGCCCGACGTGACGAGCTTCAAGTGGCTGAAGCGCAGCCCCCAGATTGCCACCAACCGCCGCGTGAACCTGCTCTTCTTCGGTAACTTCAGCAAGCTCAGCCTCGACGACTTCCAGGGCGGCATGACCGAAATCATGCGCGAGAAGGATGCCCTCTACACCAATATGGTAACGGACATCTACTACCTCGGCGGCGTGCTGACCCGCAAATACCGCCTGCTGCGCGTCAGCTACAGCATCTTCATGGTCGGCCTCATCCTGACGGCCCTGTCCTTCGTTATTGCGCTGCTCTATAAAAGCTAGCTGGGGAGCTGGTAAAAAGGAAACTTACGGTTCGTCATCGCGAGGCTGAAAGCCGAAGTAATCCGTCCTGAGCAACGAAGCAAGCGTTGTTGACCCCGAAAGCCCCGGCGTATGCAGATGCCTGGTGCTTTCCCAAATTTTTGCTCGTTGCTCCGGTCCAGCGGCCTGCTAAGGATTTGGGGAAGACAGGACTCTTACCGATATCGGGGCTTTGCGCTGCTGGCAGCAGCCGGTTTACGTTGGCGGCCCGGTCAGCATATTCTGGCACAGGGTGGTTAGCTGCCGGCTGGCCAGGGCCAGAAACCGCTGCATGCGCCGCAGCTGGCCGAAGCGCACCAGGGGCCGGGCGCTGGCCACGTAGCCGTAGCGGAATTCCAGCGTGACCAGGCAGGAGCGGTCCGTTATTTTCTCGATGAAGTAGAACAGCAGGGCGTTGGGAAACAGCCGGAACAGGGAAATCTTCTCCACGTACTCAATCCGGTCTTCGTCCTCGAAGCGCTGTACGGCCTGAAAGTCGATCTGGCCGCGGTTGAGCTGCACCTTGTAGCTGGTACCCAGGCGGCCGGCCTTGGTGACGTCGTAGAGCACGTCGCGCACGCCGGGCATCCAGTGGGGCCGCAGCCGGAAGTTGCTGATCACGCGCAAGGCGTAGGCCGCCGGCACCGGCACCGCCCGCCGCACCTTCAGGGCGTTGCGCTGACTGCCCTGGGGCTGGCCGCCCTTCTGCTGGCCGTTCAGCAGCAGGCGCAGCGGCGAGAGGTAGGCGTAGCGGTAGCAGATTTCGCCCAGGTGGTCGTAGAAGCAGGTGCCGCGCAACAGCCGGGTCCAGGAGAAACCGCGGGCCACGTCGGCCGGGGTCTGGGTGTCGAGGTAGCCGTCGGAGAGCAGGATGTACTCGTTGCCGGTGATGTTGTTCTTGAGCAGGCGGTGCACCACTATCACGTCGCGGCCCATGAGCTTGGTGAACTGCCGGATCTGGGCCACGCTCACCCGCCCGAAGTGGACGATGATTTTGATGGTCAACTCGTAGCCCCGCAGCGCCGCACTCAGCTCCGAATCCAGGTCGCGCTCCACCAGGCGCACGTAGTTCTGAAAGTCGAGGAAGATGCGCCGGCACTGCAGCACCAGCTCCTGCACGGGCGGCGGCGGCCCCAGGCGGTAGAACAGGATGGCGTCGCCCTGAATCTCACTCACTTCCATCGTCAGCATATTCGCTTCAATCAGGATTTCGAGCAGATCGGCAATGAGCTGGGGGGCCAGCGGGCTGCCCGATTCCTGAATGAAGCGCGTGAAGCCGCTGATGTCGGGGATGAACAGCAGCGCGGGTACCATCCCGTCGGCGTCGGCGTCGGCAGGGGTGGTCAGCCGGCGGCCGGCGGCGCGGCGGGCCGCTTGCATATCGTCTAGTAAACCCATTTGGCGGGAAAGCTAGAAAGAAAACAGCCGGCCAGGCAAACTTTGTATTCATACCCGGGGGCATCATCGGTTTGGGCCGCCGCCCGATTCAGCCTACCTTTACCCGGCGCTTAGCACTGGCCCCGTAGTTCAACGGATAGAACAAGGGTTTCCTAAACTTTAGATGTGAGTTCGATTCTCGCCGGGGCCACCACCCAAGCCCATGCTTCCCGCTTCGGTGACGCATGGGCTTGCGCATTTTTGCCCGGCCGCCCGTTGCCAACGGCCGGGGCGGCAGCGGTGGGGAACGGGCGCTTCGGGCTTTCCGGCGCGGCTACCGCCACCCCGGTTTTTTCCCGAAGCCGGGGCCCTCAACCCACCCCCGCTCGGTTGCGTTCTGATAGCCGGGTTTCCTTGCCCGCCTTCCTACCCTTGCTGCCATGATCCGCCTTATCCTAACCGACGACCACACCATTCTGCGCGAAGGAATCCGGGCCTTGCTGGGGGGAGAAGCCGACCTGCAGGTAGTGGGCGAAGCAGCCGACGGGGAAGCCTTGCTCGACTTACTGGCCACTACGCCCGCCGACGTAGTGCTGCTGGATCTGAACATGCCCGGAATGGACGGCGTTACCACCCTGACTGAGCTGCAGCAGCACCATCCCACGGTACGGGTCCTCGTCTTATCGATGCTCGACCACGAAAAATACGTGTCCCGAACAATGGATTCGGGCGCGCGGGGCTTCATCCTCAAGAATGCCGACAGCACCGAAATCATCCATGCCATTCGTACCGTGGCCGATGGGCGGCTATTTCTGGGCACCGAAACCGGGTTGGATCTGCTGCGCAAGCTCAACCAGCTTTCCCCGGACAAGTCCTCCGACCACGTTTCCAGAATGCCGCATGAGTTGTCGGGTCGGGAGCTGGAAGTCCTGCAGCTCATTGCCGAAGGCCTGACCAACGCCGAAATGGCCGACAAGCTGTTCACCAGCCGGCGGACCATCGAGACGCACCGCCAGAATATCATCGAGAAAACCCAGGCCAAAAACACCGCGGCGCTGGTGAAATATGCCCTCAACCAGGGGCTGATTGCTTAGGGACCTGCTGCCGGCAGGGCGGCTCACAAAAGTGGCTGGCTTTACGTCTTTTAGCCGGCTGTCGGCGTATACTACTCCGGCTACTGAAAAGACTATCATCTTCATTTGGTGCCACTTACCTAACCGCTACTCCCATGGCAGCCCTGGAAGTGTACCACGAGATTTTGCCCGAAAGCTACCTGCTGATTCTGACTGAGAATGCCGAGCTGCGGGAGGAAGTATCCCTGGCTAAAGCGCTTCGGCGGGCGGCCCACAGTGGTAAAGCCTCCGTGTGGATCGACTGCAGCCATATTCACCAGCTGCCCCAGCAAGCCATGACTTTGCTGCTGAAATACTACCAGCAGCTGCGTCACCGTCATATGCCCCTGGTACTGTGCCACCTCGATGAAAGCCTCCAGCAGCTGTTCCGCCAGCTGCCGGCCACTGTCCGCCCGCCCATCGTAGCCACGCTGCTCGACGCGGACCAGTACTGCCACGCGCATACGTAGCCCGGAGGGGCGGGCCGGTTTCGGCCGGGGCAGCTCCGCAGGGCCTGAACCGGCCCGGTGCTCAGGCCACCAGGGCCGCGGCCGCGGCCTATTCCGTTGCCTGCAAATGAACAGTAAATGCCGTGAGACCGTCGGGCTGGGTTTCGAGGCGGAAGCGGAAGTCGTGCTGGAGCAGGATGTCGCGGATGAGGGTGAGGCCGATGCCCTGGCCGTCGCGCTTGGTGCTAAAGAACGGGGTAAACAGCCGCTGCTGCACTTCCGCCGGAATACCGGGGCCGTCGTTGAGCAGACTCAGCGTAGGCGGTTCGGTCGTGGTCCGGATGGTGAGGGTGCCGTTTGCGCCGATGGCTTCGAGGGCATTTTTCACGATGTTGAGCACCGCCTGCTCCATCTGCTGATGGTCCAGGCTCACCCGGAGCGGACCCGGCGCCAGCTCCCAGTGCCAGGTAATCCCGTGTTTCTCACTCTGCACCAGCATCAGCCGGTAAATGGCGCGCAGCAGCTCGTGCACGTCGCAGGGCTGGCGGTTGGGGGCGGGCAGGCGCACCAGGTTGGCGAAGTTGGCCATGAAGTTGGCCAGGTGGGTATTGCGGTTGATGGACACTTCTAGGGCTTCGGTGAAGTCGGGCTGATCCTCGGCCCGCAACTGGGGCGTGTAGTAGCCGAAGCTTTGCAGGATGGAGTTGATGGCCCCGATGGAGTTGTTGATTTCGTGCGACATCATTCGGATCAGCTTCTCGTAGGCCTGCTTTTCCTGGCGGATCAGCTCCTGAGTCAGCTCTTCCAGCACGATGAAGTTGCGGGTGAAGCCCCGATCCAGGAAATGGGAGCAGTGGGCGCGGTAGGTCTGGATGCCCGACAGGCGGATAACCTGGGGCTGACCGGCCTGCAGGCTGCTCAGGGCCGGGCCCCACTCCCCGGGTAGCTCGCCGGGCTTGCGGCCCAGCAGCGCGGCCCCGGGCAATTGCAGACACTGCACCGCCGCCGGGTTCAGGGTTTCGATGCGGCCCTCAAAGTCGAGCAGCAGTACCCCGGCGGGCGAGGCCTGGAGCAGGCGTTCCAGCAGAAAGCTTTTCTCGTGCTGGGTTACGCGCTCCTGCCGCAGCTCATCAATCATGTGGTTGTACACGTCGATCAGCTGGTCCATTTCCTTTTGGCCCACGGGCACAAATTTCAGGGAAAAGTCTTTGCTGCGAATGGCTGCAACGCCGGCCGCGATGAGCTGAAACGGCCGCACGAAGCTCCGGTACAGCTGCGCGGTAAAATAAATACTAACCAGCAGCAGCACTTCCAGCCCCACGAACAGCGGCGCATTCGTCCGCATCACCTGCGCGGCCAGCAGAATCAGCACTCCGTGAATGAGGATAACGAAGAGCAGGAACTTGGTGCGTAAGGTCATGAGGTAATGCAGAAGCCAGGGCTAGAAGCTAGTCTAGTTCCCCTCCTCAGATGAGGAGGGGTTAGGGGTGGTTGATAATCGTTGTTTACCTTGAACTAGCTAAAAGACTTGTTCCTAAATACAGAAAAGCGCAAATTCAGCGGTCATGCTTCATCTGGCGTCCGCGCAGCCGAAGCATCTCTACCGCATTATTAATCAATGCTAAAGCAACAAAGCGGTAGAGATGCTTCGGCTGCGCGGACGCCAGATGAAGCATGACGTTCTTTTTTCATTATTGCTTATTCGGGAACAAGTCTAAATTCTATACCACTATGCCCGATACCCACCACATCCATGACCTCCCCAGCCAAAAAGCTGTCCGCCGCGAGCTTCGTATTCATCTTACAAAAGCGGAGGCCACACTCTGGAGGGCCTTGCAGCGAAACCAACTGGCTGGCCGAAAATTCCGCCGTCAGCACGGCATTGGGCAATACATTGTGGATTTTTATTGCCCGGCCGAGAAGTTGGTTATTGAGTTAGATGGTGCGCACCATTTCACGGTGAGTGGCGAGGCAAAGGACGTGGAGCGGACGGCCTACCTAAACAAATTGGGGCTAACGGTGCTGCGGTTTGAGAACAGGCTGGTTTTGGAACAACTGGATGGAGTGCTGGCTGGAATTGAAGCGGCTTTTAGCCCAGGACGTTCTGACGCATCAACCACCCCTAGCCCCTCCTCATCTGAGGAGGGGAACTAGACTAGCTTCTAGCCCTAGCTGCCCTTCTCCACGTCGAACGGAATGGCGTACTTCTCCAGCCGCCGGTACAGCGCGCCCCGGCTTAGTCCTAGGGCCCTGGCCACGCGACTCACGTTGCCAGCGTAGAAATCCATGGACTTGCGGATCATCCGGGCTTCGAGCTCGTCGAGGGTCATGGAGCCCACGGCGGGCAGCTCGCCGGGAGTGGCGGGCCTGGATGGGGCGTTCTGAAACTGAGCCTGGAAGTCGTCGGGGCCCAGCTCATCTTTGCCGCTCACCAGTACGGCCCGTTCCACCAGGTTTTTCAGCTCCCGAATATTGCCGGCCAGGGGCAGGTCGCGCAGCCAGTGCAGGGCGCGGGTACTCACTTTCAGGGCCGGGCGGTGGTAGGTGGTGCGCAGGTTGCCAATGAAGTGCTGGACCAGCAGCGGAATATCGTCGGGCCGCTCGCGCAGGGCGGGCAGGCGCACCGTAATCAGGTTGATGCGGTAGAACAGATCTTCGCGGAAACGGCCTTCCTGCACCAGCTCGGCCAGGTTGCGGTTGGTGGCGCAGATTACGCGAATATCCAGGGTGCGGGCGCGGCTGTCGCCGAGTACTTCGTAGGTGCGGTCCTGCAGCACGCGCAGCAGCTTCACCTGGCTGCTCAGGTCCAGCTCCCCGATTTCGTCGAGGAAGATGGTGCCCTTATTGGCCAGCTCAAACCGGCCCACGCGGTCGGCCTTGGCGTCGGTGAAGGCCCCGCGGCGGTGGCCGAACATCTCACTCTCGAACAGCGAAGCCGAAATGCCGCCCAGGTTCACCTTCACGAAGGGCTGCTGGCGGCGGTGACTGTTGTGGTGGACCGCCTCGGCAATCAGCTCCTTGCCGGTGCCGCTTTCGCCCTCAATCAGCACCGAGGCGTCGGTGGCGGCTACCTGGCCCACGCTGCGCAGCAGGTGCAGCAGCTGCGCGTCCTGCCCCACGATGCTGCGGAAGTTGAACTGCCGGTCCAGGTCGCGGCGGCTGAGCGTGGGGCCATCGGTTTCCACGGGGTGTTCGTGCAAACTCAGGATGGTGCGGATAGTCTGGAGCAGGGCGGCGTTGTTCCAGGGTTTGGTCACGAACTCCGCCGCGCCGGCCTTGATGCCTTCCACGGCCAGGGTGATGGAGCCCCAGCCGGTAATCAGAATCACGGGGACCTGGGGCGTCAGCTGCTTCACCTGAGCCAGCAGGTGCAGGCCGTCGTGGCCGCTGGTGTCGAAGGAGTAGTTCATGTCCATCAGTATCAGGGCCGGGGGCGTGGTGCGCACGGTTTGCAGAGCGTCTTCGGGCGTGGCTACGGCCTTGGCAGCGTAGCCGGCCTGCTTGAGCAACAAGCCCAACGAGGTGCGTACGGCCAGGTCGTCGTCAACGATAAGAATCATAAGCAGGTAGTGAAAAGCAGAGAAGGCAGGCCCCCAATCGGGGCCTCGACCCCGATTGAGGGCCAAAGAAGGTCAATTTTGAACCAGCGAAAACCGATTTCCGAGGTTTGACCTTCGGTTTTGAGCCAAGGAGAGCCTGTTTTGAGCTATGAATAACCGATTCCGACCCGTTGCTCCCTAAATCGAACCTGTGCGAATCAATTTTGAGGAGTAGCCAAGCTTACTCCTCACGCAGCGCCACGGCCGGCCGGATGCCAGCCGCCAGCTGGCTCGGGTACACAGCACAAGCAATGACCAGCGCGTAGAGCAGGCCGGCAGCCAGCAGCATGGCCGTGCCGTAGACGCCGGCCGGCACCCCAAACACGCCCAGCAACGGAAACTGCACCGCCACCAGCAGCCCCAGCCCCAGCCCAAAGGTGGCCACTACCAGCATTTCGCCCACAATCTGGCCGCTGACTGCCGGGCCGGTAGCACCCAAAGCGCGGCGCACCCCAATCTCGGTCCGACGCTGGCTGATAGTTTGCCACAGCACCCCGAACAAGCCCAGGGCCACGTTCACAATCAGAAACACGCACACGATAACCAGCGCCACAATGGGCGTCAGGGTACGCTTGAGCTGGGCGGCACGCTGCTCGCTCATCGTGGTGATGCCCACGCTCCAGCCTTTGGCAATAGCCAGGGTTTCGCGGTTCATCTGCCGCTCCAGGGCGGCACCGGCGCCGGGCCGCACCCGCAGCAGGATGGCCTGCGCCTCGCCCCAGACCGTGTCCTGCTGACTCACCCGCACGAGCATGGCGGGCCGGGCCTCCACCAGGTCGCCATCGGCCCGGAACCGCTCTACCAGGCCCACCACGCGGTATTCTTTGCCGTTGCGGCCCACCGTTTTGCCCAGTGCCGACTGCCCCGGAAACAGGGTTTCACCCAGGTCGCGCGAAATCACGGCCGGCCGCAGCATGGCGGCATCGTCGCGCTTATCGAACCAGCGGCCCGCCACCAGCGGCAGCTCCAGCACCTGGCGCAGGTCGTCTTCCACCAAGTGGCCACTCGTGTTCTCCACGCTGTTCTTACGCTCCATACCCACACCCACGTCCGAGCCGTTGGTGTTGCCCGAAAAGGGCGTGTTGCCGGAGGTACGGCCCACGGCCACTACTTCGGGCATGGCCCGCAGCCGCGCCATCACCTGCCGCACCGTGGCCAGGCGGCCGGCCTGGGGCAGGGCACCGGGGTCGAGGTTGAGGCACCAGACCTGCGCGTAGCCAAAGCCCAGCGGAGTGCGGTAATTGCGCGCATGGTACACCAGCAAGCTGCCCACGACAAACAAGACCACGAAGGCCAGAAATATCTCGGTGATGAGCAGGAAGTTGGCCCGGCGGCGGTTCCAAATCAGGGTGAACAGGTGGCGTATCATAGGGCGTTCTGGTCGCCCTTGAGGGCTTTTACGGGGTTAAGTCTCGACATTTTGTAGGCCGGGTACACGCCGGAGAGCAGCCCAAAGAACAGGATGGCCGCCAGCGCCACCCCGAATACCCGGCCGTTGACGCCGAACTGGGTGTAGGCTATCAGCCCGCTGCCATTGAGCAGATGCAGGGCACCCGCCGCCAGCGCCAGTCCCAGCAGGCCGCCAAGCAGGGTCAGAAACACATTCTCGACCAGAAACTGCCCGATGAGCGCCCCGCCCGTGGCCCCAAACGCCTTGCGCACCCCAATCTCGGAGCTGCGGTCGCGGATGCGGCTGATGTTGATGTTGACTAGGTTCAGGGCCGGCAGCAGCATAAAGAGCAGCGCCAGGCCCGCCCCCAGCTGCCGGAACCGCCCCACGCCATCGTTGGGGCCAAATTCACCTAGCTCATCGCGCACCATGGTGGCCAGCAGGGTACCGGCATAGAGGCGCACTTCAATCACCCATTCATACACGCTGGTAGGCAAAGGCGCGCGGGCCACGGCCTGGGCAAACTCGCGCTGGATGGCCGGAATGTCCTCGGGGCGGCGGGCCAGCAGAATGGCCATGCACGAACCCATGTACTCCGCGTTGTGAATGTCCTCGGTGCTGGTAGTGATGGGCATCCAGACCTCAGCGTAGGTGAAGGTGCGGGCGGCGGGCACGTCGCGCACCACGCCCACCACGCGGTAGCTCATGTTATCATCCGTGACGAGGGTGCGGCCCACCACGCCGCGCGCCGTGCCGAAGCAGTTGCGGGCCGTGCTCTCGTTGATGACCAGTACGCGGGCTGCCGCCGCTACCTCGGCCAGCGAATACGGCCGGCCTTCGGCAAACTCAAAGTCCAGCACCTGCCAGAACTCGGCGTCAGTGTACTTCTGGTCGAGTTTGAGCTTGGTGTTGCCCACGTAAGTCACGACCAGGCCGGGGCCGGTGCTGATGGACACTTTTTCGGGGGTGTGCAGCGGCCGGATGTAGCGCTCCAGAAACGAGTAGCTGGGGCGGGAAACGTTGCTCGTATTCGGCGACCAGATGGCTATGGGGCTGGTAAACAGCAGCCGGTCAAGCCGCTTTTCCGGCGTCTGCGCCCCCACCGTGTAGTCGAACATCGAATACACCACCAATAGAATCATGAGCGTGAAGCTGATGCCAAACAGGCTGATGAAGGTGAAAAACTTGCGCCGCAAGAGCACCTTCCAGGCAATTTTCAGGTAATTGAGAAGCATCGTGTTCAATGAGCAATTAGCAGTGAACAATGAGCAATTTTCCAATGGCAATCAAGTCCGGCGACTTTCTAATTGCGCATTGTTCATTGCTCATTGATAATTGATTTACTGTACCTGGCTGCCGTCGAAGAAGCGGATGACGCGCTCGGTTTTCAGCGCCTGCTGCTCATCGTGAGTTACCATGATGATGGTCACGCCGCTCTGGCGGTTCAGGTCCAGCAGCAGGTCCATGATTTCCTCCCCCATCACCGAGTCGAGGTTGCCGGTGGGCTCATCGGCCAGGATGATTTCGGGGTTGCCGGCCAGGGCCCGGGCAATGGCCACGCGCTGACGCTGCCCGCCGGAAAGCTGGCTGGGGAAGTGGCTGGTGCGGGCGCTGAGGCCGACCTTATCCAGCGCCGCGTGGGCGCGCTGCCGGCGCTCCTTGCCGCTCACGCCGGAGCGGTAAAGCAGCGGCAGCTCCACGTTGTCGAGCACCGAGAGGTCGTTGATGAGGTGGTAGCTCTGGAAGACGAAGCCGATTTTCTCATTCCGCAGCCGGGCCAGCTCCTTGTCGGAGCAGGAAGTCACCGGCCGGCCCTCGATTTCCACCGTGCCGCTCGTGGGCTCATCGAGCAGCCCAATGATGCTGAGCAGCGTAGACTTGCCGCAACCCGACGGCCCCATAATAGACACGAACTCGCCCTTACCGATGGTCAGGTTGACGCGGTTCAGCGCCACGGTTTCGATAGTCCTGGTCTGATACACCTTTTCAATGTTGGTGAGCGTGAGCATGGCCGGCACGGTGGCCGCGGCAGCCGGCAGCAGGTCAATCTGGGAGGAGGTCAGGCTCATGAGCGAAGGCGGTTAGGTAGCGAAAGGAAGTTGTCCGGTTTTGCGGCCCGGGGCCACGGGTTCCCGGGTACTCAGCCAAGCGCTGTGCCAAATACCAAAACTGTTTATTTTCAACTACTTAAGTTGATAACAACAAAATACTCAGCTTTAAATATTGTCCAAAAACGGACAACGTGTTCGGATATGAGGCACCGCGTGTGCGCTGGTGGACTTTGGTGGTCCGGGGTGGTGCCACGACTTTGAGTCGTGGTACCACTATCGTTGCGGCCAGCTGAGTTCCTCACTGCTGGTGGTAGGCCTCTGCTGCTTCCTCCTGTCGTCATTCAACGATAGTGGTACCACGACGAATTCTTCGTACTCCAAGTCCATTTCCTGCATGAAGTCGTCATTCAACGACAGTGGTACCACGACGAATTCTTCGTACTCCAAGTCCATTTCCTGCATGAAGTCGTCATTCAACGATAGTGGTACCACGACCAAAAAAGTCGTGGCACCACCCCGGCCGGGTCGCTTTTTATTGCTAAGTAATATTGCCATATTACAGGAGCGACCTATTTCGCCAACTTAATTCCCCCTCTCATGCCAACCACAGCCACCAGCATCCGCGACGAAATCCGGCGCGCCAACGACCTGTTTGAAGCCAGCTTTGAGCGGGGCGACGCGGCCGGCATTGCCGGCCTCTACACCAGCACCGGCGTGCTGCTCCCCACGGGGATGGACACGATAGAGGGGGCAGGTGGCATCCAGACCTTCTGGCAGAGCGCCATGGCCATGGGCATCAAGCAAGTGAAGCTCAGGACCCGCGACATTGAGGAGCTCGACGACACGGCCATTGAGCTGGGCACCTACACGCTCTTCGCCGCCGGTGGTCAGCAGGTCGATCAGGGCAAATACCTGGTCGTCTGGAAAGAGGAAGCCGGCCAGTGGAAGCTGCACCAGGACATCTGGAACAGCAGCGTACCGGCCCCCGCGCAGTGAATGGTGAAGTTGTGAAATGCGTCATTGCGAGCAAAGCGAAGCAATCCGTTCTGGGCAACAAATCGAGTCCGTTTAGCCTGGAAAGCCCCGACGTATGGGCTACGTCTTGTCCTTACCCAAATCTTTTTCTGGCTGTTCAGCAGTAGCAAAAATGTACTTTTTTGACAGCTAACGCCATTTGAAAAGCTGCGAATCGGGGACTCAACCATGCAAAAAAGCCCTTCCAGCCACATGGCTGGAAGGGCTTTTGAGTTTTGGGTAAGGACAAGACGTATGGGCTACGTCGGGGCTTGCTACTTTCATTAGGCGGTTCACATTTCAGAAGACGGATTGCTTCGCTTTGCTCGCAATGACACATTTCACCACTTCGCCCCCTCCCCACTCGCCACCAGCGGCTGCTGCAATTCAAAATCGTACAGCGTGAGGGCGCGGAGCCGGTAGTGCGCCACCCAGCAGGCCCGCAGCGCGGCAATGTAAGCGCGCTTCGCCTGGTCCTTCTCGGCCAGGGCAATGTTGAGGTCGGTGAGGCTGATGCGACCCACTTTGTAGGTGGCCTGAGCAATGTCGTAGCGGCGCTGGGCCAGGGAATCGGCCTGGGCCGATAAGCTCAGCTGCTCCTGCAGACTGCCCAGCTGGGTAGCCTGCAGCACTACGGTCTGCTCGAAGGTGACTTGCTCCTGCGCCACGGTTTGCTGCACCTGCTGGCGGCTGAGCTCCGCCGTTTTCACCACCGACTTCTGCCGGCCCCAGTCCACCAGCGGCATTGCGAAGGCCAGGCTCACCTGCTGCTGATTTTGGGGGTTGTTGTAGGTAGTCCAGAAATTCTGGGCGCTGTTCACGTAGCCGAGGCTGGCCTGCAGCGTGGCCTGGAAGCCAGTGCTGCCCCTGGCCTGGGCCACGTCGCTTTCGGCCTGCAGCAGGCGACGGCGGAAGGCCAGCGTTTCGCGGCGGTTCTGGCGGGCCTGGGCCAGCGCCAGATCAGCCGCTACGGCGAGAGCCGGCGCGGCGGCGGGCACGGTCAGGCGCGGTGCTCCGGTCGGCTGACCGGTGTAAGCCCGCAGGCTGAGGGCGGCGTTGTCGGCGTCGATCCGGGCCTGGCCGAAGGCTCGGCGGGAGTTGAGCAGGTTAAGCTCCAGCAGCAGCAGGTCGCTCTGCGAGAGACGGCCGAGCCGGAAGCGCTCCTGGCCCAGGCGGCGCATTTCCTCGTTGGCCCGCACGTTCTGGCCGGCCACGTCGGCATTCACCTGCTGCAGCAGCACGTCGAAGTACAGCTCCGTGCTGCGCTGGGCAATGGTTTCGCGCTCTTCCACGTATTGCCGGCCCGATTCCTCGTAGCGCAACGGCTCGATCTTGCGGGCCCAGCGCAGGCTGTTGAAGCGGCCGATGGGTTGGGTCAGCCCAATACCGACGGGCTGGTTGTTGTAGAGTCGGGCACTGCGGTTGAAATCGTCGAAGCGCTGCACGGCGGAGCTCACGTAGAGCTGGGCCCCGGTCGGACCAATAGCCTGGGTCAGGGTCACCCCCACGTTGGCGTTGTTGATGCGCACGGCCCGGAAGTCAGTGGTACCGTCGGGCTGCACTACCGGCGTAATCACGCGGTTGTAGTTGGGCAGGGTTCCCTGCAAAGCCAGCTGGGGCCGGTAGCCCGACTGGTAGGCGCGGTATTGCCAGTAGCTGGTTTCGCGGTTCACCACCGCCTGCCTGGCCACCGCCGACTGGTTCAGGGCCAGCTCAATCACGTCGCGCAGCCCTAACGCGGGGCCTTGCTGCGCGGCGGCCGGCCAGCTGAGCACAAGCAGCAGCGCCAGGGTCCGGAGTGGTAGCCCGCCGGCAAAAAAGGCCCGGGCCTGCCGCCCGAAAACAGATGGAAAACTCATGGCCGGTTAGTCCTGGAGGGTGAGGCGGGGCGTGTCGAGGTAGGCCTTCATGTCGCTGACCACGATTTCGTCGCCGGGCTGCAGGCCCTCCACCACCTGCACCCAGTCGAAGTTGCTGTCGCCGAAGCGCACGGTGCGGCGCTCGGCCCGGCCTTCGCGCACCACGAACACCGGCTGTTCTTTGCCGCCCTGGTAGAAGGGGCCATTTTTCACCCGCACGGTCTGGTGGTGGGCTTTGGTTACCACGAATACATCAGCCCGCAGGTTGGAGCGCAGGGCCGGATGATGATCCTGGGCCAGGCGGGCGTAGAACGTAACCACACCCTTGTCCACGGCCGGGCTGATGGTGCTGATGGTGCCGCGCAGGTCGATGCCGTTGAGGCGTACTACCACCGCGTCGCCGAGGTGCAGGGCGTCGGCGTAGGCATCGGAAATGGTGGCCCGGACGCGGAAGCTGCTCAAATCGGCCACCCGGGCCAGCGCGTCGCCCTGGTTCACGGTGGCCCCGATATCCTCGTTCACCCAGGTCAGCACCCCGGGCTGCTGGCTGTTGATGTTGGCCTGACTGAGCTTACCGGCCAGCTCCGTAATGCTGCGGTCCTGAATCTGCATCGTGAAGCCCACCTCGCGCACGTCGGCGGCGTTGGCGGCGCGCTGGTTACCGATCTGCTCACCCAGGCGCTCCAGCTCCAGCCGGGCCACTTTCAGGTTCAGCCCGGCCTGGCGCACACTCTCGGCCGTGCCGCCCCCGATTTTAAGCAGGTACTGCTCATCGCGCAGCGCCGACTGCAGGCTGCGCACCTTCACGCGCTGTACTTTTTCCTGGGACTGGAGGTCGTTCAGGGCTTTTTCCAGGCTGAGCTGGAGCTGGGAGTGCTTGTTGCGGTTCTGCTGCTGGCCGTCCTGGAGCTTGGCCAGGGCACTGTTCGTCAGCTCCTTATCCAGCTCCAGAATCGTCTGGCCGGGCTGTACCTTCTCCCCTACCTGCACGGCTACCCGTCGGATGGTGCTTTGGATGGGGCTGGTAAGGACGGCCTCGTGCCCCGGAATAATCAGGCCCGAGGCGGTGAGCGAGGCTTCCACGTCGCCGGTTTCGGCGTTGGCGGTCAGAATCCGGGAGCGGCTGATGCCGGGCTGCAGCACCATCCGGAACGCCAGCAGGGCGGCCACGGCCAGGCCCAGGGTCAGGGCCAGCAGCAGCCCGCGGCGGCGGCGACGCTGGCCCTGGGTGGCGGAAGAAATTGCTCTGTCCATTTTCGTGCAGGAGAGTTGAGGATTTCCCTCTTCTCTGCCAACGGCCGTGCCACTTATCCAACGCCCTTATTTTCAATATCCAACAAAAAAATCCAGCGCCAACAGCCGCGGAAACCCTGTCCGGAACCGGACACTGTGTTCGGAAGTATGAGTGGTACCAAATCCGGCTAACCCAAAAAAACGCCCACCGCGCAGAGCACGATGGGCGCAGTAATGTGAGTGTTCTATCGGGTTCCGCGGCAGAGACTAGCGCCGACGCAGCTTTTTGAGGCCGTAGGCAGCACCAGCGGCCAGCAGCAGGGAGGCTCCCCCATCCAAGGGCGCATTGGTAGCCCCGGGCCGGGGGCCGCCCAAGCCGGGGCCCTGAGCCTGAGTGGAGGAACTGCCCAGCAGCACCAGGAACAGAATAAGAACGGGAAGAATAACGTGTTTCATGTATTTTTTAGAGTTGAGCGAGAGAATAGGCTGGAAATACCGGCCCGGCTACACCGCTTTGCCGGGCCGGTTCTTTCCGCGGCGTTAGTTGACGACCACCTGTTTGATGACGGTCGTCGCGCCGGCCTTCACGCGCAGCACATACACGCCCAGCGGCAGGCCCTGCACGTCCATCGTGGTCTGTGCGCCGGCAGCGGGCAGGGCCACCGCGGCAGTGCGCACGGCCTGGCCGAGCACGTTATACAGCGTTAGCTTCGCCTGGCTCTCGCCGCGGACGGCGGGCACCAGCAGCGTGAAGCTCTTGTGGGCCGGGTTCGGATACAGGCTCACGCTGGCGGCGGTGAGGCCGTTCTGCGTAGCCGTAGGACGCATCGGCCCGAAGTTCAGGGTAAAGCGGCCCGTAATCAGCGCTGCGTTGGAGGCCGAGAAGATGTAGCTCGGCTGCTGCTTGAGGTTAATCTGCCGGTCGGTCAGCGCGTCGTGCAGGTACACGTCCGTGGTGCCCAGGTTGGCCAGGCTGGCGGCCGTCAGCGTGTAGGTGCCCGTTACGGGTACGCCTACGTTCAGGGGCACCGTCGTCGTGGCAGTGAACAGTGGCAGGCCATTGATGGCCAACGGGGTACCAGCGGCCGACGAGGACAGGTTCAGGCCGGTGGTGTTGACCAGCTTCTCGGCGTCGTAGCGCGTATCGAAGCCAGCCGTGGCTCCCTGCTCAAAGTAGACGTAGGTCGGCTCATGCGCACCCTGGGCCGAAACCAGCTCCAGTTGTACCGAGGGCCGGGTGTCGGCCGTGGGGCGGTTGAAGGTCGGGTTCTGGTAGGTTGTGGTGCGCCAGCTGTTCTGGAAGCTGAAGCTGGGCACAGGCTGCGACACCCGTACGAAGAAGCCCTGCATTGAGCCGATCAGGCCGCCGGGCAGGGAGCCAAAGCCGTTCGTGTAAAACTGGTAGGTGCCGTTGTACTGGTCGCTGGACTTGTAGACGTAGATGGCATCCTGCACGCCGGTGGGCAGGCCGGTGCGGGCCACGTTCCAGTCCAACGGGGCCGGATAGGGGTTGCCCAGCAGCTGCCAGCCCGAGTTGGCCTCGCTGCCGCGGGAGAGGGCCCCTACGGGCACCGTACCGGTGTTGAGGGCCCCCGTCAGGGCGACCTTCTCGCTGGCGGCGAGGTTGACCGTGTAGCCGCGACCCAGCGTCAGCGGGGTGCTCAGCGCGGCGGGCGAGAAGTAGCCCTGCTCGAAGGCCAGGGTGGTAGCATTGGCCGCCGTGATGCGGCTCTCATCGTAGCCGAACACGGTGGGGAAGGGCGTGGTGGCCCCGGGCACGGCGGCGCTGTTGTAGTTGTTGTTGACCACGGGCGTGAAGCCGCCGGTGGCCAGGTCGCTGACGGCGGTGCTCACCACGGGGGAGCTGTAGTGACGGTAGCCCAGGCCGGCGTTCAGGCTTGGGTCGAGGTAGCGCTGCACGGTGCTGGTGCCGTTGACCACGGCGCTGCCGTTGTTAACCACCATCGCCGTGGTGGCGCTGTTGCTTTCCAGGGTGAATGCATTGCCCTGGGTGGCCAGGTTGCCGTTGAGCGTGAGCAGACGCTGCACCGCGGTGCTGGCCGCGGTGCTCAGCTGGGCCCCGCTGGCATTCACCGTCAGGTTCCAGAAGCGCATGCCGCTGCTGCCGCTCAGGCTGGCCAGCGTGCTGCTGCCCAGCACCACCGTGCCGCCCGTGGGCTGGAAGGTGCCGTTGCTGGTCAGGTCACCGCGCACGTCGAGCGTGCCGGAGGTTTGCGTCAGGCTGCTGCCGCTGTTCAGGGTCAGGGTTTTCACCGAGGCCGTGCCGGCCGTAATGGCGGGCATGCGCGGGGCCGAAGCCGGGATGGTGGCGTCCAGGGCCGTGGTGGGCACACCGGCCGTCCAGTTGCCGGCCGTAAACCAGTCCGTGCTCACCGCGCCCGTCCAGCTCGTGGCCGTTGCGGCAGCGGTGGTGGTGAAGGTGATAACGCTGCCGTAGCTGGTGCCCAGGGAGTTGATGGCGTAGGCCCGCACATTGTACGTGGTGCCGGGCGTGAGGCCCGAAACGGTAGCCGAGAAGGAGCCGCCCCCCGTGCCGTTGGTGGCTTTGGTATCGGCAGTAGTCGGCGTGGCGTTGGTGGTGCTGTACACTACGCCCCGCTCGGTCACGGGGCTTCCGCCGTCGTTGGTTACGTTGCCCCCCAGCGTGGCGCTGGTGCTGGCAATGGCGCTGGCCGCCGCCGTGGTCACCGTGGGCGCGACATTGCTGATGAAGGCGCGGTACACCAGCGCCTGCGCTACACCGTTTTGGCCGGCGATGCTGTAAATGTCGCCGCCAACCCGCACCGCCTTCAGCTCACCCAAAGCCGTTGGCAGGTTGGAGGAAGTCGTCCAGGTGTCAGTGCCGACGTTGTACACGTACACTTCGCTGTACACCGGGGTATTCAGATTAGTGGCGGAATTCTTGCCGCCCACTACGTAAATCTGCCCATCACTGCCCAGGACGCTGCCCGCCTGTGCCCGGGCAGCGGGCATCGCGGCGGCCGTGGTCCAGGTGTTGGTGGCGGGGGTGTACACGTTATGCGGATTTATGAGGCCGTAACCTGCATTGACGCCACCTATCACGTGTAGCCGGCCATTGTTGTCGATGGCCGCCGTACCGGCTTTCGAGCCGGTGGGCATGGTGGCCCCGGTGCTCCAGGTATTGGTAGTGGGGTTGTAAATCTGGAGGCCGCTGTCGTTGCCCTCGCCGCCCAGTACATAGATCTTTCCGTCGAGGCCGGTAAGGGCCCGCGCCTCCCACACTGGGGTGGGGATATTGGCAATGGCGGCCCAGGTATTCGTGGCTGGGTTGTAGCTGGAGCAAAGTGCGCCGTTTGCACTAGCCCCGCTCATGCTATACAGCAGCCCGTTGGCTCCCACCGCGTGGGCCTGCCCCCGGGTGCTGATCGGGCAATTGGCCCCGGCGCTCCAGGTGTTGGTCGCTACATCGTAGATACTCATGGAACTGATGGGAACACTGCCACCGTCCACGTAGCCCCCCCAGACGTAAATTTTATTACCCACCACTTCGGCCGCGTGCTGGGCCCGGGCGACGGGGATGCTGGCCACCGCGTTCCAGACCACGGCGGCCGTAGCGCGGGCCGGGGAGCTGACTGCCACGGCGGGCTGCTGCGCGGCCGGCGGTAAAGTGCCGGAGACGACGCGCCCGGCCACAATCCGCAGCGGAGCGGAGCTCTGGGCGTGGGCGGCCGGCCGTGGGAGTATTCCCAGGAGAACCAGCCATAGATAGGGTAAAATCTTTTTCATTCGCAGTTGGTAAAAAGGTGTGGTGAAGCTGAACGGCGGGGTTGGCTTGGAATATTACAAAGTTTAACAAATCTACATATTTGTTAAACTTTTTCCCTAAATAACAATGCAGGTTCACGTTTGAAATGCAACAAATTGGGTTGAAAAGAGGGATTTAAGGCATTCACTGGGCGTGGAATAGTTCAATTTCTTTCGGGGCCGGTCATTGAGGCGGTCCTGGTAGGTGGTTATCTGTTGGGGGCTCATCTGGGAAAAGTCTTGCTTTTTAGGCAGGTACTGGCGGATGAGTTTGTTGTTGTGTTCGTTGGCTCCCCGTTCCCAGGCACGGTAGGGGTGGGCAAAGTAGAAGGACGTTTTTAACGCTTTGGCGATCTGCTCATAGTCGGCGAACTCGGTGCCGTTATCCGACGTGAGCGTGTGGACGGGCAAGCCGCTTTGGCTTAGGCTGTCGATAATCGCCTGACGGGTTTGGGCGGCGGATTTATCCGCTACCAGCTGCATGAGCAGATAGTTGCTGCTGCGTTCGGGTATCGTGACCAGGACGCCTTTTTGCTGGGGACCCAGCACCGTGTCGAGTTCCCAGTCGCCGAAACGGCTCTTTTCTGCGACCACGGCCGGACGCTGGTCGATGCTGGGCTTAGCGGCCCTTTTGGCCGCTTTGCCGCGCCCGTCGGGTTTGCCGTAGCGCTTGCGATAGGGGCGATTGGCATGGCGTAAGTCTTTGTACAACTGGCCGCCCTGCCGCTGGTCGCGCCAGATGTGGGCATAAATGGCCGCCCGGCTGAGCATGGGCTGCCCCTGCTGCTGGCAGCGGCCTTCTATCTGGTCGGGCGACCATTGGTTGGCCAAGCCTTGGGCAATGGTCTGGCACACAAGCGGTATCGTTTTCACGGCGTTGGCTTTTTTGCGTTGGGCCGCCCGTTTGTGGGCCAGCTGCGGCTGGTACGCCTGGCGGGTGGGGCCGTTACGGGCAATCTCGCGCGTGACCACGGAACGGTGTTTGCCAATGCGCCGCCCAATCTCGGCGGGTGTGAGATGGCGCAGGCTCCAGATTTGATACCTTTGGCTAAGGGTGAGGTGGGACATGGTGCAACAGTTTGGCGATTGAGGCAAACATACCACCTTCCCCGGAATCAGAGGGGAGGTAACTCCCCTCTGAGATTCCGGGTAAAGTGCTATTGCAGACAGCAGACGCGTTTGTTGCATTTCATTTTAGAATCTAAGCAGCGCCAACAGCCGCGGAAACCCTGTCCGGAACCGGACACTGTGTTCGGAAGTAGAAACGCAGCTCATCATTCTCAGCACGAAGTCGTGTTTACTCGTTCCGGCAGCAGCACCAGATACCCCGCAATAGCGCCGGGCAAAAAAAACCGCCCACCGTGCTGGGCACAATGGGCGGCAACTGGTACCTGAATCTACTTGCTATACTCGTCGCGCCGACGGGCGGGGGCCAGCCCCGCACCCTACGGCGGTTTCGCAAACCACTGCGCCAGGAGTATAACTGGCCCTGGAGTGATACCGGGGCTGTAGCGCTTAGCGGCGGCGCAGACGCCGTAAACCCAACGCCACCCCTCCGGCCAGCAGCAGGCTGGCTCCCCCGTCGATGGGGACATTGGTGGCACCGGGTTTGGGTCCGCCCAGGCCCGGGCCCTGAGCCAGCACGGGAAGCTGGGTGCAACCCAATACGACAACACAAATGGCAATGCGGCTAATTATCGGCTTGATCATGTTTCTTTTTGAACTGGTAAGCGGTCCTGATGATGAGTAGAGGGCGGACTATTGCAGCACGAGCTTGCGGGTGAGTACGCCCGCGGCAGTTTGCACTTGCAGCGTGTATACGCCCCGGGCCAGGCCGGCTACGGGCACCTGGGCACGCAGCTCCCGGCCCGTTACGGCGGCCGTGTGCTGCCACACGCGCTGCCCCACGCTGTTGACCAGCACCAGCTCGGCGCGGCTGCCCGGCAGGCCGTTGGCCAGTACGGTCACGGGGAGGTCGGCCGCGGGGTTCGGATACACCTGCACCTCGCCCATCCAGGCCGTTTTGATAGCCGTTACGCGGGCCTGGTGCAGGTGCAGCACGAAGCGCGTAGCACTCAGGCCCTGGCTGAGGTTGGCCGTGTAGATACCCTGCCGCAGGTCGTGCCAGGTGTTGGTGAGCTTATCTTCCAGCCACACGGGCTCGCCGGCAGTGAAATTGACCAGCTGCTCCGGGCGGAACTCGTACTGGCCCGCGGCCGGGGCGTGCACGCCCAGCGCCAGGCTGCGCGCCGTAGTGCCTGCGGGCAAACCCTGAATAGCCAGTGACTCGCTACCCGCCTGGTGATAGATGGTAGGCTGGTCGCCGCCGTTGAGCTGCACTTTCAGCGCATCGTAGCCGGCGTCGAAGCCAGCGGTTGCGCCGGCCTGCTCATATACGTAGAAATCATCCTGGCTGGCGGCACCGCGCTGGCCTGCGCGCTGGAGCTGCAGTTGCAGCAACGGCCGCGTTTCGGCCGTCGGGCGGCTGTAGTCTACTTCCGTGTAGGTGGTCAGGCGGGCCGCGTTGGTGAAGCCTACGGTGCCGCTGGCTCCGGCGGCCGATACCCGCACGAAGAAGCCCTGCCCCATCGGAATATAGCGGGCATCACCCACGTTGTTCACAAAGCTGCTATAGCCGCCGTCGTACTGCCCGGTAGAGCGGTACAGGTACACGGCATCATCTACGTTGGTCCGCGTGACCTTGGTCCAGTCGATGGGCGCCGGATACGGGTTGCCCAGCAGCTGCCAGCCCGCATCGGCCGGGGTGCTGCGGACCAGGCCGGTACGCGTGACCGGGCCGGTAGTTAGGCTGGTACCCGTCAGCTCGAAGAAGTTGCCCGCCGGTTGGTTGATGGTCAGCCCTGCGGCTACCGTCAATGCCTGGTTGGTTGCCATCGGCGACTGGTAGCCCTGGCTGAAGTCGACGGGGCCGGATACGGTCGCGACCCGGCTCTGGTCGTAGGAATAAACCGTCGGGAACGGGTTTACCAAACCGGGCTGGGCGGCCGAGTTGTAGGCAACATTGATCTGCAGCGGGCCGGGGTTCAGCGCCCCGGGCAGAATCGGAAAAATAGCGAGGTTGTCGAGGTTGGCCCCGCCGACGGCAGGGGCAAAATGGCGGTAGCCGAAGCCGGAGTTGCCGGCCCCGTCGATGTAGCGCTGCACCACCGTGCTGCCCGTTACTACGCCGCCATTGTTATACACCTGAGCCGTCCCCACGTTATTCGACAGAATCAGAAAGCGCTGGCCGTTCGTAGTCAGGTTGCCGGTCAGGGTGAGCAGGCGCTGGATTTCTACCTGCCCGCTCAGCGTCGCGCCGGCCGGGCCCACGTTCAGATTGCGGAACTGGGTGATGGTAGTGCCGCCCACCGACTGCGCGGCAGCCCCAGCCAGGAATACGCTGGCATCGTCGACGGCGCTGAACGTGCCGTTGTTGATGAAGTTCCCCGTCAGGGTCAGCGTAGCGCCAGTGCTGACGGCAAGCTGACCGCCATTATTTATCGTGATGGTGTAGGCCGTTGGCGTAGCGCTGCTCACCACCGGGTAGCGGCCCAGCCCCGTAGGAATCACCACGTCGTCGGCAGCCGTGGGCACTACGCCACCCGACCAGTTGGAGCCTACCGTCCAGGCCGTGGAAGTGAATCCGGTCCAGGTGTAGCTGCTGCCTACCGCGGTGCGGTACGCTACGGCTTGCTGAACCCCGTTGGCCCCGGCCAGGGTGTAGAGGTCCTTGCCCAGCGCCAGCGTTTTGGTTTCGCTCAGCTGAATGGGCAGGCTGGTACCCGCGCTCCAGGCATTGGTAGTCGGGTTGTAGACATACACCGTGCTGAAAAACGCCGGGTTGTTGTTGAAGTAGTTGTCTTTGCCGCCCACCACGTAGATGTTCCCATCGGCCCCGAGGGTGCCACCAGCCTGGTTTACGCCCACTGGCAAAGCCGCCAGCGTGGTCCAGGTATTGGTAGTCGGATTGTAAGCCAGGTGTGAGGTGATGGCCGTAGGTCCCATATTGCTACTTTGCGTGCCCCCGATGAGGTGCATCATGCCGTTGCCATCCTTCACGGCGACGTGCCCGTGCCGCCCAACCGGCATTGGCGCACCAGCACTCCAGGTGTTGGTGGCCGGGGTATAAATCTGAGTTCCGGTAGAAGCCAGGTTCCCGCTGACGTCATAGCCCCCGAAAACATATATTCTGCCGTCGTTGCCCGTTGCCGCGCCGGCCAGCCATACCGCCGCGGGAATACTGGCAATAGCGGCCCAAGCGTTGGTGACCGGGTTGTAGCGGTAACAGTTGTTGATAAATCCTCCTCTTACCCCGCTAAAGCTGTAGATCAGGCCATCGGCACCTACGGTTGAGGCGTGGCCCCGGCTTCCGAAGGGGTAATTAGCCCCAGTGCTCCAGGAGTTAGTGGCCGGGGTATAGATTTCCAGGCTGCTGTATTCCGTAGGCGTAGAGCTTAGATCACCAACGTAGCCTCCCCACACGTAGAATTTGCCGCCGACACCCACCGCCGAGTGCTGGCTGCGGGCGATGCTCATGCTGGCCACGGCCGTCCAGGCGGCCATAGAGCGCGCCTGCGGGAGGCGAGCCAGAGTAGACTTGGAATCAACTGGCCGTGCTGCTCGGCCAGGCATCCCCGGATAAAACTGCCCCGGAACGAGCTGGCGGACCGGCGCTTGCTGCGCCCAGACTACCTGAGTAGCCGGCAAAGCCAGCACAGCACAGGTTAAAACGGATAAAATTTTTCTCACGAAAGGCGGCGGTAAAAGGTAAAAAACAAAGATTAAGGGGAAAACGGCATCGACACTCTTCAAATTAATAATGCAATAATATAAATATTATTCTATAGTATATCTTCTTTCCCGGCACCTCATCCGGTTATTTTCACTTCAGGGTAAACAGACGGATTTTTGCTGCTGGTATCCTCTTCCTAAGGCCTTGCCCCGGGTGGCCCTTTGACGGCTGCGGGCCTGGAGATGCATACTTTCTGCAAACTTTAGGGTTCTTTACCGGCGGGCTTCCGGCTGGCTCGTCTGGCCACGCCCGGGCCGCCCGAGCCGCCGGGTTTGTATCCTCTCTTCGCACCCTTATGTCCAGCCTGAATCCTGCCCCGCTGTCCGGCCTCTACGCCCCGTCTTTGGCCCTGGTCACCGACCTCTACCAGCTCACCATGGCCTACGGCTACTGGCAGCAGGGCATGCAGGACCGCGAAGCCGTGTTTCACCTCTACTTCCGCCGCGCCCCGTTTCAGGGCGGCTACGCCGTAGCGGCCGGGCTGGCGCTGGCCGTGGACTGGCTGGAAAACTTCCGCTTTGCCCCCGCCGACCTCGACTACCTGGCCAGTCTGCAGGGCAGCAAAGGCACCCGGCTGTTTCCTCAGGAATTCCTGGATTACCTGCGCGACCTGAAATTCACCTGCGACATCGACGCCATTGCGGAGGGTACCGTAGTGTTCGGCAACGAGCCGCTGATTCGGGTGCAGGGGCCGTTGCTCCAGGCTCAGCTGCTGGAAACGGCGCTGCTCACGCTGGTCAATTTCCAGACCCTGATTGCCACCAAAGCCGCCCGCATCCGCGAAGCGGCCGGCCCGACGGATCAGGTGCTGGAGTTCGGGCTGCGCCGCGCTCAGGGTTTCGATGGCGGCCTCGGGGCCAGTCGGGCAGCCTACCTGGGCGGCGTCGATGCCACGTCCAACGTGCTGGCCGGGCAGCGCTACGGCATTCCGGTGCGCGGCACCCACGCCCACAGCTGGGTGCAGGCCTTCGGCGACGAACAGCAGGCCTTTGCCGCCTACGCCCAGGCCTTCCCCGACGATTCGGTGTTCCTGGTCGATACTTACGACACGCTGGAGGGCGTGCGCCACGCCATCAGCGTGGCCCGGCAGATGCGCGCCCAGGGCCACGAGCTGGGCGGCATCCGCCTCGACTCCGGCGACCTGGCCTACCTCAGCCGCGAGGCCCGCGCCCTGCTGGACGAAGCCGGCTTTCAGAAAACCCGCATCGTGGCCAGCAACGACCTCGAAGAAAACCTCATCACCAGCCTGAAGTCGCAGGGGGCGCGCATCGACACCTGGGGCATCGGCACCCAGCTCGTGACGGCCTACAACCAGGCGGCGCTGGGGGGCGTGTATAAGCTGGCGGCCCTGCGCAACGCCGCTGGTACGGGGTGGGACTACACCATCAAGCTCTCCGAGCAGCTCGTCAAAACCAGCATCCCCGGCATTCTGCAGGTGCGCCGCTACCTCAATGAGTACGGCAAGCCCCGCGCCGACATGCTCTACAATACCGCCGAAGCCCTGCCCGCCCAGCTCACGCTGGTAGATCCGGCCGACTACACCCGTCGTCGCGCCGTGCGCCCCGAGGCCCACTACAAAGAGCTGCTGGAGCCCGTATTCCGCGGCGGCCGGCGCGTGCTGGAGCTGCCCACGCTACTGGAAAGCCGCGCCCACGCCCAGCGCGAAGTGCAAAGCCTGGACCCCGGCATCCGGCGCTTCCTGAATCCGCACACCTACCCCGTGGGCCTGGAACTCACCCTGCACGACTACCGTGACCAGCTGATACTGGAGAAGCGGCCACTGCGGTCGACGTAAGTAGGTGGCGAAAATCGTTTTGCATTAAAAAGAACGTCATGCTGAGCTTGTCGAAGCATCTCTACCGCACACTAAACCAATCGTTTAACGACTCGTTAGAGATGCTTCGACAAGCTCAGCATGACGTTCCAAATAGGTCAAACTAATTCTTGTTGGGCACTTAGCGGGACACAAACCGATGGTATGCTTCTCCCAGGGGCCGTTGAACTTAGGGCGGTGGTCCAGACAGGAGTGATTTCATTTTTTAGCTGCCGAAGCTGTTTAGAAAGTCACGCAGTCTGTCATCCTGAGCAGAGCGAAAGACCTTATCCCGGCTGAACGGTACCCGCTCGCTGAACTACCAGGCGGGATAAGGTCCTTCGCTGCGCTCAGGATGACAAACGCGTAGAAAAACCGACTTTCTAAACAGCTCCACCGCTGTAAGCTGTTACGATTTCGCAGCCGGCAGGCTTTTGAGGCCGGTTTCGGGCATTTTTTTAGAATCCGTGGGCCGTACCATTCTGCTTCGGACCACCGCCAATCCGGTATTCCCTCTCAAGGCGATTATAGCCCGGCTTCAGCCTGACTTCTTCCTTTTGAACCCAGCTCAGCTTACGCCAGGTTGTAACGGAAACCCCTGCTGCCAGTAGCTGCGGCCGGTGAAGTCCCCTACGGGGCCCGGGCATTCCGTTACCTTTGCGCTCCTTCGCGCAAGCTGCTATTCTATGAAGATTCTACTGGTAGAAGACGAGGTCAAGCTCAGCTCTTTCGTGCGCAAGGGCCTGGAAGGCGAAGGCTACTGGGTTGAAACTGCCTTCGATGGCCAGCTGGGCCTGAGCATGGCCCGGCACGGCGAGTACGACGTGGTCATTCTGGATGTCAGCCTGCCCCAGCTCAACGGCTTCGAGGTGTGCCGCCGCTTGCGCGCCGAACAACCCAAGATTGCCATTCTGCTGCTGACGGCCCTGGGCGGCATCGGCCACAAAACCGAGGGGTATGACGCGGGGGCCGACGACTACCTGGTCAAGCCCTTCGAGTTTCAGGAATTGCTGTTGCGGGTGCGCGCCCTCTACCGCCGCTACCACGACGTCGGCCCCGGCCGCACCCTGGGCATCGCCGACCTCACGCTGCACCTCACCACCAAGCGCGTGGAGCGCGCCGGCCGGCCCATCACCCTCACCGCCCGGGAGTATGCGCTGCTTGAATACCTGCTCCTGAACCAGGGCCACGTGGTGTCGCGGGTGGATATCGCGGAAAAAGTCTGGGAGTTAAAATTCGATACCAACACCAATATTATCGACGTGTACATCACGTACCTGCGCCGGAAGATTGATAAAGAGTTTTCACCCAAGCTCATCCACACGGTCGTGGGCATGGGCTACGTACTGCGCGAGTAAGCCCACCGCGTGACTACTGCTGCCACCCCGCTGCTCATCAGACGCCTTTCCGCATGACCATACGTACCCGCCTCACGCTTTTCTTTGCCGGCCTGATGCTGGCCCTGGTCGTGGCATTGTCGTGTGGGGTGTATTTCTTTGAGCGTAGCAGCCAGCGGGGAATTTTCCAGGGGCTGTTGCTCCGCAAGGCCGAGGCCACGGCGAAAGTGTATGTGCGCAAGCACGACCGCCTGGAGCCGACCGATGCCATCCTGCTGCTGACCCAGCAAAACCAGTACGAGGCCATCTACAACGAAGCCGACCAGCTCACCTACGCCAGCCGGGCCAATCCCGGGTTGGTGATTACTTCCCGCGTGCTGCGGCAGGCGCGCACGGCCGGGCCGGTGGCTTTTACCCACGGGCTGGCGCTGGGCGTAGCCCTCTACACCAGGGAAGGCAACGAACGGTTCGTGGTGGTCGTCACGGCGGAGGATAAGTTTGGCCGGGAGGGGCTCCAACGCCTCCGCAACAGCTTGATTATTACCAATGTATTAGGCCTGACGTTAGTTGTCGCGTTGGCCAACCTGTTCGCCGGGCGCGCCCTGAGCCCGGTGCAGCAGCTAAGCCGGGAAATTCAGGCGCTTTCTTCCCGTACCCTGAACCAGCGGCTCTCGACCGGCAACGGCCACGACGAGCTGGCCCGCCTGGCGGCGCAATTCAATGCCCTGGTGGCCCGCCTGGCCGATACCGTGGCCCAGAACCGCACGTTCGTGTGGCAGGCCTCGCATGAGCTGCGCACGCCCCTGGCCAACCTGCTGGGAATGCTCGACATCTCACAAACCTACGACCAGCGTCCCCAGGACCTGCGCGCCACGCTTACTTCGGCCACCGAGGAGGTGCGGCGCCTCATCTCGCTCACCAACGACCTGCTGCTGCTGGCCGAGCTGAGCCAGGAGAAGCCCGCTCACGACCTGCCCATGACGCCCGTGCTGCTGACCGAGCCCCTGCTCGATGCCGTGCAGGCCGTGCAGCGCCGCTACCCCGCCGCCACCATCGAGCTGCACCTGCCCGGCGCGGTGGAGGACTGCCAGGCCCGCGCCCATGCCGAGCTGCTTACCCTGGCGCTCATCAACCTGCTCGACAATGCCTGCAAGTACTCGCCCGCCGGCTCGCCCATCCGCGCCAGCCTCGCCCAGAGCCCCGGTGGCGGCACCTTTACCGTGCACGACACCGGCATCGGCATGGCCCCCGACACGCTGCTGCACATCTTCGAGCCGTTCTACCGGGCCGAGGCCGTGCGCGCCCGCATCGGCGGCAACGGCGTGGGGCTAAGCCTGGTGCAGCGCATCGCGGAGTTGCACGGGGGCGGCGTCGCGGCCCAATCGGTGGTGGGCGAAGGCACGACGTTCCGGCTGTGGCTGTGGGAAACTGGTGGTTTTGGCTAAAATAGCAGCATAGCGCCTAAAGCCAGCGCGCGACAGCGCTTGTCACTGGACGAGGGCAATTTTGAGCCGCTTCCGCGCAGCAATAAGCAGTTACCGGTGGCCGCCGTAGCGCCTGTTTGCCCCGCATTAGAAACTTCTAATTTCCTTCCAATCTCAGGTTAATGCGGCCCCCGCACCTTTGCTCATTCCAAAAAGTGAAGGAACGGTTTTATGAAAAGAATGTCCCTGCTCGCGCTGTTGAGCTTGTGTGCCTTGTATTGCGGTACGGGCTGCTCGGAGGAAAAAAAAGAAGTGGCAGAAAAAGTCCGGTTAGTAGCGACCAGCCCGTTGCTGAAAGACACCACCGTGAGCAAACAGTACGTGGCCCAGATTCACTCCGTCCAGCGCATTGAGCTGCGGGCGCTGGAGAAAGGCTACCTGGAAAAGATTTATGTCGACGAGGGGCAGCACGTGCAGCAAGGGCAGCTCATGTTTCAGATTAAGCCCACGATATACCAGGCGGAGCTGAAAAAGTCGCAGGCCGAGGCCAACTACGTGGGCCTCGAATACCAGAACACCAAGAAGCTGGCCGACAAAAACATCGTGTCGGGCAGCGAGCTGGCGCTGGCCCAGGCCAAGTTCGATAAGGCCAGTGCCGACGTATCCCTGGCCCGGACCCACCTGCAGTTTACTACGGTCCGCGCGCCGTTCAGCGGCATCATGGACCATTTCCAGGGCCGGCTGGGCAGCCTCGTGGACGAGGGCGACTTGCTGACGACGCTCTCCGATAACAGCAAAATGTGGGTCTATTTCAATGTGCCGGAAGCGGAATACCTGGCTTATCAAGCCCATGCCAAAGCCAGCGACAACGCGCAAAAAGTGAAGCTGCTGATGGCCAACAACGAGGTGTTTAATCAGCCCGGCGTGGTGCAAACCATTGAGGCAGACTTCAACAACGAAACCGGTAACATCGCCTTCCGGGCCACTTTCCCTAACCCCGACGCGCTGTTGCGCAACGGCGAAACCGGCAGCATCCTCATGACGGTGCCACTTAAAAACGCGCTGATTATTCCGCAGAAAGCCACGTTCGAAATCCTGGAGAAAAAGTACGTCTTCGTGGTCGACAAAAGCAACGTAGTGCACCAGCGGGAAATCAACATCGGCTCCGAAATGCCCGACCTGTACGTCATCAAATCCGGCATTACCGCCACCGACCGGATTCTGCTCGAAGGCTTGCGCAAGGTGAAGGATGGCGACAAAGTGACCTACGACTATCGGGCCCCGCAGGCGGTCATTTCGCACCTGAAAGTGTACAGCGAGTAGCGCAAGCAATTCCGAAACAGAACGTCATGCTGAGCATTCTGCGCATCAAGCAGAGACCGAAGCATCTCTACCGCTTAGTTGCAGCGGCATTGATTACTGCTGCAGTAGAGATGCTTCGGTCTCTGCTTGACGCGCAGAATGCTCAGCATGACAACCCTTTGGCTTTCATTATCCAACATCTATGTTCAGTAAATTCATTCGGCGGCCCGTCTTCGCCATTGTCATTTCGGTGGTCATCCTGCTGATGGGCGGGCTGGCCATCGTGCAGCTGCCCACGTCGCAGTTTCCGGACATCTCCCCGCCGCTGGTCATGGTGAGTGCCTCGTACCCCGGCGCCAGCGCCAAGGTGCTCACCGAGTCGGTGCTTATTCCGCTGGAGCAGGCCGTGAACGGCGTGCCGGGCATGAAGTACATGACTTCTGACGCCGTGAGCGCCGGCGAAGCCAACATTCAGATTGTCTTCAACCTCGGCACTAACCCCGACCAGGCCGTGGTGAACGTGAACACCCGCATCGCGCAGGTGCTGAACCGCCTGCCGCTGCTGGTGCAGCGCGAGGGCGTGATTGTGAACCGCGTGGTGCCCAACATGCTGATGTATGTAAACTTGTACAGCAAGGACAAGAACACCGACATGAAGTACCTGTTCAACTTCGCCGGGGTGAACATGATACCCGAGCTGCAGCGCCTGAGCGGCATTGGCCGGGCCAGCATTCTGGGCAGCCGGCAGTACGCCATGCGCGTGTGGCTCAAGCCCGACCGGATGCGCGCCTACAACCTCTCGGTGGACGACGTGATGAAGGCGCTGGACGAGCAGAGCGTCATCGGCTCGCCCGGCCGCATCGGCCGCTCCGATGGCAAGCAGGCGCAGTCGCTGGAGTACGTGCTCAGCTACCAGGGCCGCTTCAACGATGTGGAGCAGTACAAGAACGTCATCCTGCGGGCCAACGCCAACGGCGAAAGTCTGCACCTGCGCGACGTGGCCAACGTGGAGCTGGGCTCGGAGTACTACGACATCTACTCCAACCTGAACCAGTACCCCTCGGCGGCCATCGTGCTGAAGCAGACCTACGGCTCGAACGCCTCGGACGTGATTAAGGCGGTGAAAGCCAAGCTGGAAGAGCTGAAGAAAAGCAGCTTCCCGCCCGGCATGGACTACAAAATCACCTACGACGTGTCGAACTTCCTCGACGCCTCGATTGAGAACGTGATTCACACCCTGCGCGACGCCTTTATTCTGGTGGCCCTGGTGGTGTTCCTGTTCCTGGGCGACTGGCGCTCGACGCTGATTCCGGCCCTGGCCGTGCCGGTGTCGCTGGTGGGTTCGTTCATGGCCATGCAGGCGTTCGGGCTCACCATCAACATGATTACGCTGTTTGCGCTGGTACTGTCCATTGGCATCGTGGTCGATAACGCCATTGTGGTAATCGAGGCCGTGCACGCCAAGATGGAGCAGGAGCACCTCTCGCCCTATAACGCCGTGCGCAAGGTGGTGGGCGAAATCAGCGGGGCCATTATCGCCATCACCATCATGATGACGGCCGTGTTTATTCCGGTATCGTTCATGAGCGGGCCAGTGGGCATTTTCTACCGCCAGTTCTCGATTACGATGGCCACGGCCATCGTGATTTCGGGCCTCGTGGCCCTCACGCTGACGCCGGTGCTCTGCGCCATGATTCTGAAGAACCACCACGGCCAGCCCAAAAAGAAAACGCCCATGCAGCGCTTTTTCGACTGGTTCAACCGGGGCTTTGAGCGGCTGACCAACGCCTACACCGGCCTGCTGGAGCGGATTGTGGCCAACCGCCTTATCACTTTCGCCATGCTGCTGGCCTTCGGGCTGGGCATCTGGGCCATCGCGGCCCGGCTGCCGGCCGGCTTTATCCCCAGCGAAGACCAGGGCCTGATTTACGCCATCGTGCAGACGCCGCCCGGCACCACGCTGGAGCAAACCAACGCCGTATCGCAGCGCCTGGCCAGTCTGGCCCAGGACGTGCCCGGCGTTGCCAACGTCTCCACGCTGGCGGGCTACGAGGTACTCACCGAGGGCCGGGGCTCGAACGCCGGCACCTGTCTGCTGGACCTGAAGCCGTGGTCGGAGCGCAAGGAATCCATTGCCGAAATCATTGAAAATCTGGAACGCAAGGCGCGCGAAATTCCGGGTGCGACCATCGAATTCTTCGAGCCGCCGGCCGTGCCGGGCTACGGCGCGGCCGGCGGCTTCCAGCTCCAATTGCTCGACAAAACCAACTCCGGCGACTACAAGGCGCTGGAAAAGGTGAACGAGGAATTCATGGGCAAGCTCAAAAAGCGCAAGGAGCTGGCGGGCCTGTTCACCTTCTTCTCGGCCAACTACCCGCAGTACGAGCTCAAGATTGACAACGAGCTGGCCATGCAGAAAGGCGTGAGCATCGGCAACGCCATGAACACGCTGAGCATCATGGTGGGCTCGACGTACGAGCTGGGCTTCATCAAATACCAGCGCTTTTTCAAGGTGTTCGTGCAGGCCTCGCCCGAGTACCGCAAGCTGCCCGAGGACATCCTGAACATGTGGGCCAAGAACGACAAGGGCGAAATGGTGCCGTTCTCGGCCTTTATGAAAATCGTGAAGACCCAGGGCGCCAACGAAATCAACCGCTACAACATGTACACCACGGCTTCCATCCGCGGCGGCGCGGCCGCCGGTTTCAGCAGCGGCGAGGCCCTCAAGGCGGTGCAGGAAGTGGCCAAAGACCTGCCCCACGGCTACGACATCGACTGGGGCGGGCTGTCGAAAGACGAAGTGAGCCGCGGCAACGAATCGGTCGTCATTTTCCTCATTGTGCTGGTGTTCGTGTACCTCGTGCTGGCCGCGCAGTACGAGAGCTTTCTGCTGCCGCTGGCCGTTATTTTCTCGCTGGTGGCGGGGGTGTTCGGGTCGTTCCTGTTCATTAAGATGTTTGGCCTGGCCAACGACATCTACGCCCAGGTAGGCCTCGTGATGCTGGTCGGTTTGCTGGGCAAGAACGCCGTACTGATTGTCGAATTCGCGGCCCTGAAACACGAGGAAGGTATGTCGGTGCGCGACGCGGCCATCGAAGGCGCCCGGGTGCGTTTCCGCCCCATTCTGATGACCTCGTTCGCCTTCATCGCCGGCCTGATTCCGCTGGTAGTGGCCACGGGCGCGGGCGCCATCGGCAACCGCACCATCGGCAGCTCGGCCCTGGGCGGCATGCTGTTCGGCACCGTGTTCGGGGTCATCATCATCCCCGGCCTGTACTACTTCTTCGGCACCCTGGCCGGCGACAGCAAGCTGATTAAGGACGAAAACGAGTCCCCGATTTTCGAAGGCGTTGAGCCCCGGGTGGAAATAGAAGAAATGGAGCCTTATGCTTAAGAAACGAATTTATCAATGCCTCGGCGCCGCCAGCCTGGCGCTGGCGGTAGGCGCCTGCAAAACCCCGGAGCTGGTAGTGAAGAACGAGAGCCGCAACACGCCGGCCAGCTACGCCACCGCCAACCCAGGGGCTACCCCGGACAGCGCCAGCACGGCGCGCCTCCAGTGGCAGCAGTTTTTCGCCGACCCCAACCTGCAAGCCCTGATAGCAACGGCCCTGCAAAACAACCAGGAGCTGAATATCACGCTGCAGGAAATCGAAATTGCCCGCAACGAAGTGCGCGCCCGCAGCGGCGAGTACCTACCCTTCGTGGGCCTGGGGGCCCGGGCCGATGTGGCGAAAGTGGGCCGCTACACGCTGCAGGGCGCGACGGAGGAGCAGGTCGACATTAAGGAGGACCGCCGCACGCCCGCCCCCCTCACGAACTTTCAGCTGGGCGCCTTTGCCACCTGGGAGGTCGATATCTGGCACAAGCTGCGCAATGCGAAGAAAGCCGCCGCCCTGCGGTACCTGGCCTCGGTGGAGGGCAAAAACTTCATGATGACTAACCTGATTGCGGAGATTGCCAACTCGTACTACGAGCTGCTCGCCCTCGATAATCAGCTGGTCATCGTGAAGCAGAACATCGGCATCCAGAGCAACGCGCTGGAGCTGGTGCGCCTGCAAAAGGAAGCGGCCCGCACCACCGAGCTGGCCGTGCAGCGCTTTGAGGCCCAGGTGCAGCACACCCGCAGCCTGCAATTCAAGCTCCAGCAAAGCATCGTCGAGACCGAGAACAGGATTAACTATCTGGCGGGCCGCTACCCGCAGCCGGTGGCCCGGAACGATGAGTCGTTTAATGATTTGGTGCCGAGCGTCATCACGGCCGGTATGCCCACCCAACTGCTGACCAACCGCCCGGATATCCGGCAGGCCGAGCAGCAGCTGGGAGCCGCTAAGCTAAACGTGCAGGTAGCCCGCGCCAACTTCTACCCGTCGCTCAACCTTTCCGCCGCCGTAGGCATGGCCGCGTTCACGCCCGGCTTGCTGGTTTCATCTCCCCAATCCCTGTTGTATTCGCTGGGGGGCGATTTAGTGGCGCCACTTTTTAATCGGAACGGAATAAAGGCCACGTACTACACCGCCAACGCCCTGCAAACCCAGGCGGTATATCGCTACGAAAAGACCGTGCTGAACGCCTATATCGAGGTTTCCAACCAACTCTCAAACATCAGCAACCTGCAAAAAAGCTTCGATGCGAAAGCCCGGGAAGTAGCCGCGCTCAACCAATCGATTGACATCTCGAACAGTCTTTTCCGCGCCGCCCGGGCCGAATATACCGAGGTCCTTTTCACCCAGCGCGACGCCCTGGAATCGAAGTTTGACCTCATCGAAACCAAAATGCAGCAGCTGAATGCCACGGTCAATGTGTACCGGGCATTGGGTGGCGGCTGGAATTAACGAAAGCCAGGCAAGTGAAGAAGCCGTCGGAAAAACAGGCTCCAATGGTACACCTTGCTGGATTCAGAGTCCGCCCGACCAACTGCCGGGCCCCACCTTTGGGTGTCGTCAGGACTTACGCCCTGGTTCGCCAAAGTCATTTCTCGCAGGGTTAAACTGCAGGGTCTCGCAGTGCGAACGGAACAAAACCCTGCGAGATCCTGCGTGAAAGATAATGCAACGGGTTTGCGTAAATCCTACAATTGAAAATCAGCTACTTATCTACTATGCCGAATCAATCACCGGCTCGTTCGCCGTCTGCGGCATCTTCTCATTTTGCCGGCGTAGCCGCTGACACAGCTCGCGCATGATGCTGCGCACGACTTCCGTGCATTCTTCCGTCACGTCGTAGAAGTCTTCCTGATCGATGCGGAAGGCGCGGACGGGATGCAGCGCCACGGCCGAGGCGGAGCGGGGCTCGGCATCGAGCAGGGCCAGCTCGCCAAAAAACTCTCCTTTGCCGAAGGTGCTCAGTAGCTGTTTCTTGTTGAAAATGCCCACCTGGCCCTCATAGATAATAAAGAGCGAGGTGCCTAAGGTGCCTTTGGCAAAAATTTCCTCTTCGGGTTTAAAGGTCACTTCGTGCATGATGGGCACGATGGTGCCCAGTACACTTTCGGGCGTCTGGCCAAACAGGGCGGTACTTTTCAGCATCCGTACGCGCTCCAGAAACGAGACGGCAGACTCAGAAGTCGGGTTATTCATGGAAAATAAAGCAAGGGTGGGATACAACACAAGCAGCTGGTCGTAGGCGGCCGGGCGCTGCAGCGGGAGGTGCTGCAGCACGGCCACCGCGCTTTCCTGAATCAGGGGGTCCGACGTTTGCAGATGCGGATACAGATGGGCCACGGTATCGGGGGTGGGGTGCCACTGGCGCAGGGCTACGCCCACCGTCCAGGCCGAAAATGCCGCCGTACCCCGGCGGATGATGGTGGTCTGGATGGCTTCGGGCTGAACCGCGGGGCCCAGTAAATCATCGAATACCGATACTTTCTCACTAAGCCTACCGACGTCCAGCAGCGCCTGCAAGGCCAGGTATAGCGGTCGGGGAATCAGATTATCCAGAATTTCCAGCGCGTTGGCTTGCCGCTCGCCAATGGCGTGGGCCAGGCCCCGTTGCGCCGCCAGCAGCGGAGGCCGCTCATAGAGCTGCATCAGGAGCCTTAACAGGCGCTGCTGGATTTTGTGAAGCTCGTAGCGCAAAGCGGTGCGGAGCTCCGCGTTGGCGGCCAGCATGCTGTGCAGCAGGTGCTGAGCCAGGCGCATTTCTTCCTCTACCAGCCGCTGAAACAATGGGGCATCGGCCAGGGCCGCCGGCAAACTATTCAGCGCCCGCAAGGCGGCGGCCCGCCCGCACAAGTTGGAATCCTGGGCTAGCCGGACCAAAAGCTGGCGGCTGGCCGGGGTATTCAGCCGGGCGCACACCTGCGTCAGGTAAGGCAGTAGCCGCTCATTCGTTTCGCGCGTGAGTACTTCCTGCAGAATCGGCAGCGTGGCTTCGCCCAACTGCACCAGACTATCGGCCGCGGCCTTCCGGGCCGGCTGCTGATGCAGCAGTCCGATCAGACTTCCGGCCAGAACTTCGGCCGGAACCGCCGCCGCCGCTGTGGTGGCGGCTCGTATCAGCGCCGGCTCAGGGCTGCAAAGACCGGTGAGAATAAGCGCTACCTGCTGCGGGGGCAGCAGAAAGCGGACGAGTTCCAGAGCCGTGCGATGGTGGCTGGCGCTGGCGGCCACCGCCGCCAGACTGGCCTGGCCCAGGGCATCGGTGGGGGCCGCCTCCAGTCGCCCCCGGATAGCGCCTTTGCGCACGACCATATCAGGGTGTTGCAGCAGGTCGTCGTTCCCGGGGTGGCGGCCGGCCAGCCGGCTGGCGGCCTCCCGCACGGCGGCGTCCGGGTCATGCAGCGTCAGGTGGCGCAGCAGCCCGGGGCTGACCTGGTCGCCCACAATTGCCAGAGTCCGGCTACGCACCTGGCTTTCCGGATGATTCAACAGGGTTTCGGCGTGTCTGACAAGCGTTGAGGGGTCGGCCCGATGCAGGTACAGCAGCGCCCGGAGTGCTTCAGCCGGCGGACAAGCCGACGCGGGCCATTCGGGCTTGCCCTGCGGGTGCGCGGGAGACAGGGGCGCAGCCGTAAAACGCAGGCCCAGCGCTTTCTTCAACTCATTGAGATAGTGCTGATAGGCCCTCTGCAACAGTACCAGCGCCAGCAGCAGGAACAGCCCCACCCAGCAGAGCGGTGCCCAGGGTGCCCACCCTGCGCTGAAGTGCATTCCCAGCAAGAGCAGCCCCCCCAGGCCCAGGCCCAGCGGCTCGTAGAAGCTCTTGAGTAAGGTATGGCCCTGCGGACGGCTCAGAGGCCGCAACGGTTGGAACAACAGCAGAAAGGCCGGCTCGAACAGCGCCCGACGAAGTACTTCCAGCCCCAGATACAGGCCGCCGAAATACACCATTTGCCCCGTGGCACCTACCCCAATAGCCTGCAGTCCGCCAAACAAGGCGACGCCCGCCAGCGCCGCCAGCGGCAGACTGGTCAGCGTCCAGCGCACGCCCAGCCCGTTGAGGCCGTGGCGGGCGACCAGCAGCCGGAATCCCAGGGCGAGTAAGTACGTCAGGGCCAGCACCCCGCCCACATACTGCAATAGGGTGGCGTGGTCCGCTATTTTTTGCTTGACGTTGATGAAAAACAGGTACTCCACGCCCACTGCTACCACGGCAATGGCCGTCAGGCTAAGTCCCATGTAAAGTACCAGGGCTCCTCCCGTCTGCCGGGTATGCCCCGCCGACACGGCGGCTACGGGCAGCGCGGGCCGGGTTGCGGCCGGCATCCCGAAGGTTCGGAGCTGCATATACAGCGCCAGCAGATAGGCGCCAAAAGCCGTCAGGAGCAGAAAAAACAAGTGGTAGTGGACGTGGATCAAGACCGCCAGCATAGCGCCCAGCGCCTTGGCAGGCAGGTCGCCGGCGCTGATGACGCGGGAAAGTCGCCGGCCTTGCCGCGCGGTGAAGACCACGGCCGACATCCCCCAGAACTCCAGATTGGTAAGCAGATAAATCAGCCGGTACCCGGTCATGATGGCCACGGCCGCGACTACCGAAGACTCTACCAGCACCACCAGGCCAAGCACTCCCGTGAGCACCAGCGTGGCCGCCAGAGTGCGCACCGCCAGCTTCTGCAGCAGCCAATGATGCTCGCAGCAGGCGTATAGCCGACCCGTCGCCAGCATGGCTGCGGCACCCACGCAATAGGCTACCGGCAGGTTACGCTCCGGGTGGTTTTGCAGCAGCAGCACGTTGGCCGCCACGTAGACCAGAATGGTACCGATACTCAGCAGAAAGTTGTGCAGGAAAAAGAGCCCGACGGTTTTCATCTCCCCCGGCCGCACCCCCAAAGAACGATACCACTTGTTTGTATTCATGGGAAGCCTGCTCTTGGAATCAGTATTCCGGCCGCTCGCTGGGTTGCTTAACCAGCCGCCGGGCGTACCCCTCAGTGTAATGCCCGCTTCTTCATCAGGCCTCCGCGCGTATCGCTGACGCTTTGCATGACCACGAAGGCGTGGGGGTCAATAGCATGTATTTCCCGGGTCAGGCTGATCACCTCCAGCCGGGTAACCACGGTGAAGATAGCCTCCACCTTGAGGTGCTGATGCCCATGCGAGCCAAAGCCCTGCGTGCATTCGGACACGGTGGCCCCGCGGTGCAGCTTATCCGTTATAAGCTGGCGGATTTCGGTGCTGTGGAAGGAAATGATGGTCAGGCTGGTGTATTCTTCGATGCCTACCAGAATAAAATCCACCGTTTTGGCCGCCGATAAGTACGCCAGAATAGAGTAAAGTGCCGTCTCGACGGAGAGCAGCCACGCCGCCACGCCAAATATCATGATGTTTATAATCAGGATGATATCCCCAATCGAGCCCGGCAGCTTGCGGCTGATGTACACGGCCAGAATCTCGGTGCCGTCGAGTACGCCGCCGCCCCGCATGGCCAACCCAATACCGGCACCCAGAAAGAAGCCGCCGAATACGGCAATCAGCAGCTTATCCTGCGTGAGGGGCGGAAACGAAACAATCAGCAGGGCCCCCGCCAAGCATAGAATAGTCAGCAGGGTCTTCAGGGCAAACGTCCGCCCAAGCTGGTAGTAGCCCAGGACGACGAAGGGGATGTTGATGACAACAATCAGCAACGACAGCGACACCCCGGTCAACTGGCTAATCAGCAACGAAATGCCGGTTACCCCGCCATCGATAAAGCCATTGGGCAGCAGAAATCCTTTCAGACCCAGAGCGGCCGAAAACACCCCGGCCAGCAAAAGCCCAAAATGAAGTAGCTTCTGCCAGATCTGCGAGGGCGACACGGCCAGTCCGGCCACGGGGCCCACCCGCGGGAACCGATCCAGATGCTGGGCCGCATCCTCAAATGGGATGGCCGTTGGCTTAAGTTTTTCAGACAGCATATCCCAGCCAAAGGCAGGTTTCCAGGCACTCTCATCGCTGAAGGCTTATTCTCCGCTCCTTCAGGCTCCGCCAATTATACCCGGCTACCGTCGGGACCAGCGCCGTCCGGCAGGCTTCTGAAGCCTGTGGGCACCACGCGCACGCGTCACTCCATCAACTCCTCTCCGTTTCCTGGAAGCCCTAAAACCACCGTGTTGAACGGAGCTTCCTTGTTCTGCTACTCCAAACCAGCCGAAACCACTACAAATATGGCAAAATATACTTACTAAAATTTTATTGTCAATCCCTGTAGCCGGCCCTCTCCTGGTGGGTTCAGCCTGATCAATAGCGGCAGGTTAGCCGCTCCCAGCGGCACGGCGGTTACTCTGGCCCGCACTTTCGCCTCCTTAGCCGGCCCCGGCGCCCGGGTAGCCTGCTGGCGGCAACGAGTCCGGATGAAATCAAGCCTGGCTGTTTGCTCAACACTTATTGGCATATTTTATATGTTATATTTTTTATTACCTTGTTACTATTATTTTTCCAGCCGGCTGCAATGACCCAGGCGCGGCCACCCACCTACCATCCCCGGAGTCAGCAGCAGCAACGACCTACCAGGACAGCAGCCGCACTTCAGCTTCCCGCTGATTTCCCGCTGATTTCTTGCTTGTCGGCGCCGTGTAGTCCTAACCACTAAAACAGATGGAACACCGTTTTTGGGTCGCTTTACCAGCCCTTTGGGGTAGCCTGAGCCTTGCCTGCCTGGCCCAGGCTCCCGCGAGCAGGAACGCACCCGACCCGGTATTCCGGTTTGCCGCCCAGAAAACTGTCGTGTATCCCATCCACGACGCCTCGCGCATCAAGGCGGCCATCGAGTGGTATTCCGGCTTCTTTGGGCAGCCGCCCGCCAAGGTTGATCTGGATAACGCGCATCCTTACGCCGTATATGAGGTAGACGGTGTGGAAGTTCGCCTTGAAACCAGCCCCCGCTTTTTGCAGCTCAAGGAACCCATATTTTACTGGGTGCTCCCCACCCCAGCCGATGTAGCGCGCAAGTACGCGGCCCTCGACGCCAATCCGGCCAATAAGTTTGAACGGGGCCTGTTCCAGCGGGTACGCCAGATTGAAGCCCGCCGCCCCGAAAGCAGCCAGTCCGGCCAAGCAGCCGGCGTCACGGAAGTAAAGGAATTTATCGTGCTGGACCCGGCCGGCAATCAGGTAGGGGTTATCAACAACCCCATCTACAAGCCGTCGCTCACCAATACGGACGTGGAGCAGTGATGGCAAGAGATATACTTCTAAAAAAGCTCTCTCAAGGCACCACTGCTGCCGCTATTACCAACCCTTACTTGTTAAAATCATGAAGAACAATCTTCTAGGTGCGGGCCTGCTGTTGGCTTGTGGGGCGCTGCTGATCGGTGGACAGCGCAAGCGGCGGAAAGGATGGCAAGCTGATATGCCTAATGGAAAGCAGGGCAAACGGAATACCCTGATTTATGTCGTTGAGGATATTGTCAGATCCGTCAAGTGGTACAATGATTTCTTTGCCGAGAACGAAAAAGCTATCTACAAGGACAACGACGGCACTGAGCTGAAATTCCCCTACGCCCTGTACAGGTTTAAGGGCATAAAAATATATTTAACCACTGATCCTGAGTACAGGAAACTCGCCCTGCCCATCTACTATTGGACAATACCAACCGAAGGGCAGATCGAAGAAGCGGATGAAGCGGAAGCTATCGGCAAAGCCCCGGCTTCCGATTCATTCGCTGATATCCGCTCTCGTTTCCTAATCCGACCGGTCATCAACGCGGAGGTAAGAGATCCATCAGGCAACCGAATCGGCATTACCAACAACCCGATTTATGTACCGACAAAGTGACTCGAAAAACAGCTTGCCGGCCCCCGGGCTAAGCCGCAGCACTAGCTAGCCATTGGCCCACATCCCTCTGTCAGAGCCCTTCGCGCTACTTCTATGAAAACTCCCCGGGCGCTCTGGCTGCTGCTGCTGCTGGCCGTATCCACGGGCAATGCTCTGGCCCAAAGCCGGGCCGCCGACAGCCTGCATCAGCTGCTGCGCAACTTCCCCCGGCCGGACACGACCCGGGTACGCCGCCTGCACGCGCTCATCAGCGAGTTGGCGGCCACCGATGCCCCGCAGGCCATTGCGCTGAGCCGACAAGCGCTGACACTTTCCCAGAGGTTGACCGATACGGTGAGTATTGGCCGCAGCCTGCTGTGGCTGAGCATTCTGCACCGACGGCTGGAGCAATATGCCCCGGCCCGGTACTACACGCGGCAGGCCCGGGAGCTGTTTGCCCAAAGCCACGACCGCCGCCGCGAGGCCCGGGCCTGCCTGGAGCTGAGCTTAATTGACGTGCAGCAGAGCAAGCCGGCTTCGGCGCTGGCCTGGGCGCTGCAAGGGCTGCCGCTGGCCGAGCAGGCCCGGGAAGAAGGGCTGCAAGCCCAGCTGCGGGGCACCATCGGCAGTATTTACTCCCAGCTGGCCGATTACACCAGCGCCCTGCCTATGCTGCGACGCGCCCTGCGCGACGGGCAGCGGCTCAACGACCAGCAGGTGGTATCGGCCGCGCTGAGCGGGCTGGCCAGCCTATCGCAGGTGCTGCGGCAATGGCCCGACGCCCGGCGCTATTTCCGGCGGGCCATTGCCGTGAGCCGACAAATGGGCGACACCCAGAACGAAACGATCAACGAAATAGGGCTGGCCGAAGTGTGTCTGGCCCAGGGCGACCTGCCGCGGGCGCGGCACCACGGGGCCCGGGCGCGGGCTCTGGTGCGGGCTACCCAGGACGACTACAACCTGCCCGCCGTGGAGTTGATGCTGGCCCGGTCGTTTCTGCTGGCCGGGCAACCCGACAGCGCCGTGGCGCTGGCCCAGCTCGGCCTAGAACGTAGCCAGCGCAGCCGCCGCAACGGCAACATCAGCAGTGCGGCCGACATTCTGGCGCAGGCCTACGCGGTCCGGCAGGACTTTGCAGAAGCCTACCGCTACCAGCGCCTGTTTTCGAGCTACCAGGATACGCTGACCGGGGACGCCGTGCAGCGCAAATCCAGCGCCTTACGCTACAATTACGAACTGGAAAAACAGCAGAGCCAGATTACGCTCCTCAATCAGACCCGCCAGCTGCAGACGCAGAAAAGCGCCCGGCAACGCCTGCAGCTCTACGCCCTGCTGGCCGGGCTAACCGGTACCGGGCTGCTGGCCGGCCTGCTCTGGCGCAACGCCCGGCTGAAGCAGCGCATCAACCGCCACCTCAACGAGAAGAATACCGAAATTGCCCTCCAGCGCGACGACCTCACCAGCACTCTGGCCAGCCTCAAGGCGGCCCAGACCCAGCTGATTCAGCGCGAGAAGATGGCCTCGCTGGGCGAGCTCACGGCCGGTATTGCCCACGAGATTCAAAACCCACTCAACTTCGTCAACAACTTCTCCGAGGTGAGCACGGAGTTGGTGGAGGAGTTTATTGATGGGCCGTGGCAGCAACTGCCCGAGGCGGAAAAAGCCTATGCCACCGAGCTGCTCGATAACCTGACCCAGAACCTGCAGAAAATAACCCACCACGGCCACCGCGCCGACAACATCGTGAAGGGAATGCTGCAGCACTCCCACGGCACCTCCGGCCAGCGCGAGCCCACCGATCTGAACACGCTGGTAACCGAGCACCTGCCCCTGGCCTATCAAAGCTTCCGGGCCAAAAACAAGGATTTTACCATCACCATCACCTCAGACTTCGATCCGCTGGTGGGCCAGGTGAAGCTGGTACCGCAGGACGTGGGCCGGGTGCTGGTAAACCTGTACGCCAACGCATTTTACGCCCAGCGACAGCGCCAGCAGTTAGGCCAGGCGGGCTACTTCCCGGAGCTTACCGTGAATACCAAACGGCTGGCTACGGAGGTACAGATCAGGGTGCGCGACAACGGCCTGGGCATGGATGCGGAAACACAGCTGAAGGTTTTCCAGCCATTTTTCACGACCAAGCCCTCCGGCGAAGGCACCGGCCTGGGCCTGTCGCTCAGCTACGATATTATTGTGGAAGGCCATGGCGGCATGCTCACCATCACCAGCCAGGAAGGGGTTGGGACCGAGGTCACCATCAGCCTGCCGGTATAGCCTCAGCTGGCTGGCAACGCAGCTGAAGGCTTCTCTTCCAGGGCGCAGCACGCCCCCCCCTCCCGGCGGCGGCTACTTCCTTCCCGCTGCGTGGGGGTAGGGCCCCGCCTGCACAATCAGCGCGGGGCGCTGATTAAAGGAAAAAGGCGGCAGAATGCTTTTACTATTTCAGACTATCGCCGTAAGCTGACTTTCATTGTTTGCTTACGCAACCAACCCTTCTATTACCCTATGCCCCAGCTCCGCTTCAAAACCAGCATCAACTGCGCCAACTGCCTGCGCGCCGTCACCCCTTTCCTCGACGCTGAGCCCAGCGTGCAGAAGTGGCAGGTTGACACCAACAATCCCGCGAAAATCCTGACCGTGGAGGGCGACAACGTCATTGCCGAGCAGGTGATGAAAGCCGTGGCCCAGGCGGGGTTCGATATTGAGCCCTTGTCCGCTTAGCAGTATCACGGCCGGGCACCAGCCGAAACCAGCCAAACCACAGACGACCAGCAAGCCCCAGCGTGTACATCCGTCAGGACTTTCTGGTCGTCTGTGGTTTGGCTGGTTTCAGCGGATGTTTCCTTCGGCTGATGCCTCGCAACGCCCGTTACGCGTAGCGTAATTCTCCCGCGCCTACTTTCAGCATGATGCCCGGCCCGGCGGTGATGTGGCCGGCTACCCGGGCTTCGTAGCCACTGGCCTGCAGGTGAGCGGCTACCGCGGCAGCCTGGGCTTCCTCCGTGACGAGCAGCATGCCGTTGCCCATGTTCCAGTAGAGGTAGGCATCAGCAGGGGTAATACCGGCCAGCTCGGTAAGCTGCTGCATGGCGGGCAGGGGCTCGAACAGGTTGGTCAGCTCGGCACCCAGGCCGTTTTTGAGGACGCGCTTGAAGTTGTCGGCCAGGCCGCCGCCGGTGATGTGGGCCGCCGCGTGCAGGGGCAGGCCCGCATCCAGCACCCGCGCCACGCCGGGCGAGTAGATGAGCGACGGGGCCAGCAGCACCTCGCCCCAGGTCGTTGGTTGGTTGTTGGTTTTTGGTTCCTGGTTTTTGGCTCCATCACCACCAATTCTTAATTCTTCATTATTAATTATTAATTCCTCCTGATAAGGCGCCAAATGCCAGTTGTCGCCATACAGGTTTTGGAGCGTGCGCCGGGCCAGGGAAAAGCCGTTGGAGCGGAAGCTGGGCGAACGAAGCGCAACTACGGCCATACCGGCTTTCACGGCCGCGCCGCTGAGGGGCCGCTCCAGGCTGGGGTGCAGGCTGCCAATGGCTGTGGAGCACCAGTTGAAATTCATGCGGGCACCCGGCCAGCCGCCGATGCGGTTGCCCAGCTCGGCAATTTCGCCGCCTGTAATAGCCATTTCCGCGAAGTTGCAGGCGTCGTGCAGGCCGCGCATCAACTCGTCAATCACGCCGTAGTCGAGCGTGTTCACGTCGATGATGTTCGACAGGTTCGTGGGCACGAAGCCGCCCACGATAAGGTCGTCGGCGGTCATGGCCACCAGGTCGTAGCCCAGGGTATCGAACCTGCCTACCCGCTCCGCCACTTCAATCTTGGTGCCGATGCCATCGGAAGAAATGCCCAGCCGGGCGTTGCCGAAGCGGATTTCGTTGGCGAAGCCGCCCTCCAGATCCTGGGCGGCCTCGCCGGGCTGGCCGGCGCGGTTGGCGAAGGTCTTCTTCGACCAGGCGTAGGCGTTGCGGGAGCATTCGTTGCCGAGGTCGATATCGTAGCCGGCGGGTTTCTGGGAGGATGACATACGTCGTATGTGTGTTTACTTTTTTGAACGTCATGCTGAGCCTGCCGAAGCATCTCGCGTGCTGACGTATGACTACTTTGGCAACATCAGCACGCAAGATTCCTCGGCTTCGCTTGGAATGACGTTCTTTTTGGAGTTCAATTCCACTTTAGTGCTCCGTGGGTTCCGGGGCCTTGGCGCTGACGGAGGGAATCACGTCGCCGCGGTCCTTCTTGTCTTTGGCGCGGTGGCTGGTCCGCTCCTCCTGGATGTGGCGCAGGTACTTGGTCACGTCGCCGGTGGGGTAGTGGCCGGTGAAGCAGGCGAAGCAGCTGCCGCCGTTGCCCTTGTCCTCGGCAAACAGCTCTTGCAAATCCTCTACCGACTGATAAATTACCCGGTCGGCGCCGATATAAGCGCAGATTTCCTCCTCCGTGTGGTTGGCCGCAATCAGGTCGGTGCTCATGGCCATGTCGATGCCGTAGATGCAGGGGCTGATGATGGGCGGGGCGCTGGAAATGAAGTACACTTCGGACGCCCCGGCATCGCGCAGAATCTGCACGATGCGCCGCGACGTGGTGCCGCGCACGATGCTGTCGTCGACCACGGCAATCTTCTTGCCCTCCACGAAATCGCGGATCGGGTTGAGCTTTTTCTTGACGATATCCTCCCGGCCCGCCTGGCTGCTCACGATAAAGGAGCGGCCCATGTGGTTGTTCTTCACCAACGCCCGCCGGTAGGGCACGCCAATGGCTTCGGCCAGCCCGGACGCCGCGAAGTAGCCCGACGAGGGCACGTCAATCACCATATCGGGCTGAATACCCGACTCGATAACCTTGCGGGCCAGCAGCTTGCCCAAACGCACCCGCTCCCGGGCTACCAGCCGGCCGTGAATTACGGAGTCCTCGCGGGCAAAATAGATGTGCTCGAACACGCAGAAGTGCTTGGGCAGGTTGTACGGATTCTTGTAATGAACCTGGAAATCCTTGTCGATAAATACCGCCTGCCCCGGCCCCACGTTTTTGATGAAGTCGAAGCCGAGGTAGTCGAAGCAGGTGCTTTCGGAGGCGAAGGCGTAGATGGGGCCTTTCGGCGTTTCGCGGCGGCCCAGCACCAGCGGCCGGATGCCCAGCGGGTCGTTGAAGGCCAGCAAGCCGTAGCCGGCAATAACGGTGATAGTGGCATACGCGCCTTTCACCAGCTCCTGAGTCGTTTCCACGGCATCGAAGATGTCGACCACCGAAATATGGTCGAGGTCCTTGAGGCGCAGCTCCGAGGCGAAGGTGTACATGATCAGCTCCAGGTCGTTGCTGGTCTTGGGCAGCACGTGGTACTTCTCGTGCAGGCGCTTGGCTACCTGGCGGAAGTTGATGACGTTGCCGTTGTGCACCATCGAAAGGCCAAACGGGTAGCTGGTGGTGAAGGGCTGGGCCAGCTCCGAGTCGCCGGAGCCCTGGGTGGTGTAGCGGGCGTGGCCGATGCCGATGTTGCCCTTGAGCTTCTTGAGCTGCTTGGGCTTGAAGACGTCGGAAATCAGGCCGTTGCCCTTGCAGAGGTGGAAGTTGTCGTCGAAGGTGGCAATGCCGGCGGCATCCTGCCCACGGTGCTGCAACGCGGTGAGGCCGAACACGATGTCGTGGGCAACATCATCGGGACCGTAAAAACCTACTATTCCGCACATGAGCTTCGCAATTAAGAATTAGGAATTAAGAATTAGGAATTGAAGGCGGGAAACGGGCACCCTTTTCATCGGCCTTAGCTCTTAACTCACTGTTTATCAACTGGGCCAGCGTAGCCGCGTACAGCTGGTGCTCCACGGCCAGGCCGCGGCGCTCCACTTCGGCCAGCGTGGCCGCCCCGCGCAAATCCACCGCTTGCTGGGCGAGGATGGGTCCGGTGTCGAGTCCTTCGTCAACCAGATGCACGGTGATTTTGGTTTCCGGCAGCTGATTATCAAAGGCCCACTCGTAGGCGTGCAGACCCTGGTGCTGGTGGGTATCGGCGGGGTGAATGTTGAGGATGCGTCCCGCAAAGGCCCGGATGAAGGTGGGCGACAGAATCCGCATGTAGCCCGCCAGCACGAGGTAATCGGGGGCGTAGCGGTTCAGCAGGGCCACCACTTCAGCATCAAACTCCGCCCGCTTCTTCCCCTGACTGGCCAGGCTGGCCGTGGCGCAGCCCAGCGCCGCGGCCGTAGCGAGGCCGGGGGCGGCGGGCTTGTTGCTGAACACCACGGCTACCTCAGCCAGACCCTGGAGTATTCCCTTCTGCCCGGCCTCGACCAGCGCCACCATGTTGGAGCCCCGACCCGAGAGCAGAATAGCCACGCGCGTAACCCCTCCCCCGGCCCGGCCCCGAAAGGGAGGGGTGCCAGACGAAGAAACGTCAGAGGGTGGTGTTACGCTATGTTCCGTTTCCTTCTTCACCGCACTTCACTGAAAATACCCGTTGGCTCCGGCCGCTGGCCGATATCGGTACGGAGGTACGCACCCTGAAACTTAATCTTGTCGGCTTCCCGATATACGTGCGTCACCGCGTCTTCCAGCTCGGGCGCGTGCCCGACCAGCACCAGCACCCGGCCGCCGCTGGTCACCAGCTGGCCGTCCTGCCGGCGGGTGGCCCCGTGGAAGGCGAGGATGCTCGGGTGCAGCTGGTCGAGGCCGGTGATGGGGAAGCCGGTGGGAAAGCCCGCGGCGGGGTAGCCGCCCGAAGCCAGCACCACGCCCACGTAGCAGCCGGGCCGCTGGCGCACCACGGTCTTGCTCAGCCGGCCATCCAGCGTAGCTTCAATAAGTTCGAGTAAACTGCTTTCCATAGCCGGCAGCAGCACTTCCGCTTCCGGGTCGCCGAGGCGGACGTTGTATTCGAGCAGCTTCGGGCCCTGGGGCGTGAGCATGATGCCGAAGTAGAGGAAGCCGCGGAAGTCGAACTGCTCGTTCTGCAGGCCGCGCAGCGTGGGGTCGATGATGTCGGTGCGGATGGCGGCCAGCACGTTATCGTCGCAGAACGGGACGGGGCAGTAGGCACCCATGCCGCCGGTGTTGGGGCCCTGGTCGCCGGCCCGCAGCTGCTTGTGGTCCTGCGACGGGGCCAGCAGCCGGATCCGGTTACCGTCGGTGACGCCGATGATGCTGATTTCGGGGCCGGCGAGCTTTTCTTCGAGCAGGAAGCTGAACCAGCCGGTGTGCTCGGCCTGCAAGTCATCCAGCGCGGCCTGGGCTTCGGCTACCGACGAGCACACGTACACGCCCTTGCCGGCAGCCAGCCCGTCGTATTTCACCACCACCTGCCCATTCAGCTCGGTGGCTTTGGCGCGGGCATCGGCCAGCTTATCACTCCGGTACTGCCACGACAGGGCCGTGGCCACGCCGTGCCGCCGCATGAAGTCCTTGCTCCACACCTTGGAGCTTTCCAGTATCGCCCCCGCCCGGCCCGGCCCAAACACGCGGATGTCGGAGCCGGCGAAGTAGTCGACCACGCCCGCCGCCAGCGGCGCTTCAGGCCCGACCACAATGAGCTGCACGCCGTGTTGCCGGCAGAAGCTCTGGATGGCGGGAAAGTCGGTGGCGCTGATGTCGGGGTGGCTGTTGGGAATGCCGCCGTTGCCGGGCAGCACGTGCACGGTGGCCCCGTCGCGGGTCAGCTTCCACGCCATGGCGTGTTCCCGGGCCCCGCCGCCGAGGAGTACTATAGATTTGGGACTGGTGCTCATGTGATGTTCTCGTATTGGTTCCCGCAGAGGGCGCAGAGGGTTTCGCGGAGGTTCGCAGCGTCGTTCTTGATTACAGCACCCGCAGCTCCGCGTCGGCCGCTCTCAGCTTGGCTTTGGTGACCAGGATTTCTTTCGACAGCTGTTCCCGCAGGCGGGGCAGGTTCAGAGCGCGCACGGCCGCTTGCGCCGCATTATCGGGGCGCACTACGGTCAGGTTGGGCGTGCCGCTGGGCATGATCACCGACGAGTTCAGGTTCATGGCCAGCTCGGCGTAGTCCTTCCACGGCGGGCAGCTGATGACGGGCACGTTCACGTTGGCAGCCAGTGCCCCGCCGAGGCAATTCGACAGGCCGGCCACGGCGATGATGACGCCGGGCTCCACCGAGTTGTTCCACACCGCCGCCATGCCGGCAATTTCTTCGCCGTTCTTGTGGGCCGAGGTCACGCGCAGCTGGGTGAAGATGTTGTAGGCCTCGAAGTTCTGGCGGATCTTCAGGCAGTGCTCCTTGTCGGCCGCCGAGCCCATCACGATGTTCACCCAGGCATCCTTCATGATGCCGGCCCGCACGAGGTTGCCCACAAGGCGGGCCCGCACGTCGCCGCCGGTGGTCATTTCGGTGCCGGTGGGCAGCGGAGCGCCGGTGATGCGCTCAAAGATGTTGAGGTAGCGGCGGCTGGCTTCCTGAGCTACTTCCGGAGTGAGGGCGCGGGGGTACTGGCCGTCCTGCTTGTTCTGAATCAGCCACTGGCGCACGTACTCCTTGTCCATCTGCTCGGCCGTTTCGGGGTTGCGGGCGTAGTCCTCGGCGCTCCAGAACCGCGACGAGTCGGGCGTGTGGATTTCGTCGATCAGGATCAGCTCCCCGTTCAGCAAGCCGAACTCGTACTTGGTATCGACCAGGATGATGCCCCGCTCGGCCATCCAGGCGGAGGCGAAGTGGAACAGCTCCAATGACTTCACCCGCATCTGCTCGTATAGCTCGGCCGCTACCCAGCCCTCGCGCACCAGGTTTTCGGGCGTGATTTCGCGGTCCGAATCCTCTTTCGTCGTCGGCGTCACGATGGGCGCCGGGAACTGCTGGTGCTTGGTCAGGCCGTCGGGCACCGACACGCCCGAGAAAGTGCGCTGGCCTTTCTGGTAGCCGCGCAGCATGGAACCGGTGATGTAGTCGCGCACTACCATCTCCACCCGAATCGGCTCGGCCTCCTGGGCCAGGGTCACGTTCGGGTCGAGCAGCTCGATGACGTGGTTGGCAATGATGTGGCGGGTTTTGTCGAACCAGAAGGCGGCCAAGCCATTCAGCACCGCGCCCTTGTGGGCAATGGGTGTTTCGAGCACCGAGTCGAAGGCTGACAGCCGGTCCGTCACCACGATGAGCCGCTCCCCGGAAGGCGCGCGGTAGGAGTCGCGGACTTTGCCGCGATGCAGGAGCTCGAGCTGGGGAGTTACGAAGTGGTTGAGAGTGTTCATATGTAGCCCCACCCCCCGGCCCCCTCCCCTGCGGGGGAGGGGGAGCCTGACGACTTTTGCGAGAGGTGCTTTGGAGAGTTTAAGGTTGGATTTTGCTTGATTTTGGGTGATTCATCCTGAGTTACGAAGCTGATGCAGGGTCCAGGTGCTGACGAATCGTTGCCAGCACTTCGGGAAGCTGCTGTATTACCTGATGATTCGGGAAGCGCAGCACCTGGTACCCGTGCTGCTGTAGTAGGTCGGTGCGGGCCTGGTCGTAGTCGGCCTGTTCAGGGTGCTGGTGAATTTCCCCATCTACTTCCACAATCAGCTTATCGGCCAGGGTCACGAAATCGACGATGTAGCCGGCAATGGTATGCTGGCGCCGAAAGGCCACGCCAAGCTTTTCGCCGCGTACGGCCTGCCATAGCGCGTCCTCCGCCGGCGTAGGGTTCTTCCGCATTTCCCGGCCATATACCTTGAGGGTTTCCCACTTACCGCCGCTTGCGGCCGTGAATACGTCCTGCTCAATGGAAGTGAGTAATCCTTCCGCCCGCCGCCCGCGCCGCTCATAATAAGCCCCCGCCTCCTCCTCCAGAGAATCAGATTTGCCGTCAGGCTCCCCCTCTCCCAAAGGGGAGGGGGCCGGGGGGTGGGGCTGGATGTGCGCCACAATATTCCGGAACAGCCTTAACCCGTCGCCTTCTTCGGAAATAGCAGGATTCGCGCGCTTGCGCCGGGCCCAGTCGGGGTGGTTGTAGAGCGAGAGGAAGGCCTCGGGGTGGGGCATCAGCCCGAACACCTGCCCGGTGGTATCAGTCAGGCCGGCGCAGTTCAGGTCGGCGCCGTTGGGGTTGTGCGGGTACACATCGGTGGGCGAGCCGTCGAAGTCGACGTAGGAAAGGCAGTTCAGGGCCTGGGCTTCGATGGCGGCCAGCGTGTCGGCGCCCGAGATAATCAGGCGGCCTTCGCCGTGGCGCACGGGCACTTCCAGCGTGTCGATGCCTTTCAGGAAGGGTGAGTTTGACTCGGGGTTGACTTTCAGGCGTACCCAGCGGTCCTCGTAGCGGCCCGAAGCATTATGCGTCAACGTCACTTCCGGCGTCACGGTGCCGCTCAGGTCAGGGAGCAGCCCGAGCTTGACCAGCACCTGAAAGCCGTTGCAGATGCCCATCACGAACTTGCCGTCGGCAATGAAGTCGCGGATGTCGTCGAGCAGGGTGCGGCCCCCGGCATTTTTGCGGTAGCGCAGCTTGTTGGCCAGCACTACGCCCGAACCCAGATCGTCGCCGAAGCTGAAGCCCCCGGGGAAGTTCAGGATGTCGTAGTCGTGGATGCTGACGTGGCCGTGCAGCACCTGGTTGAGGTGCACGATGGTGGCTTCCGCGCCGGCCAGCGTATAGGCCGCGGCAAATTCCTCCTCACAGTTGATGCCGAACCCGGTCAGAATCAGGGCCCGGACCGGGGTTTGGTTTTTGGTTTTTGGTTTTTCGACCGACGACTGGTCTTCCGCGCCGGGCAGCGGCTCCGTAGATTCGTGGCCACCGTCGACGCTTTTGAAGCCGGGCAGCTTGATGTTGCCTTCCGTATCCACGACCTCATAGCCCGGGTCTTCGTGCTGGGGCCGCGGGGGCGTGTTCTGATCGGGCAGTTTAGGTTTCTCTTCCATCTGTTCTACTACGCGTTACTGCGCGGCTGCGTGCTGGCCGAAGCCGATAATTCGATTCACCGGGCCGTTGGTCCACGCGTGCCGCAGGGCCGCCGTACTAGCCGCAATAACAGTCTGGCCGCCGTGGCGCACTGTGAGCTGACCGTCCGGCATCACCACGCCCAGACGAGTAGCCCGGGGGCCGAAGTGCTGCTCAAACGCCACCACATCTTCCGGCGCCACCGTGGCCACAAACCGGGAATGAGACTCCGAAAACAGCTGCGTATGCACCGGCAGGCCCCCTCCCCAAAAGGGAGGGGTGCCAGACGTAATCGTGGAGTCTTGGTCAGAGGCTAACGTAAGCCCCTCGCTTTGGGGGAGGGGTTGGGGAGGGGTTGCCGGCAGCTCTACCGCCGCCCCACAGCCGTAGCCAAACGTAGCCTCCGCCAGCGCCACGGCCAGCCCGCCATCCGACAGGTCGTGGCAGGACTGGATCAGCCCTTTATCGTTGGCCTGACCCATCAGAATGTAGAGGGCTTTAGCCGGCGCGAAGCGTACCTGGGGCACGTTGGCGCCCAGCTCGCCGAAGAGCTGGTAGAACTCCGAGCCGCCCAGCTCATCGTAGGTTTCGCCCAGCAAATAAATGACGTCGTCGGCCTGCTTGAAATCAGAGGTGATGGTGCGGCGTACGTCCTCAATTTTGGCGGTCATCGAGTACAGCACCGTGGGCGGTACCGAAATCTTGACGCCGTCGGCCTTGAAGTCGTTTTTCATCGAGTCCTTACCCGAGGTGAGCGGGATGCAGTAGGCCGCCGTGGCATCGCGCAGGGCTTCGCACATGCGCACCAGCTTGGCCAGCTTGAGCTTGCCGTCGGGGTTGCCCACGGCATCGTACACCGAGTCGGGCACGCAGAAGTTGTCGTTGACGGACCAGAAGTTGCCGTCGCCGTACGTGAGGTTGGGCAGCTTCCCTCCTACCGCCACAATCTGGCGCACGGCCTCGTCGAAGGCCCCGGCCGACATGTGGTAGGCGTCCAGGTCGCCGAAGCGGGGCAGAATGCCGTTGCTTACGGCCACGCCTTCCCACGTTTCGAAGTTGAAGCGGACCACCGCCGCATCCTGCGGCGCCTGACCCGTGGCACCCATCAGCGGCTTGATGATGGTGCGGCCCTTCACCTCGTGGTCGTACTGCCGGATCACCGACTCGCGGGAGCAGATGTTAAGTGAGCCGAGCAGGCGGGTGAGGACGTCGGTGTAATTCAGGTCAGCCGCCAGTTTTGGCTCGGCGGCCTCCGGCTTGCGCCACTCGGCTTCCAGCACTTTACGTGGTACGCCTTCGTGCAGGAATTCCATATCCAGGTGAGCCACCGACGCGCCGTCGAAGCGCACATCGAGGTAGCCGTCGGCGGTGAAGTAGCCGATGTCGGTCAGCTCCACTTCCATTTCCCGGCCCAGGGCCAGCAGGTCGTCCAGCCTGGCGGGCTCCACGGCCAGCGAAAACCGCTCCTGCGACTCCGACACAAAGATTTCCCAGGGCCGCAGCCCCGGATACTTCAGCGGCACCTTTTCCAGCTCGACTACCGCTCCGCCGCTGATGGTAGCCAGCTCGCCGATACTGGACGACAGGCCGCCGGCGCCGTTGTCGGTACTGCACTTGATCAGACCGCGCCGCGTAGCCAGGATCAGAAAGTCCATGGCCAGCTTCTGCGTGATGGGCGAGCCAATCTGCACGGCCGTGGCGGGGGAGGTTTCGTCCAGCTCGATGCTGCTGAACGTGGCGCCGTGGATGCCATCCTTGCCCACCCGGCCGCCGGCCATGATGATGCGGTCCTGGGCGTCAATTTTCTTTTCCCACGAATCCAGCCCGGCCAGCTGCATCGGCATTACGGCCCCGGTGCCGCAGTACACCAGCGGCTTGCCGGCGTAGCGGTCGTCGAACACAATGGCCCCGTTCACCGTGGGCACTCCCGACTTGTTGCCGCCGTCTTCGATGCCCTTGCGCACACCTTCGAAAATGCGGCGCGGGTGAAGCTGGTTGGTCAGCAGCGTGCCCGAAAACTCGGGGTTGCCAAAGCACAGCACGTTGGTATTGAACAGCAGCCGGGCGCCCCCGATGCCGGTGGCCAGCGGGTCGCGGTTGTTGCCCAGAATGCCGGTAATGGCCCCGCCATAGGGGTCGATGGCCGAAGGGGAGTTGTGGGTTTCGACCTTCCAGACAAACAGCGACTCGGGGTTGATGCGCACGGCCCCGGCGTTGTCGCTGAATACCTTGATGAGCCAGTCGTTGCCGTTGGCCCGCAGCTGGCGGTCTACTTCGGCGGTGGCGTCCTTGATGTAGGTCTTGAACAGGCCGTCTACTTCGTGCGTCGCGCCGGTGTCGGCGTCGGTGTACTTGATGAGAGCCGAAAACTCCTTGTGCTTGCAGTGCTCCGACCAAGTCTGGGCAATAATTTCCAGCTCGCAGTCCGTCGGGTCCTGGGGCAGCCCGGCGGCCTGCCGCTCGGCACTGATGGCCCCGTAATGGTCGCGCACGGCCCGCATTTCCTCCAGGTTCAGGGCGTAGAGGTTATCTCTCGACAGCCTGATCAGCTCCTCGTCGGTGAGGCTGGTCAGCGGGACGAGGTCCGTAATCGGTTCGGCCCCGCCACCGGGCCGCGGGGTGTAGTCGCGGATGTAGGTGATGGGGCCGGTTTCGAAGCGGTTGATGAGCTTGTTGCCGAGCAGCTCCTGAGCCAGCCGGCGCAGGCTACTTTCGGGCAGGGCCGCTTCCAGGAAGTAGAGCCGCTTGCTGAAGATGTGCTGGGTGTGGATGTCGAGCGGCTCGTTCAGAAAGTCGCCGAGGGCGTTCTGGGCCGAGATGCCTTCGTCGTCGGTTACGCCGGGCAGCTTAGCCACCAGGATGTAGCTCTGGTAGTCGGGGCCGTGGCGAAACTCATTCAGGACCACGTCGTGCAGCACCGGGTCCTGGAGGCAGTGGGTGGCGAAGGCCTGAAGCTGAGCGCGGCTCAGGGGGTAGCGCACCGTGTAGAGCGCCGTGCTTTGCACCCGGCCGGTAGTCAGGCCGAGGTGGCGCTGGGCGGCTTCGGCGATGCGCTGGCCCTCGCCATCGTGTTGGCCGGGCTTAAGCAAAAGCTGGATGGTTCTTGGGGTCGATTCCAAAAGGAGGTGTTTGTCTATTTTTCGGGTTTCCCACGCGTGGCACCAGCGCCACCGTGAGGAAGCATACTCTGGACTGAGTACGCCGAAAATGCCTTGCTTCGGCACCGGTTGTGCCGCAGTAGGTTTAAGAAAACGCTTTGTCGGGCCGACTGCCCGGCTTTACCACCGGAATAGCGGCCCGGCACAGCGGGCACTCATCGGGTGCGTAGGTAGCCGCCGTTACCGGCAGCAGGGCAAAGTTCGGAAAACTTAGCTCAGCATTGCCCCCCGTGCGGTCAATTAAACTCCCGACGGCCAAAATTTCTGCGCCCAGGCTGGTCAGCAGGCGGGCTACTTCGTTGGTGCTCTTCCCGGTAGTCACCACGTCTTCGGCAATGACGATTTTCTGCCCCGGTTCAATGGTGAAGCCGCGCCGCAAGGTCATCTGGCCCGCGTCGTCGCGCTCCGTGAAAATGCCGGGGACGCCCAGCTGCCGGGCCAGCTCGTAGCCAATCACCACCCCGCCCATGGCCGGCCCCACCACCACGTCGGGCTGCAGGCCCGCGGCTCGTAGCTGCCGGGCCAGCTCCGCCGCGGCCGGCGCGGCCAGATCGGGGCGGCGCAGAAAGCGGGCGCACTGCACGTAAGTATCGGAGTGCAGACCGGAGGACAGGCGGAAGTGCCCGCGCAGCAGCGCATCTTCCCGGAGCAGTTGCTGCTCCAGAGTAGCGGGGGAAAAGGAGGTTGGGATGGAAGGCAAGAGTGATAATATGTGCTGTTGAAAAAGAACGTCATGCTGAGCTTGTCGAAGCATCTCGCGTGCTGACGGCAGATTAGTAATTCAACGAAGCGGGCGAGATGCTTCGACAAGCTCAGCATGACGCCATTTCAGCATGACATTATGCATAGCACTACACCGCTACCGGCCGAAACTGGTTGATCTGCGCGACCAGCTCCCGCGCCGTGGCGCCGGCATCCGCCGCCTGCCACAACGCCCGCGACGTATTGATGAGCAGCCCTGAACCATCCGGCCGCAGGCCGGCGCGGAGAGTTGCGGCCAGATCACCGCCCTGGGCACCCACGCCGGGCACCAGAAACCACTGCTCCGGGCTCAGGCTGCGCAGCCGGGCTACGGCCGCGGCATTCGTCGCGCCTACCACCAGCCCGATGCCGCCGTGTTCCTCGTCGAGCTTGCGGGCCACGCCGGCGGCGCAGTCGGAAAGGTAGCCGCCACGGGTCAGGGCCACATCCTGGAGGGAGTGCACGGGTTGGTTGGAGGTTTTGGCCAGCACGAACACCATCTTGCCGGGCCGGGCGAAGGGCACGATGGCGTCGTCGCCCATGTAGGGGTTCACCGTCACGCCATCGGCCCCTACCACGTCGTAGGCGAAGCGGGCGTAGTGGTCGGCGGTGTTGGCAATGTCGCCGAACTTGCCGTCCAGAATCACCGGAATACCGGCGGGAACACGCCGCACGGTTTCGCGCAGCAGCTTTACGCCGTCTTCCCGGCTCAGGAAAAAGGCCAGGTTGGGCTTGAAGGCGGCGGCATACCCGCTGGTCTGGTCAATAACTTCGGCCAGCCGGTGGGCGGCCTGGGTGTCGTCGCCCACGGGGTCGAGGCCCACGCACAACAGCGTATTGGCGTGCTGCACCCGGTGAATCAGCTTTTCCATCGCGTCGATATAATTTCAGGTTTGAGGTTGGCGCATTCGGCCGCCAGCCGGGCCGTCAGGCCGGGTTCCAGCCATTCGCCGCTGGCAATCTGCACGGCGCTGGCGCCCACGCGCAGGTAGTCGGCAACGTGGCCGGCCGTGAAGATGCCGCCCGTACCAAAAATCGGGAGCGTAATCTGCTCGTCGTGGGCCAGCTCATACACGCAGCGCAGCGCCACCGGGCGCAGCGCCTCCCCCGACAGGCCGCCCACCAGCGGCTCGGCCGTGGCATCGTCGGGCAGGTGGAGCGACTTCAAAATATTGGTAGCGGCCAGCACCGTGGCGCCGCCCTGCTGGGCCCCCAGGGCCAGGCCCCGGATATGGTCGGGCCACGGTGGCAGCTTCACCACGATACTGGCTGCCGGGCCCAGCTCATTACGCACGGCCTCGGTGGCCTCGCGCACAAACCGGGGCGTGATGTCGGCTCCCTGGCCCGTATCCGAGCAGGTGATGTACACTTCCACGCCCGCAATCTGGCGGCCGACTTCGCGCTGCAGGAAGCGGGCAATCTTGCGGAAGCCGGGGATACCCGGGGCCGTGATGCTGACCAGCACCGGCACGCCGTAGCGCAGCAGGTGAGGCAAATGCTCCTGCACCAGAATTTCGGCGCTTTCGGTGCGCATGTTGGTGGCGTTGAGCAGGGTTTGCTCATTCACCTGCCAGATGCCTTCCTCGTACAGCCCCGGCCGGGGCTCCATGGTGACGGTACGGGTGAAAATAGCACCCAGCCGCTCATAACCGGCCCCCTCCAGCTGCCAGGCGGCGGCGGCCAGGCAGATGGGATTTTGCAGCGTAAGAGTTCCTAGTTGCATGAGTTCGCGCGTTAAATACCAGTGCCCTCCAGAGCTGACGAAGACTTCTGAAAGCGGGGGGCAGCCTCTTTTCTCACCAGAAACCCACCATCCCGTTCTTCAGCATACGCTTCGCCGGCTCAGGACGGCCTATATACTTTGTCCGGACCGGCAGCCGGTCAAAAGCTCAGCCGCCGTAAAAGCAGAACACCCGGTAGAAACCAGGCGTTCTGTCAGGCAGTTCGTTAGATAACGTTGTCGCGGTTGATCAGGAACGGCACGCAGTCCCGGATGTCGGTCTGGCCGAGGATGAACTGGGCCACGCGGGCCATGCCCACGCCGGCCCCCGAGTGCAGCTTCACGTCGTGCTCTTGGTGGAAGTCGATGTACCAGTCAAAGTCCGACAGCTTCATGCCCTGCCGCAGCAGGCCTTCCAGCATCGAGGACGTCACCAGCTTGTGGCGCAGCTTCTCGGCGTCGTACTCGCGCTCGGCGGAGCCGGCCGATTCGCCGGCCAGGGGCAGCAGCAGGTCGGAGGAGTTTACCACCCGCGGGTCGTCGTCGTTGTTGCGCATGTTGAAGAACTTGATGTCGGCGGGGTAGTGCGTCACGAACATCGGACCCATCAGCTCGGTCAGGCGACCTTCGTGCGGCGCCTCGAGGTCGTCGCCCCACGCCAGCTCGGGGAAGCCTTCCGTTTTGAGCAGCTCCACGGCGTCGGCGTAGGTCATGCGCTCAAAGGTGAGGTTGGTCAGGTCGGCGGCGTCGCGGCCGAACAGGGCCAGCTCCTTGGCGCAATCCTGGGCTACTTGCTTCGAAGCCGTAGCGACGATACCAGCCAGGTGGCCGAGCAGCTCGTCGAGGCCCCCTACGTGCTCGATTTCAAACAGGCTGAACTGCGCCAGGCGGCGGTTGTCGGCGTTCAGCTCCTTGCGGAAGCTCTGGATTTCGCCGTACACGCGGCCGCCTTCCACGGCCTGGGTCAGCATCTCGATGTAGAGCTGGTTGGACTGAGGCAGGAACATCTTCTTGCCGTCGTACCAGTCGATGGTGAACAGCGTGTCGGTGTTTTCGCAGGCGCCGGTTACGCCCACAATGTGGGGCATGTTGTGAATAGCCAGGAAGCCTTCCGACTCGACATACTTACGGGCACCGCGAATCATGGCATCCCATACTTTGATCACGGCCATCCGCTTGGGGTCCGTGCTCAGGTTTACGTTGCGGGTGGCGACGGGAGCGGCGGCTACCATCTGCTGGGCGAGGGTTGGCGTATCGTTCATGAGGTTACCGGGTGGGAGTAAGTAGGCCGAAGGAATTAGTTTGACTTATCAGCACGTCATGCTCATCTGGCGTCCGCGAAGTCGAAGCATCTCTACCGCT